>JBJHBY010000281.1:0-3810 GCA_050485745.1 Gammaproteobacteria bacterium | reverse complement strand
CCGCTGGCTACGTCCCCGCTCGCGCCAGACTAATAATCGGCCTTGCGGCGGCACTTCCCTGTGCCGCTCCTCCAGCAAAGGACATCCCGAGCGTCCAACCCCGCAAGCCCGGGACAACCGTCGCGGGGACTGCGCGGGCGCGGAGACGCGGCTCCGCTGGCTACGTACCCGCTCGCGCCGGCCGCAACGCGGCCTTGCGGCGGCACTTCCCTGTGCCGCTCCTCCAGCCAAGGACATCCCGAGCGCCCAACCCCGCAAGCCCGGGACAACCGTCGCGAGGACTGCGCGGGCGCGGAGACGCGGCTCCGCTGGCTACGTCCCCGCTCGCGCCAGCCGCTGAAATGCAATCATCCCCGAGAATGCGAACCAGGTCTCATTTTGGCGGCCAGCAAGGTGTCACCGCTGCTCTATACTCTCATCCACCCTTGCATTATGGGCTGCAAGCTTTTGATTTTTCTGAGGCTGTAACAAAGCCTCCGCATGAAGCGCCAGCGACAGGATGCGCCAGGCCAGGGCAAACCCACAGGAATCAGATCCGGAGCCGTTGGAACCCGTGTGCCCATGCCCCCGATGAAGCCACACAACGAGCTGGCGCTATACGCGCTGCTGGCAGCTCTGGCCGTCGGCATCGCCGCCATCACGCCCCTGACCGCTCACCTCGGCAGTTCTGCCCTGCTGATCATCGCCTGCGTGGCTCTCGCCCTGGCGCTGGTGACCTCGGTGGTACGGCGCGCGCGCAGTTTCGAGCGCGAGAGCAGCGCCCGCGCCCTGGCCGAGGAACAGCTGCGGCGCATGGCCATGGCGGTGGAACAAAGCCCGGCCTGCGTGTTGATTACCGATCGCGACGGCGTGGTGCAGTACGCCAACCTGCCCTACTGTCGCATGGTCGGGCAGAGCGCCGAGCAGCTGGTCGGCAACAACATGGCGGCGGCGCGCGAAGAGAGCCTCGCCGCGATACTTCCCGAAATTCGCAGCACCGTGGAGACCGGCGCCACCTGGCGCGGAGAGCTGCGCCTGCCACGCAGCAACGCCAAGCCTTTCCAGAGCCTGTCGACGATCAGCCCGATTTTCGACGCCGACGGCAGCACTTCGCATATCCTGATCGTCCACGAGGACATCACCGAACGCCTCACCTATCGCGAGCACCTGTTCCAGCACGCCAACTTCGATGCCCTGACGGGGCTGCCCAACCGCGCCCTGGCCATGGACCGCCTCGCCCAGGCGATCAACAGCGCAGAGCGGCATCAGCGCAGCCTGACCCTGATGTGCGTCGACCTGGACCGCTTCAAGGTGGTCAATGAATCCCTCGGCCTGGACCAGGGCGACCAACTGCTGATCGAGGCGGCACAGCGCCTGCAGGATTGCGTGCGCGAAGAGGACACCGTGGCACGCCTGGGCAGCGACGAGTTTCTGGTACTGCTGCTGAACCAGCGCAGCGGTGCCGACGCCACGCTGGTGGCGGAGAAAATCATCAACAGCATCGCCGAGCCGTTCTTTCTGGCCGGACGTGAGCTGAACATCACCGCCAGTGTCGGGCTCTCGGTGTTCCCCGCCGATGCCTCCAACGCCGCGGAACTGCTACGCAACGGCGAAAGTGCACTGACCACGGCCAAACAGGCCGGGCGCAACCACTACCATTACTACACACCGGAAATGAACCGGCTGGCGCTGCAGCGCCTGAACATGGAGACGCAGTTGCGCCACGCGGTCAGCCGTGGCGAACTGAACCTGCACTACCAGCCCGTGATCGACCTGGACAGCGGCCAGGTGGTGGCGGTCGAGGCCCTGGCACGCTGGCACAACAGCGAGCTTGGCCATCCGGGGCCGGACCAGTTCATTCCGGTGGCGGAAGAGAGCGGGCTGATCATTCCAATCGGCGAGTGGCTGCTGGCCGAGGCCTGCATGCAGGCACAGTCCTGGGTCACCGGGGGCCGCAGCCTGCGTGTCGCGGTGAATGTCTCCAGCCGTCAGTTCGTCGGCGGCCATATCATCGGCGCAGTGGAACGGGCTCTGGCCAGCAGCGGCCTGGCGCCGGAGCTGCTGGAGCTGGAGCTGACCGAACGCCTGCTGCTCAACGACCTGCCGCAAACACAGCAGGTGATGACTCAGCTCAAGCGCCTCGGCGTACGCCTGGTGCTGGATGACTTCGGCACCGGGTTTTCCTCACTCAGCTACCTGAAGCGCTACCCCTTCGATGCCCTGAAGATCGACCGCAGCTTTGTCGCCGACCTGCACGAGCCAGAGGCCGCCGCGCTGATCCGCGCCATTATCGCCATGGCACACAGCCTGGGGCTGGAGGTGATCGGCGAGGGCATCGAGGAATTGGAGCAGGCCTGCTTCCTGCGCCACCACGGCTGCGAACTGGCCCAGGGTTTCTTCTACAGCCGCCCGCTACCCGCGGAAGATTTCCACCAGTGGTACGGGCGGCGCCGCGAGGAGCAGGCCCAGGGTCAGGGTCAGGGCCAGTAACGGACAGGGCGGTGCGCGGGACGGAATACCGGGCCTACGACCACTGACTGCGCGTGAAGCGCCCCATCTGCTCAATCGCCGCCCGCGCCTCCGGCAGGAGCCGTGCCATCACCGGAAAGGCATGGGGCACCCCCGGCCACACCCGGTAATCCACCGTCACGCCCGCAGCCTCCGCACGCTCCGCCACACGGGCGCTGTCGTCGAGCAGGATTTCGTCCGCCCCAACATGGATCTGCAGGGGCGGCAGGCCGTGAAAATCCGCGAACACCGGCGAAATCAGTGGTGATCGGGGGTCGTGCTCACCGACATAGGCCGCTCCCGCCAGTTCCAGCAACTGTGCGGGCAGCAGGGCATCGGCGCTGGCGTTGCTTTGAATGGAGATGCCGGAGTGGGTGAGGTCCGCCCAGGGCGACAGGCAAATCGCCGCCGCGGGCAGGGCCAGACCCGCATCCCGGGCACCCAGCAGGGTGGCCAGCACCAGGTTGCCGCCGGCCGAATCACCGGCAAAGGCCATGCGGGTCGCCGGCTGACCGCTATCGAGCACGGCGCGATAGACGCCGAGGGCATCATCGAGGGGAGCTGGGTAGGGGTGCTCGGGGGTGAGCCGGTAGTCCACCATGAGAATGCGTGCGCCGGCGGAACGGGACAGGCGCCAGGCGAGGTCGCGGTGGCTGGCGGGGCAGCCCGCCACATAGCCGCCGCCGTGAAAGTACAGCACCACCGGGTCGACTCCCGCACAGCGCTCGTGCCAGACCCACTCACAGGGCACCCCCGCCAGCGTGGTGCGCTCCACGCGCACACCGCCGGGCACGGCCTGGCGCGCGGCGAGGTCATTCATCTGCCAGCGCATGAAACGGCAGGCCCCGTCAAAGTCCTTGCGCGCAACCCAGAACTTGCCAACGCGCAGAAAGGCATTGGTGAACGTCGCTTGCCAGCTCATACGGCCTCCGTCTGCGGAAACATTGCCAGCGCCATTATGATCCTTCCACCACACCGGCGACCACCACAGCGGCCCCCTCCCGCATCCCGCGTCTTGCGTCTTGCGTCTTGCGTCTTGCATCTCGCGTCTCGCGTCTCGCGTCTTGCCTCCCGCCATGGCACCATCACGCCTTTCCCGCAACGAGAGCCACCCCCGGCCATGAAATGGCGAGCCCTGACGCTGCTGCTGCGGCTCTGCGCCTGGATGCCCCTGCCCGTACTGCGCGGCCTGGGCTGGCTGCTGGGGCGCGGCCTGTGGTACAGCAACAGCAGCACGCGCCGGGTGGTGGCGGGCACTCTCGCCCTGTGCCTGCCGCAGCTGGACGTGCAGAGGCGGCGTGAGCTGGCCCGGGGGCGGCTGGG
>JBJHBY010000280.1:0-3829 GCA_050485745.1 Gammaproteobacteria bacterium | reverse complement strand
GTTCATCGCCATCCACGATGTCGCCGCGGTGGTCGATGAACAGCACCCGGTCGCCATCACCGTCAAAGGCGATGCCGAGATCCGCCTGCTCCGCCAGCACGCGCTCCCGCAATGCCTCCGGGCGGGTCGAGCCGACACCGGCGTTGATGTTGGTGCCGTTGGGGTCGACGCCGATGGTGATGACCTCCGCGCCCAGCTCCCCGAACACTTCGGGGGCCACGTGGTAGGTGGCGCCATGGGCGCAGTCCACCACCAGCCGGACTCCCTTCAGGTTGAAGTGGGATGGCACCGTGCTCTTGCAGAACTCGATGTAGCGCCCGGGGGCATCGCCGATGCGCACCACCTTGCCCAGTTCGGCGGAGCTGGCGGTGGTGATGTCCGCCTCAAGCATGGCCTCGATCTCGAGCTCGATGGCATCCGGCAGTTTGGTGCCGTCGGCGCCAAAGAACTTGATGCCGTTGTCGTAGTAGGGGTTGTGGGAGGCACTGATGACGATCCCGGCCTGGGCGTGGAAGGTGCGGGTCAGGTAGGCGATGGCCGGGGTCGGCATCGGCCCGAGCAGGCTGACGTTGGCCCCGGCAGCCACCAGGCCCGCCTCCAGGGCGGATTCGAACATGTAGCCGGAGATACGGGTGTCCTTGCCGATCAGGATCTTGCTGCGCCCCTGCCGACCGAACACCTTGCCGGTGGCCCAGCCCAGCTTGAGAACAAATTCGGGGGTGATCGGATAGGTGCCGACCTCACCACGCACACCGTCGGTACCGAAATACTTTCTGCTCATGCTTCACGTTCCATGATCATAGCCGTGTAAAGGCGCACGGCATCCACCGTCTCGGGGACATCATGCACGCGCAGGATGACGGCACCGCGCTCCAGCGCCATCACCGCCAGTGCCAGGCTGCCCGCCAGGCGCTCCTGCAGCGGACGCCGCAGGACGGCACCGATCAGGGACTTGCGGGACAGGCCAACCAGTAAAGGGTAGTCCAGAGCGCGCAGTTGCTCGAGCCGGTGCAGCAGGGTGAGGTTATGCGCCGGGAGCTTGCCGAAGCCGAAGCCGGGGTCGAGCAGGATGCGCTCCCGGGGTATGCCCGCGGCGAGGCAGGCGGCGGCGCGCTGCGCCAGGAAGTCGCCGACCTCCGCCACCACGTCGCCGTATTCGGGGGCGGTTTGCATCTGCCCGGGCTCCCCGCGCATGTGCATCAGGCACACCGGCAGGCCGGTGCCAACGGCGGTCTCAAGCGCTCCGTCCCGGCGCAGGGCGCGCACGTCGTTGAGCAGGCCCGCGCCCAGGGCCGCCGCCTCGCGCATCACCGCAGGGGTGCTGGTGTCAACGGAGATCACCACATCGAGTTCGGCGCTGATGGCCGCGACCACCGGCAGCACGCGGTCCAGCTCTTCCTGCTCGCTGACCGGTTCGGCCCCGGGACGGGTGGATTCGCCGCCGACGTCAAGCAGGGCCGCGCCATCCGCCACCATGGCGGCGGCGCGCCGCAGTACCCGGTCGATGCGGGTGCTGCCGCCGTGGCGCAGCTCGCCACCATCGGAGAAGGAATCCGGTGTGATGTTGAGGATGCCCATGACCTGCGGGCGGGAGAGATCGAGCCGGCGACCGGCGCAATCCAGCACCGGCCCCGGTGGCAGTGACCCGGACATGAACGCTCAGTGCTCGCTGGCGGGGTCACCTACGGCGCCATCATTGCGCCGGTCATCCATCACAGCGTCGTCATCGCCGGCGGTCTTGCCACCACCGGGGGGGTTGCTGTCCCAGTCCCGCGGCGGGCGCGGCGGGCGGCCGGCCATGATGTCGTCGATCTGCAGGGAATCGATGGTTTCGTACTGCATCAACGCGTCGGCCATCAGCTCCAGCTTGTCGCGGTTTTCCTCGAGGATGCGCTGCGCTGTGGCATAGCACTCGTCGATGATGCGCCGCACTTCCTCGTCGATCATCTTGGCGGTATCGCCCGAGATGCTGCGCTGCGCGGTGCCGGCGCTGCGACCGAGGAAGACTTCCTCCTCGCTGTCGTCATAGAGCAGCGGGCCAAGGCGCTCGGACAGGCCCCACTTGGTGACCATGTTGCGCGCGATCTCGGTGGCGCGCTTGATGTCGTTGGAGGCACCGGTGGTGACGCCATCCGCACCGTTGATCATTTCCTCGGCGATGCGACCACCGAACAGGGAGCAGATCTGGCTGATGATATGGCGCCGGCTGTGGCTGTAGCGGTCTTCCTCGGGCAGGAACATGGTCACCCCGAGGGCGCGACCGCGGGGGATGATGCTGACCTTGTACACCGGGTCGTGCTCCGGCACGGTGCGCCCGACGATGGCGTGCCCGGCCTCGTGGTAGGCGGTATTGCGCTTTTCCTTGTCGGACATGACCATGGATTTGCGCTCGGCGCCCATCATGATCTTGTCCTTGGCCAGCTCGAACTGGGTCATGCCCACGCTGCGGCGGTTGGCACGCGCGGAGAACAGCGCCGCCTCGTTCACCAGGTTGGCCAGGTCGGCACCGGAGAAGCCGGGCGTACCACGGGCAATCACCGACGGATCGACGTCATCCTCCAGCGGCACCTTGCGCATGTGCACCTTGAGGATCTGCTCGCGGCCGCGGATGTCGGGCAGGCCGACCACCACCTGGCGGTCGAAGCGACCCGGCCGCAGCAGCGCGGGATCGAGCACGTCGGGGCGGTTGGTGGCGGCGATGACGATGATGCCGTCGTTGGCCTCAAAGCCGTCCATTTCGACCAGCAGCTGGTTCAGGGTCTGCTCGCGCTCGTCGTGGCCACCTCCCAGGCCGGCGCCGCGATGGCGGCCGACGGCGTCGATCTCGTCGATGAAAATAATGCAGGGCGCCTGCTTCTTGGCCTGCTCGAACATGTCGCGCACCCGCGAGGCGCCGACACCCACGAACATTTCCACGAAGTCGGAGCCGGAGATGGAGAAGAACGGCACCTTGGCCTCGCCGGCGATGGCCTTGGCCAGCAGCGTCTTGCCGGTGCCGGGCGGCCCGACCATCAGCACGCCGCGGGGAATGCGCCCGCCAAGCCGCTGGAACTTGCCCGGATCGCGCAGGAACTCGACCAGCTCCTTGACGTCTTCCTTGGCCTCGTCACACCCGGCAACGTCGGTAAACGTGGTCTTGATCTGATCATCGGACAGCAGGCGCGCCTTGCTCTTGCCGAAGGCCATCGGCCCGCCCCGGCCGCCACCCCCGCCCTGCATCTGGCGCATGAAGAACATGAACACGGCGATAATGATCAGAATCGGGAAGCTCGCCACCAGCAGCTGCGTCCAGATGCTCTGGGTCTCGGGCTCGACTCCCTTGATCTCGACGTTGTGGCTGATCAGGTCATCGATCAGCTTCGGGTCCTCCACCCGCGGCCGCACCGTCTCGAACACCGAACTGTCGTGCCGCTCACCGGTGATCAGCAGCCCGTCGATGACGACCTTGCGCACACGGTCGGTCTGCACTTCCTGGATGAAGCGCGAGTAATCCACCTGCTCACGGGCGGGCTGCACATTGAAGTTGCTGAACACCGTCAGCAGGACGGCGGCGATGATCAACCACAGCAACAGGTTCTTCGCCATGTCGTTCAAGATCGGAATCCTCTCTCAGCAACGGCCTTCCGGGCCCATGTTGCTCCCATGATGGCTACCACTTTACTACAGTTGCCGGGCCCCGGCCATTTGGCCCCTCAGGGCCCCGGGCCCGGGCCGCGGAACCCCCGGGCCACCAGGTAGAGCTCGCGGGAGCGCGGCCGCGAGGCCGCCGGCTTGCGGCTGACCACGCGCTCGAAGCGCGGGCGAATGTCCCGCAACAGGGCCTCGAAGC
>JBJHBY010000279.1:0-3888 GCA_050485745.1 Gammaproteobacteria bacterium | reverse complement strand
CAGACGAATCAACGCAAGGCCTGAGCGATCGCCGAATTGATCAGAGGTGCCTTAAACTGGCAATCAAACAGATCGTCCTGATCGATTTGATCGTCGCCCTTGAAATACTGGCGCAATTGCGCGAAATTGCTGGTCTTTCAAGGGCTCGCGACCGGGCTTCGCCCGGCAGCGGCACCTCCCTGTGCCGCATTAACCCGGCAATGTTCATCGCCGCGTTATATGTGTTAATTCGCTCACAACCATAAACAAGCGGTGACATTGTGTCATGACTCCGACCCCGAGCAGTACCGGCAGCAGTCGGCCCGTGTGGCTGTTCAGCCTCGATTCCGATCAGTTCTGGGCCGCGCCCACCACCACCGGTGGCCTGAAAGCCTATTACCAGACCTACGGACGGAATCCGGAAGGCACCGACATCGAGCTGGTGCACTTTCGCGACGCGGCGCATATCCGGCAATGGCGTGAGCACGACTGGCAGCCCCTGCTGGAGCGGGCCCGACAGGCGCTGGCGCAGGGCCAAATACCCGTGGCGGGCTTCAGCATGTACACCTGGAACGCGGCCGACTTCCTCGAACTGATCAGCGCATTGAAGACGGCTTGCCCGGAGCTGTGCGTCATTGCCGGTGGGCCGCATGTGCAGCAGGCGGAGGACTACCTGGGCTGCGATCCGATCGATGTGATTGTTCTGGGTGAGGGTGAAATCACCTTCACCGAGTGGCTGGATGCCGGTCGCGATGCGGACTGGTCAATGATCGATGGACTGGCCTGGCTGGAGGGCAGCAACCTCCGCCGCAGTGCACCGCGCAAGCGCAATACCGCCCTCGATGACCTGCCCTCGGCACTGGACGTGGTACCCCTGACCGACGCGGCAGGCAAGCCCCTGTACGACGCCGTGAGCTACGAAACCAGCCGGGGCTGCCCGTTCCGCTGCGCCTTCTGCGAGTGGGGCACCGGCGCCATCGGTACCAAGATGATCCAGTTTTCCATGGACCGCATCGAGCGCGACTGGCGCCATATCGTCGCCTCGGGCATCAAGGATATGTGGCTCGCGGACTCCAACTTCGGCGCTCTCAAGGATGACCTCGCCAAGGCGGAGCTGATCTGCGCGCTGAAGCGCGACACCGGGCTACCCTCGACCTTTGCCACATCCTGGTCGAAGAAGCACAGCCCGCGCGTACAGCAGATCGTGCGCCTGCTGCACGCCAATGGCCTGTTGCCCCACTACCAGCTGGCACTGCAGACCCTTACCCCGGAGGCACTGCGGCTGTCGAACCGGGAGAACATGAGTGCCAACGACTACGAGCCGATTGCACGACAGATGGCCTCGGAAGGCGTACCCATCGCCGCGGAGCTGATCTGGGGCCTGCCCGGAGACAACCTGGCAGACTTCGAGTCCGGGGTGACCCGCCTGCTGGCGACCTTCCCCGCCATCAACATCTTCGGCTATACCCTGCTGCCCGGCACCGAGTTCTATGAAAAGCGCGAGGAATATCGCATCGAGACGGTTCCCGTCGCGGGCTATGGCAAGGCCCTCGGCGAATACGTGGTGGCCTGCCACAGCTTCGACCGCGAGCAGGGGCTGGAGGGTTATTTCCTGATTGCCGCGCACATCATCCTCAACCGCGGCCAGTTGGCACCACTGACGATCCGCTGGCTGGCACTCGGCGGGGTCGCACCCGCCTGCGAAGTCCTGCGCGAATTGCTGCGCGCCCTGCTGCAGACCCTGAGCCCCGCCGGGCTCGATGCGCACAGTGACCGCCTGCGCGTCTACGAGCAGCGCGCGCCGTTGTACCTCGAACTACTGGCGCGGCGACAGGAAACCGTCGATGTGATGATGGCCGCGCTCGAGCACAGCCTGGCCAGTCGCGACGTCCCGGCCGAGCAACGTGCCCAGGCCCGGCAGGTTCTGGCTCTGGACCTGGCGCTGTGCCCGCGCACCGGTGAGCGACAACAGCGCCAGTGGCAGGCCGGCTTCGACGCGGCCAGGGTGCTGCGGGCACTGGAGTCGCTGGAACTTCCCGACGCCGCAGCGCACCAGGCGCAGGAGATCAGCTTCGCCCTGAATCACCCCGGGGGTGCGGACAGCGTGCTGCACGATCCCGACGGCGGTGCCTGGCTGCGCGGTCGCCTGGCTGCGGCCAGCGCCACGGAAGACACACTCCTGGCCAGTGCCGGCTGAACTGGTCTGGTCTAGTCACCATGAAAATAGCGCCCTGCGGCCTCAGCCCAGGGCGTCACGGATGCGAGCGGCCTCCGCAGCGAGGCTCTCGGCATCCGCCATGCCAGCCCGGGAAAAGTCCAGGTCCGACATGGCGTCGGTGGGGATCAGGTGCAGGTGGGTATGGGGCACTTCCAGGCCAGCGATGATCAAGCCAACCCGGGCACTGCGATAGACCTGCTTGAGCGTTCGCGCGAGGCGCTGACTCACCCGCATCAGATGCGCGGCGATGTCGCCATCGAGGTCATCCCAGTGATCCACCTCCAGGCGCGGAATCACCAGCAGGTGCCCGGGGCGCACCGGCTGAATGGTCATGATCGCCACACAGTGCTCGTCTTCCCAGACAAAATGCCCGGGCAGCTCGCCCTGAATGATCCGCGTAAATATACTGGCCATCAGTCGTCACTCCTGTCGCTGTCTTCCCCGCGAGTACTCGGAAACACCGGGGCAGGGGCCATCTGCAGGGGCAACGCCAACCCGGCGTTTGCCTCACCGATACCTGTCGCCTCTACCCCGGATTCGTGCAGCCAGGCGAGAAGCTCGTCACGCTGCAGCATACCCACCTGTTCGGCCAGGGCCAACGCGCCCTCCAGTCGAAAACGGCGTGCTGGCGGCACATCGTTGCCAGCAGCAAGATCGCGATAGAGCGCCAGCACCTGCTCCCGCAACTGCCCGGCGATCACCGCATCGCCCGTCACCGGCACGCTCCTCTTCAGTGCACGTGCCCGTGAGCGATTTCCTCGGCTGTGGCCGCGCGCACGTTCTCGACACGCACATCGAAGTGCAGCTCTTCACCCGCCAGGGGATGATTGGCATCGACCGTCACCGACTCGGCATCGACCCCGGTCACCACGACGGACAGGTCACCCTGCTCGGACTGCGCATTGAAGCGCATACCCACGGTCACCGCATCGGGCTCAGGAAAGGCGGTGCGTGGCACCTGCTGTACCAGCTGCGGCTGGTGCTCCCCGTAACCCTGATCCGGCGGGACCTTGCAGGCGAATGCATCACCGGCCTGGCGCCCGGCCATCTGATTCTCAAGCCCTGGAATGATGTTGCTGGCGCCGTGAAGATAGCTCAGAGGACTGTCCGACGGGGACTCGTCAATCACTTCGCCCGCCCCGTTTGTCAGTGTGTAGTGAAACGTCACTACGCAATCTTTTGCGATTTGCATGGCCTTGCCTCCGGCAGGTTGGATGGTCAGAAAAAATACACTTAGCGCCACCGACCGGGCCCGCGGCACCGTCCACAAAGCTGGAGGCTTTTGAGCAACCGCGGGTTGTTCAAAAGCCCCTGATTCGCCGACCGCGGCAGTGTAACGCCAACCCCACCCCGCCGCCAAACCCGCGAAAATCCTTCTCGCGGTGGAGGGTGGCGACTTTCAGGCAAACGAGGGACCCGATAGAATGGCAACGTGCACAGGGTGCACGCACCAACAGCGGGAAGGACCATGTTCGAGGATCGCAGGAAGGGCGGTGACCGGCGCGGAAAGCCATGCGCCTCAGTGAAGGCATGCCGTCGCAACCGTGATCGACGCTCACAGCAACAACGCTATGCCGGGCGCCCCTGGTGGCTGGCGATCGACTATGTCGAGGCTGAACTGGAGCCACCGCTGCTGATTGTCACCGAAGGCGACCCCGTCAACCAGCCTGCGGCACCGGAGCGCATAGCGT
>JBJHBY010000278.1:0-3910 GCA_050485745.1 Gammaproteobacteria bacterium | reverse complement strand
GCGCTGCTCATCAGCCCGACCAGGGCCGCCAGGGTGACGCTGGCCTCGCCAGCCTCGGGCATGCGCGCGAGGCGATCGAGATTGGCACGCAGCTGTTCCAGCTTCTGATGAAAAAGTTCGGCAAAGCGCGGCTCGCCGAGCAGTTGATACTGCCTGGCGGAGCGCTCCAGGTCCTTGAGCTGTTCCGAGACGGCAACGTCGAGGTGGTTGAGGGCCGCCATGGCCAGCACGCGCTCGTGCTGCGCATGGGTTTGCAGGCTCAGGGACCAGGCGGCATAGGCGATGGCGATCACCAGGGGCAGCACCGCCAACAGGGTTGCCGCCACCAGCTGCACGCGCAGACTCAGCCGCAGCCAGCGCCGCATCGGCGGCTGTGCGGCGACGCTCGCCATGACCTCTGAATGCTTCATCAGCCCATCCTGTTGCCGATTTGCAACATGTTAACCCATTGATTTCATGGACGAGTTTTCAAAACGCCCCACAAGCTGTCGGCATTTTGCAACAACCTCGAGAAAAAATCCGTACAAAATACAAACAGATAGCCGCAACCAGCTGAATTCAAAAGATAAAAAAATCTGGTACAGGCATTGCAATACCCCAGATGCAGGCCATTCTGCCCGCCAGGATACGGCACCGGCAAGCCTGCACCACATACTGGCCACAGAAGGATCACCGCCATGAAACGCACAATCGCACCCAAACTGTTCTCCAGCGTTCTCCTCGCCACCGCGATGGCGATGACACCAGCCCTGGCCACTGCCGACCGCGGCGAATCCGCCACCTCCGGCATGCAACAGCAGGTCGCCGAGGGCTGGCGCATGGGCTCGATCCAGGCATCGCTGCTGATGAACACCAACCTCAACCCCCTCGACATCAAGGTGGAAGTCGACGGCAATGAGGCCCGGCTCAGCGGACATGTCGACAGCGACGTCAACAAACAGCTGGCGGAGGAAATCGCCCTCAGCGTCGACGGCATTGACCACGTCGACAACCGGCTGGAAGTCGACGCCGACAAGGCCAGGGAAAAGCGCGACAAGGAGCGCTCAGACCTGCGCCAGACCGTGTCCGACACCGCCGTGACCACCCAGGTAAAAACGCGGCTGCTGGCCAACTCCGAGGTTTCCGGCACCGACATCGAGGTCAGCACCGATAAAGGCGTCGTCAAGCTTTCCGGTGAAGTCGAATCCAGCTCCGAGCGCGACCTCGCCTACTACATCGCGCGCAATACCCGCGGCGTGCAGCGGGTCGATAACGACATTGATGTCAGGAACTGAAGCGAGGCACATATCGAAATCAAACCGGATTGTCTGATCAAGGGGTCCCGGCATGAAGAACAAGCCCTGCAAGACTGCAGTACTCGCCGCATCGATTCTGATGCCCTGTTTCGCGGTACAGGCCCAGGAGGAACAGCCACTGCATCACGGCGCACATGTGTATGTCGGCGCCAACTACGGCGGCTTCAAGGCCAGGGGTGGGGAGTTCGACGACGAGGATGACTTCATTGAGGCCGTGCTCGGTGCACAGGTGAACGCGTTCTTCGCCGTGGAGGCCAACTACATCAACTTTGGCAGATACGGCGGCAGCCAGGCCTCCGCCAAGGTTGATGGCTACGGCCTGGCCCTGGTCGGACGCATCCCCCTGACCCGCACCCTGGGCATCTACGCCAAGGCCGGCCAGTTCTGGTGGGACGCGGACATCGAGATCCTCGGTGCTTCGCGCGGCTACAGCGGCAACGAGCCGTTCTACGGCGCCGGCCTGGATTTCGCCGTCACCAGGCGCCTCGCCCTTTTGCTGGAATACAACCGCTACAAGGTGGACTTTGGCAACTCAGACTTCCCACCCCCGGTGCAGGCCGTGGACAACGACATGGATACCGTGAAGGTGGGCCTGCGCTTCCGGTTCTGATAGCTGCCCGGCCTGCACAGCGCCCAAACCGGCACTGTGCAGGCCGGATCAATGACAGGAGGATTTGTCATGCTTTACTGGGCATTCGTGTTCCTGATCGTCGCCATCGTCGCGGGCCTGCTCGGCTTTACCGGCATTGCCGGAGCAGCGGCGGGGATTGCCAAAGTTCTGTTCTACATTTTCCTGATTCTGCTGGTCATTTCCATCGTGGCCGCGCTGACCGCGACCGGAGGACCACCCGGCTAGTCACCGGGCAAGGCAGGCGCCGGGTACCCAGGAACCAAAGAACCAAAGAACTATAAGCCCACTTACCTGCGCTCAAGCCAGTGCAGCAACCCGCCGGATCAGCTCATCCTCGAACCCGAAATCAAAATTCGACCGCGCCAGTTCGCCACTGTCGACGTACCAGTCCCAGGCCTGCTGCACAGCACCGGCAAAGCTGTAGCGCGGTCGCCAGCCCACATCCCGGTTCAGGGCCTGACTGCTGTAGATCACGCTGCGGTTCCAGCGGTGCACGTGAAAGCCCGAGCGCTGGATCAACTTGGTCAGGTTGAACAAGGCCATCATGCGGCGATCCGCCGCACTGGTACGCGTCTCGATGCGGGCCTCGATATCGGGAATATCGAGATCGATGCGGCCATCCCAGAGATCGTCCATCAGGGCATGGGGAATAAACACTTTCTCCGGGGTCACGCCCACTACCGCGGCAAAGGTATCGACATAGCCTTCGTCGCTGTAGAAGTCATCACTGACCGCATTGTAACGCTTGCCAAAACTGACCGGCTGCAGCAGCAGGTCGCAGAAGGCGCGGGCGCTATCCTCGACATGGCCGATCTGCCCCAGGGTGGTGCCATCACCGGGGATCAGAACCGGCCGCCCCTGGTGCAGCCGCGCGAACATGCGCTGTTCGCGGTCGGCAATAATGTTGTGGGGGCCGAAGACCATGGACAGCACCACCGTGGTAGCGGGAAAACGCTGCTCGCGCCAGGCCTGGGTGAGCACGTCTTCCGCCAGAATCTTGCCCATGGCGTAGTCGGACTGCTCGCGACCACGGCGCACCGGATGATCCTCGGTGATGGGCAGCAGGCCCGTCGTCTCGTAGATCACCGTCGAACTGGCGAACAGGTAGTGGCCAACCCGACCACGGAACAGCTCAACCATCAGCGCCACGTCCTCGGGGCGGTAGGCAGACAGGTCACAGATCGCGTCAAAGCTGCGACCCTCCAGCGCCTGGCGCACACTGTCCGCATCGGTACGATCACCCTGGAGGGCTTCCACTCCCGCGGGCCAGCGCACCGGCGTCACGCCACGGTTGAAAACACTGACGCGGTGGCCGCGATAGATAAGCTCGTGGACCAGGGCACGACCATTGAACTGACTACCACCCATGACCAGGACATGCATGCGGGGGCCTCCTCAGGCGTCAGGCAATTCGAACACGTAATCGCGAATGCGGGCCTCATCGGCATCGACGAGATTCTTGTCGATGCTGCGCTGCACCAGGCGTTCCAGCTGGCTGTCCATCGCCTGACGCAAGGCCCCCAGCATGGCAGGAGGTGCAATCAGGCACAGGCGACCGAAGCGGTTTGCGGCCCGCCCCCGGGCGAGAGCATCCACGACCTGTCGCGCCAGCACCTGATGCTGGTGTTCACGCACATCGGGGTTTTCCATGGCGCTGCGGCTATCGTTGGCGCTCTCGAAGGCTCTTCCGGGACGATCGCTGTAGATCTCCTGCTCGCGCAGCCGACCTTCAGGAAAATCCAGGATCTGCACCGATTCCAGTGGCTGCGAGCGATGGCTGCCTGACCAGATTTCGGCTCCGGCGCCGTCGGCCACGACGATCCAGATCTTGTCCATACACATCCTCCTCGTTGCTGGCATTATTAACCTGGCACGCAAACAGGTCTCCCTTCCTGTTTGCATGCGCGCCCTGGAAATACTGGCGGAGTTGCGCGGAACCCCTGGTATTTCCAAGGCTTACATTGGCCTTCGGCCAATGGTCGGC
>JBJHBY010000277.1:0-3929 GCA_050485745.1 Gammaproteobacteria bacterium | reverse complement strand
GGGCTGGCGCTTCCGCACCGACGCCCTGAGCGCACAGCTGGTGGCCTTTGCCATGCGCAAGGACAATGTGAACTTCCGCGACCCGAATGACAACCGTAATCTCAGCGACGGTCGCACCCGGCACCGGGGGCTGGAGGGGGATCTGCGCTGGACCTTCCACCCGCGCTGGGAGCTCAGCGCCCAGGCCAGCTACGCGCGCCACCGCTACGCCAACAATGCCGAGGGCGGTGCACTGCCGATTCGCGGCAATGACCACGTCGCCGCGCCGCGCTGGACCGGGGCCGCGCAGCTGCGCTGGCAGGCGCGGGATCAGGCCTGGCTGGAGCTGGAGTGGGTGCACGTCGGCCGCTACTACCTGGACCTCACCAACGAGCGTGACTACGAAGGGCACGACCTGCTGAACCTGCGCTTCAGCCAGCAGCTCACGCCGGTGTTCGGCTGGGGCCTGCGCGTCACCAACCTGCTCGATACCGATTACGCGGAACGGGCGGACTTCGCCTTTGGCAACTACCGCTATTTCGTCGGCGAGCCCCGTGCCCTGTACGGGGATATCCGCCTCACCTTCCGCTGAAGCAACGCCCCGGGGCTTCTATCTGCCGAGGCTCCCAAAACTGGCGTGCGGAACATCACAAGTTCAAATTTTGAGCACTTTCCTGACAAGACAATCAGGTAGGGTGGCGCCATCAGCTTCAGGAGCGCGCCGCCATGCCCCACCGGCACATCGTCTCAATCGTCCTGCTGGCCTTGCTCGCCGGCAGCGTCGTCCAGGCGGACGCTCTGCATCCCAAAAACTGGACACAAGCCACCGCACGCCCGAGCAACCCGGAGGATACCTACCCGCCGTTCAGCCGCATACACTTCATCGAGCGCGCAGATAAACCCGCGTTGGGGCGGCAACCAGAGCATCTCCGCAATACCGGATCCACGGGGGCTGCTATGGACGGGAGGCCCTGGACCTTCGGCCTGAGTCAGCGTGGCGTGACACTCCTGCGGCGCTTCTGATGAGGACTAAACCAGGGGGCGAATGCCAACCGCGTGGCGCACCCGGGCGAGCATCGGTGCCGCCACCGCACGGGCGCGCTCCGCGCCACGTCGCAGCACCGCTTCCACGTGAGCCGGGTCCGCCATCAGGGCCTCGTAACGTTCGCGAGCGGGCGCCACCTGGGTATTGATCAGCTCGAACAACTGCTTCTTGGCTTCACCCCAGGCAATGCCATCGGCAAAGGCCTGGCGCATGGCGGCGGTCTGCTCCGGTGTAGCGAAAGCCTGCCAGACCTGGAACACCGCAGCATCGTCCGGATCTTTCGGCTCCCCCGGCTCCAGCAGGTTGGTCCTGATCCTGTTGATCAGCTTCTTCAGCTGCTTTTCCGGCGCAAACAGGGGAATGGTATTGCCATAGCTCTTGCTCATCTTGCGGCCATCCAGACCGGGCAGCACCGCAACGTGATCGTCCACCTGGGCCTCGGGCAGGACGAAGGTCTCGCCGTAGATGTGATTGAAGCGCTGGGCGATGTCGCGGGCCATCTCCAGGTGCTGGATCTGGTCGCGCCCCACCGGCACTCGCTGGGCGTTGAACATGAGGATGTCCGCGGCCATCAGGATCGGGTAACTGAACAGACCCATGGTCACGCCAAAATCCGGATCCTCACCCGCATCGAGATTATCCTGCACCGCTGCCTTATAGGCATGAGCGCGGTTCATCAGGCCCTTGGCGGCGACGCAGGTCAGCACCCAGGCCAGTTCGGTAATCTCGGGCACGTCGGACTGCCGGTAGAACACCGAGCGCTCCGTATCCAGGCCCAGGGCCAGCCAGGTGGCGGCAATCTCGCGGCTGGACTCGCTCACCTGCACCGGGTCCTGGCACTTGATCAGCGCGTGGTAGTCCGCCAGGAAGTAAAAGGAATCGGTGGCCGCGTCGCGGCTGGCCGCAATGGCCGGACGGATGGCGCCCACGTAGTTGCCGAGGTGCGGGGTGCCGGTGGTTGTGATGCCGGTGAGAACGCGCTGCTGGGTCATGGCTGGAATCGCTGGTCCGTTCGCATACAGGGGCGCCTATGATAGCGACGCCCCGCGGGCATAGCCACGCCCACGGGGCCGCAGCGGCGGTTGACGCACCCGCGGTGCTTGCCTACTCTCCAGACCCCGGAACTTCAGGACACCACGTGCCGGCAGTCGCCGCGCCCAGACTTTCACCACACGAGGCCCACCATGAGTGCGTACCAGAACCTGCTGTTCGAGATCGAGGATAGCGTCGCCCGCATCACCCTCAACCGCCCCGATGCCGCCAACAGCTTCGATAGCGAACTCGCCCGCGAACTGCACGATGCCGTGGTGTGCTGCGACGAGGACCCCTCCGTGCGCGCAGTACTGCTCAGTGGCCAGGGGCGGATGTTCTGTGCCGGCGGAGACATCGGTGTATTCGTCGCCGCGGGGGACGACCTGCCGCAGCTGATCAAGCACATCACCGTGTGGTTGCACGGCGCCATCGCGCGCCTTTCGCGTATGGAAAAACCCGTTGTGGTTGCCGTCAACGGGCCGGCTGCGGGCGCGGGCTTCGGGCTGGCGATGTGCGGCGACCTGGTTCTCGCGGGCGCTTCCGCCAAATTCAGCATGGCCTACACCGGCATCGGCGTGAGCCCGGACGGTGGCGCCAGCTATCTGTTGCCGCGCCTGGTGGGCCTGCGCCGCACCCAGGAGCTGATGTTCAGCAACCGCCGCCTGAGTGCGGACGAAGCCCTGGGCTGGGGCCTGGTGACCCAGGTGGTGGCGGACGAGGCCCTTGCTGAAGAGGCGATGAAGCTGGCACGGCAGATGGCCCAGGGGCCGACCCGGGCCCATGGCGTGATCAAACAATTGCTGCTGTCGAGCTATGACACCGGTCTGGAGACCCAGATGGACCTGGAGGCCCGGGGCATCGCCGGCATGACCGGAAGCGCCGATGGCCGCGAGGGCATCGCCGCGTTCGCGGAAAAACGCAAGCCGGTGTTCACCGGGCGCTGACCCGCACATCCGCTGCCGCGCAGAAGGCACACAGCACCTGGTACAGGGCGTGGGGATCCTGCGCCCCGCACAGCTCGCGAATCGAATGCATCGCCAGCTGCGGCACACCGACATCCACTGCGGGCACACCCACGGTACTGGCCGTAATCGGCCCGATGGTGCTGCCACAGGCCATATCGCTGCGCACCACAAAGTCCTGCACGGGCACACCGGCTTCCTCGGCCAGTGCGCGAAAGCGCGCCGCGGTCTCGCTGTTGGTCGCATAACGCTGGTTGACGTTGCTTTTGATCACCGGCCCGCCGTTCAGGCGCGGACCATGGCGGCCGTCGTGGCGATCGGCGAAGTTCGGGTGCAGGGCGTGGGCATTGTCGCAGGACACCAGCATGGAGCGATCCAGTGCGCGGGCCATGGCATCCACACTGCCACCCCCGACCCGGGCCAGCACCGAGGCCAGCATCGGCCCCTGGGCCCCGGCCATGGACTGGCTGCCAACCTCCTCATGGTCGTTGCAGACCAGCAGGCTGCTGTACTGGTCGTCGGCACCCATCAGGGCGCGCAGGCCGATGAAGCAGGACAACAGATTGTCGAGGCGGGCGCTGGTGATGAACTCCTCCTGCAGGCCCACCAGCGCGGGGGGCTGGCAATCGTAGAAGCTGAGTTCGTGGTCGAGCACCGCCTGCGCGGGGATCTCCGGGTGCTCCTCGCGAAGGCGTTCCAGCAGCAGGCCGCGCAGATCAAAACTGCCCTCGGGCAATTGCATCAGCAGCGGCGGCAGGTCCTTCTGGGCATTGATCGAGCGGCTGTTGTTGGCATCGCGATCCAGGTGGATCGCCAGGCTGGGCACCACCGCCAGGGGCCGCCGGAAGTCCAGCAGGGCGCTGCCGAGCTCACCCTGGGCGGTGCGATAACTGACCCGTCCGGCCAGTGAC
>JBJHBY010000276.1:0-3933 GCA_050485745.1 Gammaproteobacteria bacterium | reverse complement strand
ATCAGCATCAGGATGTAGGCCACGTTCGGGTCGGTGATGGTGGCCAGGAAACGGTGCCGCCAGTCTGGCTGCAGGGTCTCGATGCCCAGTTCCGCCGTCGCCAGGGTCAGCTCGCCGTCGGCCATTTCCACCGTGCGGCCGTCGATAGCATCCAGCAGGCTGGCAGCGTCCCTTGCCATGACGTCGATGACGTTCTTCTCGAGGGCCTCGCGGGCGGTCAGCGTGGCGGCACCACGCACCGCCGCCTCGGCCCAGTCGGCATTGCGGTCGCGCCGCTCCGCCAGCCCGCGAATGTAGGCGATGGCATCGTTCAGGGTCTTGCGCTCCATGGCCGTGCTGCCGTCGCTGTCGGCCTTTCGTCCGGATTGATCATCATCCTCGGCTGCCTCGTCGCGCTGGCGGCGGGGCTGCTCATCGCCGCCGGGTGCTCCGGGGCCGCCGATGGCAACGGGTGTGGCGGCGCCGAGGTGGGTGGTGGGCGCCATGGCCGCGATGTGGCAGGCATAGAGAATGAACGTGCCGGCACTGGCGGCGCGGGCGCCGGCCGGCGCCACCAGGCAGGCCACCGGAACGGGGCTGTCGAGGATGGCACTGACGATGCGCCGGGTCGCGGCATCGAGCCCCCCGGGGGTATCGATCTGCAGGATCACGATGGGTACCCGTGCCTGGGCAGCGGCGTCCAGGCGACGATCGATGTAATCCGCGGTGGCGGGGCCGATCGCACCTTCCACCGGAATCAGCCAGGCATTGGCGGCGCTGCCCCAGGCAGGGAGCCATGGCAGCAGCAGGGTGGCCATCAGCAGGACTTGCCAATACGACCGATAGCGTGCGCGGCGTCGCGGGTTTTGCATGCGCATCCTCCTGGGACTCCCGGGCGTCATCCATTCGTCTCCAAGCATACGCGCAAACCGGTGTGGCGGACGACCCCGGGCGGGAATGATGGCTATACTGCGCGGGATCCGATGGCAATGGGATGCGGTGATGGATACGGACATGTTGGCGGATATCGACAGTCATTTCCGCCAGACTGCGCAGGCCACGGGCGAGCCTCGCCTGTCGCCCGCCCTGCGTGAGGCGCTGCGCCGGGTGCGGCGCGCCGACTTTGTGCCGGCGGAGCGTGCCGGCCACGCCCAGCAGGATTCGGCCCTGCCGATCGGCTGCGGGCAGACCATCTCACAGCCCTTTATCGTTGCACTGATGACCCAACTGCTGGCACTGCAGCCCTGCGACCGCGTCCTCGATATCGGCACTGGCTCCGGTTATCAGGCGGCGATTCTCGCTGAACTGGTTGCGAGTGTGTACAGCCTTGAGGTGATTCCCGATCTGGCATTGCAGGCGCGGCAGCGCCTCTCGGACCTCGGCTATGGCAATGTGCGGGCCCTGGAGGGGGACGGTTGGCACGGGCTGCCGGATTTCGCACCGTATGACGCCATCGTCGTTGCCGCCGTGGTGGAGGTGCCGCCCCCCGAGTTGTTGCGACAGCTGGTCCCGGGCGGACGCATGGTGTTGCCGCTGGGCTCACCCCATGGCCCCCAGCACCTGGTGCTGGTGGAAAAACTCGCCGATGGGCAGTGCCGGCAACGCGAGGTGCTGCCGGTGAGCTTCGTGCCGTTCACCCGCGCCCACTGAGGCGGCCACGAACTGAGCGGGTTTGATTTTGTGGCAGCCTGCGCTTAGCATCCTGTGGCCCCCACACAGCGATGTCATCCCAGGGGCGCACCTGCAGGGAACGTGCTCCGCTATGCCGAATCCGTCCGATCCGCACTGGTTTTCCGAGGTGGAAGCGCCCCGCGTGGTGAGCGATGCCGCCGATATCGGTTGGGAAGCGAGCGCGGATGTGGTCGTCCTCGGCTATGGGCTGGCCGGTGTCAGCGCCGCCCTGGCGGCACTGGAGCAGGGTGCCAGTGTGATCGCCGTCGACCGCGGCGTCGCCGGCGCCAGTGCCGCGGGTGATGGTTTGTTGTATGCCGGAGGCGGCACCGACTGGCAACAGGCCAATGGCTTCGATGACAGCCCTGAGGCCATGACGCAGGATCTTCACGCCTGTGTCGGGGACTCGGTGCCATTGCCACGGCTGCAGGCATTCTGTAACGGCAGCCGCGACCTGCTGGACTGGCTCGAATCCCATGGTGTCGAGTTCAGTGAAACCCTGGCGGAGGTCACCGCGGCCTTGCCACCACGCCGGCATTACCTGGGCTTTACCGGTTGTGAGGGCATTGCCGATGCAGGCGCCCTGGCACCCCGTGGACACGTGGTTTTTGCGCGAGGCAACCCCGGGCGCGCCCTGTTCTCACGCCTCCATGGATCCGCCTGTCGCGCGGGCCTGGTGTTGCGTGAACAGCAGCGTGGCCTGCGCCTGGTGACGGACGAAAGCGGGGCTGTGCTTGGTATCGAGCTGCTTGGCTTTGTTTCCGGCAGCAGCGCCGCGCGGCGCCATCGCCTGCTCTGTCAGTTGCTGGCACGCCTGCCCGTGGGTTTTCCTGCAGCCTGGCGCGTCACCCTGGAAGCGTCGCGGCAACGCCTTGAGCAGGACGAGGCCACGGTGTTGTGCCGGGTGCGCGTGCAGCGCGGGCTGGTCATTGCCAGCGGTGGTTACAGCAGCAATGGCGCGATGCTGGCGCCCGTCCAGGACATCGCTGCACTGCAGCCACGGTGCCCCGGGGATGGCAGCGGCATTCGCCTGGCGCAGTCCGTCGGCGGCGCGGCGACGAAGCTGGCCTGCTGCCACCTGTTGCGTCTGATGCCTCCGGCGCTGCTCGAAGGTGTGTGTGTCGATCTGGGCGGTGATCCCGTCGCCCTGTCGCCCGGGGATGTCGGTACCCTGGGCGACCGCCTGCTGCGACAGCACGATGGTCGCGCGCTGCTGGTTCTGGACCGGCGCCTGCATCGCGAAGCCCTGGCCCAGTGCCTGCCCTGGGGGCCCTGGGGCTTGCGGGTCCTGCCGGCACTGAGAGCCCTGCTGCTGGCCCGCAGTGCGGCCTCTCCCGAGGCCCTGGCACATCGCTGCGGGGTTTCCGAGGAGGGGCTGGCGGCGAGCCTTGCGGTGCGTAATCGCGCAGCCGCGACCAGCGGTGGCACAGGTTTGCACCAGGGGCCCTGGTATGGCATTGACCTGTCGCTGGACAGCCGGGCCTGGCCCTGTGGGCTGGTCAGTGCCGGCCATCTGAATGTGGATGCCGGGGGTGGAGCGGTCTGCGACGCTGCCGGCAATGGGATTCCCGGGCTGTATGCCGCGGGAGTGGCGGCGAGTCCCCTTGCAAACGCGCCGGGAGTGCCCGGCCTGGTGACGGCGGCGGCGCTCTTCAGCGGACGCGCGGCCGGTTCTGAAGCGGCCCGCGCCTCGCGGGCCACTGCTGCGGAGTGATTCGATGAGCCTGCAAAGTGATGCCGACACTCTGGGGCGGGCTCTCGGCCTGGTCACCAAGGGTGTGTTCCTGCTGAGCCTGCGCGATGGCGAGGGCCGGGCGCTGACCCCGGGCACGGCCCTGATCAATTTCAGCGAGCAACCCCCCAGCCTGCTGTTTTCGATGGCGGCATCCGCCTCCCTGTCAGCGCGCCTGCAGGCCGGCGTGGCGGTGTGCCTGAACGTGCTGGCGGAGGACCAGAATGACCTGCTGGAGCACTGCGCCCGCAGCCGTGGTGATGAGCGCTTTGCCCGAGGTGACTGGCACGAGTTGCCGGGGCTGGCTCCCTGGCTCCCGGGTTGTCGCGCGGTGCTGGCCGGGCAGGTGGCCGAGGTCTGGGAGTATGCGGGCCAACTGGCGGTGGTGGTGTCGCTGACGCGCGCCGATGCCGCACCGGAGCGCCCACCCCTGGTGTATAGCGGCGGTGCCACCGGCCGCTGGCAACCCCTCTAGTATTCTGTCCCACAAATAACCTTACAGAGTGACGGAGTGGTTTGGAGCCCCCGTTCCGGGACACGCTGTGAATACA
>JBJHBY010000275.1:0-3991 GCA_050485745.1 Gammaproteobacteria bacterium | reverse complement strand
GTATGGTCGAGCTGGCCCGGGATCCGGGGTATGGCTATGTCAGCTACTGGGGGCCCAAGCCCTCTTCGACGAGTGGGCACTATCGCAGCCTGAGTTACATCCGGGCTTACCCCGAGCTGGGGATTTATCTGGGTGCCACAGCCTATCTGGATGATGCCCTGCAGGGCGTTCAGGACCAGGTGCGCGAGCGCTTCAGCCGCATGCGCATCGAAATGGGGAACCCCATGCTGTTCGTCACCAGCTATGACGGGGTCCAGTTGGTGAACGCCTACCAGCCCGAATGGCTGGGGCGGCACCTGGGCGAACTGCACGATGCAGTGGGCAAGGCCGTGTTTCCGCCGCTGCTGGCTGCGGTGGAGCGCCCGGAGGGCGAGTTTCTGCACTTCAGCTGGCGCACGGCGGACGCCGTGGAGCCGGTGCCGGCGCTGACCCACGTGCGCGGTTACGATGAGTGGCGCTGGATCATCGGAGCCGGGGTTTTTCTCGATGGGCTGGAAGCCCTGCTTGCCGAGCAGCGCGGCGCCCTGCGCGAACGCGCGTCCCAGCACCTGCTCTTCATCAGCCTTGTCGTGCTGGGGCTGATTGCCCTGGCTGTGCTGGCGGCACATTGGCTGGCGCGTGTGTCCAGCCGTGGTTTCGATACCTTTGCGCGCTTCTTTGCCGAGGCGAGCCGCCACTCCGCACGTATTGATGAGGCACGCCTGCCATTCAGTGAGTTCGAGCGGCTGGCGGAGGATGCCAACCGCATGCTCGAAGAGCAGGCCAGTCACGAGCAGGAGCTCAAGCTCAACGAGCAGCGTTTCAAGATGGCACTGGATGCGTCCCGCAATCACCTCTGGGACGTCGATCTGCGGGCGGGTAACGTCGCCTTCAGTCCGGGCTTCTACCGCCTGCTCGGCTTTGAACAGGTCGGTGCGAGTCACAGAATCGAGGATTTTGCCGGACTCTGCCACCCGGATGACCGCCTGATGATCGCTCATGCCATCTCCACCCTGGTGGGAGCGAACAGCTCGCGGGGGCTGGAGTTCCGCCTGCGCGACCGTCAGGGTCGTTACCGCTGGCTTCTGTGCCGCGGCGACATCGTCGAGCATTCGGCGGATGGTCGGCCGCTGCGCGCCCTGGGTACGATTACCGATATCAGTGCGCGCAAGCGTATGGAAGAGGAGCTGGTCGCTGCACGCATTGCCGCGGAGGACGCCAATCACGCGAAGAGCCAGTTTCTGTCCAGTATCAGCCACGAGTTGCGCACGCCGCTGAATGGTGTGCTCGGCTATGCGCAGATCCTGCTGCGCGATGAAGTCGCCACCGCCGAACAGCGCCTGCATCTGGAGGCCATCGAAAGCTGCGGACAGCATCTGCTGACGCTGATCAACGATGTGCTTGACCTGGCCAAGATCGAGTCGGGCAATCTTGAGATTCAGCGTGCCTCCTGTGACCTGCACGGAGTGCTGCGTGGGGTTAACGACATCATCCGGCAGCGGGCGGAGAGCAAGGGGCTGGGTTTCCGTCTCAGTATCGATGCGCGGGTTCCGCAGGCGATCCGCACCGACGAGGTCAAGCTGCGGCAGATTCTTGTGAACCTGTTGGGCAACGCCGTCAAGTTTACCGTTCGTGGCGGCGTCGAACTGGTCGTGGCGCCCACCGACGATGGCGGTGAGTTGTGCTTCCGGGTGCGGGATACCGGTATTGGCATCGAGCCGGACAAGCTGCGCGACATCTTCCAGCCGTTCCGTCAGGTGGTGGGTGTGGGTACTGGTGGCACCGGTCTCGGGTTGGCCATCAGCCTGCGGCTTTGCGAGGCGATGGAGGGCACCGTGGAGGTCGAGAGTGAGCCCGGCAAGGGCAGCTGTTTCAGTTTCACTATTCCCCTGGAAGCCGATACGCTGGCGCTGGAGCCGACGACCCGGCGCGAGCAGGTCACCCGGGAGGTACTGGATACCAGTGGTGCCGCGATCACGGTACTGGTGGCTGATGACAACCCGACCAACCGTCAGGTGCTCGCCGGTATGCTCCGCGCCAGCGGGGTGCGCATCCTGGAGGCGGTGGATGGGCGCGAGGCACTGGCGGTGATGCGCGCCGAGCCCGTATCCCTGGTCCTGATGGATGTGCGCATGCCTGTCATGGACGGTTTCGAGGCGACCCGGGAAATCCGCAGGGATCCGGCGTTGCGCGACGTGGTGGTCATCGCCGTGTCGGCCAGTGTGTTTCCGGAAGTGGTGGAGGCGATGCGCGAGGCGGGCTGTAATGACTTCATCAACAAACCCGTGCGGGTCGGTGAGCTGTTGCAGAAAGTCCGGGAGCATCTCGGCCTGCCGCTGCGTTCGGCGCTGCCGCGTGCGCCGGATTTTGCCCAGCAGATGGCAGCCATGCCCGCGGCCGTGGTGGAGGCTCTGCGCGAGGCGCTTGCGGTGGGTGACATCGGTGCCGTCGAGGCTGGCTTGACGCGCCCGGAATTGGGGCAGCCGGGCCTGGAGATCCTTCTGGCCGAACTGCGGCGGCTGCTGCGCAACTTCGATCTCGATGCCATGATGGATCTGATGGATCGTGCCGCCGCGGTGCAGAGGAGACAGGCATGACCCGGGCAGAGCCGTTCAATGACCAGGTCCTGCTGGTGGATGACAATCCCACCAACCTGCAGATTCTCTACAAGACGCTGCAGGGCTGCGGCTATCGGCTGCTGATTGCCCGCAATGGCGAGAGCGCTCTCGAGATCGCGCGGCGGGTGCGGCCATCATTGCTGCTGCTGGACATCATGATGCCCGGCATGGATGGCTTTGAGGTCTGTCGCCTGCTGAAGAGCGACCCGGTCACGGCGAGCATCGCCGTGATCTTTCTCTCGGCGCTGGGTGACAGCGGCGCCAAGGTCAAGGGGTTCGCCCTTGGTGGTGTCGATTACATCGCCAAGCCCTTCCAGGCGGATGAAGTGGTGGCGAGGGTCCGCACCCACGTCAAGATTCACCGTCTCGAGCGTGAGCTGGCGCGGCGCAATACCGAGCTGGAGGCGGAAAACCAGCAGATCCTGAACGCTGTGAGCGAGGGCATCATCGGCCTCGATGCGGAGGGGCGCGTCACGGTGATCAACCCGGCTGCGGTGGTGATGACCGGCTGGCCGGTGGTCGATGCCCTCGGGGAAAAGCTCCATGCCCTGGTTCTGTTCGCCGAACAGGAGGGCGTGGATGTCGCCGAGGAGCAGACCCTGCCGTTTCGCGCCTACAGCCTCGGCGAGTTCTCCCACAGTGATATGGAGATAATCCGTCGCCGTGACGGTCGCATCCTGTCCGTCGCCATGACCTGCTCACCCCGGGTCGAGGGCGGGGCAGTACTGGTCATACGCGATATCAGCGAGTGGATGGAGAGCGAAGAGGCGCTGCGTATGGCGCGCGAGGAGCTCGAGAGCCAGCGCCAGCATATGGCCCATATGGAGCGGGTGAGCACCGGCGGAGAGATGGCGGCGGGGATTGCCCATGAGGTCAACCAGCCGCTGACCGCGGTGACCAACTACGCACGGGTGGCGCGGCGAATGCTGCTGCAGGAGCCCCTGGACCGGGAGCGTCTGGACGAAGTGCTGGGGCGACTGGATACCCAGGCGGTGCGGGCCTCGGAGGTGATCCAGCGCCTGCGTGGCTATCTGCGCAAGCCGGACAGCGGGCGCGAGCGCGTTGATCTCAATGCTCTGGCCCAGGATGTGATTGCCCTGGCGGAGGTCGATTCCCGCATCAATGACGTCAGCATCCATTTCGAGGCGACCCCCGGGTTGCCGCCGGTTGAGGTGGATGTGGTGCAGATCCAGCAGGTCGCGTTGAACCTGATTCGCAACGCCATGGAAGCAATGGCCAGTCTGCCAACACGGCAGCAGGGGGTGCTGGTGCAGACACTGTGCTGCGGAGAGCAGATCTGTCTGCGAGTGGTGGACAAGGGGGCCGGACTGTCAGCCGAGATCGAGGAAAAGCTGTTTCAGCCGTTCTTTTCCACCAAGCCGGGTGGAATGGGG
>JBJHBY010000274.1:0-4127 GCA_050485745.1 Gammaproteobacteria bacterium | reverse complement strand
ATCTCGGCCTCCACGGCACGCGCTGCTCAGAGCAGATGCCAGGTCATGGACTTGGTCGAACTGACCGCCTCCCGCGCCGCCGCCGGCCCCATGACGCTCTCCACCGCGCGGCTCTCGGCCACGTCACCGGCGGGGGTCGAGGTACCGTGGGCATTGATGTAGTCGATCTGTTCAGCATCCAGGCGCGCGTCCTGCAGCGCATTGCGCATGGACAGGGCCGCCCCGCGGCCGTTTTCCGGCGGTGCCGTCATGTGCCAGGCGTCACCGCTCATGCCAAACCCGCTGATCTCGGCGTAAATACGCGCACCCCGGCGCCGGGCGAACTCGTACTCCTCCAGCACCATCACCCCGGCGCCATCGCTGAGGACAAAGCCGTCGCGATCCCGGTCCCAGGGACGGCACGCGGCCTCGGGGTCGTCATTGCGGCAGGACAACGCCCGCGCCGCGCAGAAGCCGCCGAGCCCCACCGGCGTGGTGGCCATCTCTGCCCCGCCCGCCAGCATCACGTCGGCATCGCCGTAGGCAATCAGGCGCGCGGCCATGCCGATGCTGTGGGTACCGGTGGTGCAGGCGGTGGTCAGTGCGAGGTTCGGACCCTGCAGGTTGTAGCGAATCGACAGGTTGCCGGCGATCATGTTGATGATCGAACCTGGCACAAAAAACGGGGAGATGCGCCGTGGACCGCTGTTCTGGATGATCTCGTAGCTCTTCTCGATCTGGCCGATGCCACCGATGCCGGAGCCAATTGATGCGCCGGCCCTCGGTGCCAGCGCTTCGTCCACCTCAAGGCCGGCGTCATTGTAGGCCTGGATGGCCGCAGCCATGCCGTACTGCACGAAAATATCCAGCTTGCGCGCTTCCTTGAGCGGCATGTACTGCTCGATGTCGAAATCCTTGATCGCGCCCCCGAACCGGGTCGAGTAGGCGGATACATCAAAGCTCTCGATCGGCGCGATACCGCTGCGCCCCGCGAGCAGGGCCCGCCAGGTGGACTCGACATCATTGCCTACCGGAGTCACCACACCCAGCCCGGTAACCACCACTCTGCGTCTCGACACAGGCACATCTCCTATCAGCAGGAGCCATACAAGACAAAAGCCGCTCTATGCTCCATAGAAACGGCTTTTGCGGCTCATGCAATCAGGCGGCAGCCGCCGCATGGCGTTTACTGCAGGTTGTTCTTGATGTAGTCAATCGCCAGTTGCACGGTGGTGATCTTCTCGGCTTCCTCGTCGGGAATCTCGGTTTCGAATTCCTCTTCCAGCGCCATCACCAGCTCGACGGTGTCGAGAGAGTCAGCGCCCAGATCCTCGACGAACGAGGCAGACGGCTGTACATCCTCTTCCTTCACGCCCAGCTGCTCGGCGACGATTTTTCTGACGCGATCTTCAATGCTGCTCATGGTTGTTATCGACTCCAGGTTCAGGACAGTCCGGCTTGACGGCGCAGGTCAGTATCCGGTGTTGACAGGGTGCCCCGACCAGGGGGATCAGGGATCCGCCCGTGGCCGCATGCGCGCTCGGGCGGGATTTTACTCTTTTTTGCCGTGGTTGTAAGCGTTTTGCGCAAATTCCCTGAAACACGGCTCATGATTCTGCCCGCAAGTATTGCCGCGGACATCACAATCGGCACTACGCCATGTACATGCCGCCGTTGACATGGATCGTTTCACCAGTAATGTAGGCACCGCGATCACTGGCCAGAAATGCGACGATGCCGGCAACTTCCGCCGCCTCGCCAAGGCGCCCCAGGGGAATCTGCCCGAGCAGTGCATTGCGATGCTCCTCGGGCAGGGTGCGCGTCATATCGGTATCGATGAAGCCCGGTGCAACACAGTTGACCGTGACCGCTCGCGAGCCCAGTTCCCGTGCCAGCGCGCGGGAAAAGCCTTCCATCCCCGCCTTGGTGGCAGCGTAGTTGGACTGGCCGATGTTCCCCATTGAGCCGACCACAGAGCTGATATTGATAATGCGCCCCCAGCGCGCCTTGGTCATGCCACGCAGGCAGGCCTTGCACAGTCGGTACAGGGCATTGAGATTGGTGTCGATGACATCGTCCCACTCATCGTCCTTCATGCGCATCAGCAGGTTGTCGCGAGTAATACCGGCGTTGTTGACCAGCACAAGTGGAGCGCCGAAGCGCTCGTTCACCGCCTGCAGAAACGCCTGCACACTCTCCTGTGAACCCACTTCGAGTACCAGTCCGGCACCTTTCAGCCCCTGCTCCGCCAGATAGGCGTCGATGGCCGCGGCGCCAGCGCTGCTGGTGGCGCTGCCCGCCACGATGAATCCATCCTTCGCCAGCGCTTCGGCAATGGCGCGGCCGATGCCGCGGCTGGCACCAGTCACCACGGCTACACGTTCAGTCATGCATGCTCTCCTTCAATGGGTCGGTCCGGAATGTGCGTGCGCTGAGCCCGCGCCTCAGGCACAGGCGGCCAGTGCCGCTTCGAGGCCGGCGACGTCTTCCAGTGCGTGGCTCTCGAGGGATTTTTCGATGCGCTTGTTGAGCCCGGACAACACCTTGCCAGGGCCACATTCGATCAGCCGTGTGACACCATGCCCGGCCATGTGGGTGACACACTCGACCCAGCGAACAGGGCTGTGAATCTGTTCGACCAGTAGCGAGCGAATCCGCTCCGGGTCATTTTCCGGACGGGCGTGGACATTGTGCACCACGGGAATTTCCGGCGTCAGGATCGACAGCTCGCGCATCGCCTCGGCAAGACGTTCACCCGCGGGACGCATCAGGCTGGTATGGAAAGGGGCGCTGACCGGCAGCGGCATGGCCCGCTTGGCGCCGGCAGCCTTGCAGCGTTCGATGGCGGCTTCCACGGCGGCGGCATGGCCGGCGATCACCACCTGGCCGGGGGCGTTGAAGTTGACCGCCTCGACCACCCCGTCGACACCGGCACAGGCCTGCGCAATTGCGTCGTCATCCAGGCCCAGCACCGCGGCCATGGCGCCTTCGCCAACCGGAACCGCGGCCTGCATGAAACGGCCGCGCTCGCGCACCAGCACTACGGCGTCACGGAACCGCAGGCTGCCGGCGCAAACCAGCGCGGAGAACTCCCCCAGGCTGTGCCCGGCCAGCCAGGCCGGACGCGCCCCGCCACACTGGGTCCAGACCCGCCACAGCGCGACACTGGCGGTGAGCAGAATGGGCTGGGTGCGCTCGGTGAGGTTGAGCGCTTCCTGCTCGCCATTCTGCACCAGGTCCCACAGATCGTAGCCCAGGGCATCGGAAGCCTCCGCAAAGGTTTCGATAACCACCGGGTAGGCGGCGGCAACGTCCGCAAGCATGCCGACACGCTGCGATCCCTGCCCCGGAAAAACAAAGGCCAGTTGCTGATTCATCTTGTCTCCCTGTAGGTTCCGGTGTGGTGATTGTGGTGGTGCTTGTCGCCGCCGCAGCAGACCCGTCAATGAAAAAATACATCAATGGCGCCAGCGTTCGCGCAGCAGGCCGGCCAGATCCTGGCGCACCGCCGCCGCGGCGCGGCCGATGGCAGCGGCAAAGGCAAGCTCGCCACCACCGCCATGACTTTTGAAGACGATACCGTTGAGGCCCAGCAGGCAGGCGCCATTGTAGCGCTGCGGATCGAGCTGCCGGTACAACGACTGCAGCGGACCCCCTGCCACCGCGCCCAGCAGGCGCAAACGCAGGCTGGCGTGAAACGCCTCTCGCAGGCGCTCGCCGACCAGTGCCGCGGTGCCCTCGCAAACTTTCAGGGCCACATTGCCGACGAAGCCGTCGCACACAACCACTTCCGCCTCACCCTGGAACAGGCTGTCGCCCTCGATGAAACCGGTGTAGTGCAGCTGCGCATCAGCCTCCATACGCGCAGCGGCCTGGCGCACGCGATCGTTGCCCTTGACCGCCTCGCGGCCGATATTGAGCAACTTCACCCGTGGCTGCGGTATCCCTTCGACCGCGGTCACCAGGGTGCTGCCAAGCTGTGCGAACTGGTGCAGTTGTTCCGCGTCGGAATCGACGTTGGCGCCGAGATCCAGCAGGTAGGTGCGACCGCGACGCGTCGGCACCTGGGCGCAGATGGCGGGCCGCTCGACCCCGGGCAGTGTGCCCAGGGTGTGCATGCCGAGGACCATCAGGGCGCCGGTATTGCC
>JBJHBY010000273.1:0-4138 GCA_050485745.1 Gammaproteobacteria bacterium | reverse complement strand
ACATGCGGCGCTCTTGTTATTAACCTGCCATGCAAACAGGGCATCCCTTCCTGTTTGCATGCGCGCCCTGGCACTGTGGCAGGACAGGCCGGTGCTGGCAAGCCCTGCGCGTACTCACTCTGCCGGATCAGTCCTCGCCACCGAGGCAGGCACGGCAACCGTGCAGGCGGCGATAGCGGCGCACTGCCCAGCGCCGGTAGGCATGGCGGCTCAGCGGCGCCAGCCCGGGCCACAGCAATGGCCGGAACAGCCAGCCCCAGCGCGTGTGGGACCAGACCCGCACCATGGCTTCGACGCCGGTCAGCCACTGTCCGTCGAGGTTGCGCAGGTGCAGTGTGCGCAGCAGGGCATCGCGCCACGGCGGCCCCCAGCCGTGGGGTAGCTGGTGGATGTCGACGAAGGCCAGCCCACCGCGCTGGATGCGGCGCAGCAGGCGCACCTCACGCAGGCACAGTGGGCAAAGACCGTCGTAGTACAGAGTGTCGCGAGCGGGCTGCCTGGTCGCCTCAGGCATGGGCTGCGTCTGCGCGGTTGTTTCGTGTGTCGGGTCGGTGGGGTTCGACTGCATCACAGTTCGTCCAGGTGTTGCAGCAGGTATTCTCCACGCTGCAGTGTCGCGCGGCGTTTCTCCGCGTCCATGCGTGCCAGTGTGCGATACACCATACCCATGCGCGGATGATCGGCCAGCGCCTGTCGATGACGCTCGATAAAGTGCCAGTAGAGGCTGTTGAGCGGGCAGCTGTCGGTGTTCACCGTGGTTTTCACATTGTAGCGGCAGCGCCGGCAGTGGTCGGACATGCGGTCGATATAGTTGCCCGATGCCGCATAGGGTTTGCTGCCGACGATACCACCATCCGCGTGCATCACCATGCCCAGGGTGTTCGGCAGCTCCACCCATTCGTAGGCGTCGACGTACATCGCCAGGTACCAGTCGCAGATCGCCGCTGGCAGTACCCCGGTGAGCAGGGCGAAGTTGCCGGTGATCATCAGGCGCTGGATATGATGGGCATAGCCATGCTCGAGGGTATTGCGCAGGGCCTCGGCCATGCAGCGCATGCCGGTGTCGCCGTCCCAGTAGTAACGGGGCAAGTCCCGCGCGTGGCCCAGAGTATTGCGAGAGACATACTCCGGCATGTGCAGCCAATACACGCCACGCACGAACTCGCGCCAGCCGATGATCTGGCGGATGAAGCCCTCGACCGCATTGAGCGGTGCGCGTCCGTCGTACCAGGCCGCTTCCGCTGCGCGACAGACTTCAAGCGGCTCCAGCAAGCCGCAGTTCAGGTAGGGCGACAGCGCACTGTGAAACAGCCAGTCCTGGCCATCCACCAGGGCGTCCTGATAGTCCCCGAACCAGGGCAGGCGATGGATGATGAAGTGTTCCAGGGCGGCGAGGGCATCGCGACGCGTTGTGGCCCAGGCAAAGTGCTCCAGGTACCCGGGGTGATCGGCGAAACCTGTGTCGACCTGCCGTAGTACCTCCTTGTCGATGGCATCCCGCGCGAACACCGGTGCGGCGGGTATGGGTACCTCGCCCCGGTAGGGTGAACGATTGCTGGCATCCAGGTTCCAGGTGCCGCCGACCGGCTGCCCGTTCTCCATCAGCAGGCCGGTGCGGCGGCGCATGTGCCGGTAGAAGTGTTCCATGCGCAGTTGCCGTCGCCCCTGGCTCCAGTCGGCAAACTCCTTGACGCCGCAGAGAAAGCGCGTGTCCTCGAGGAGTTCGACGGAGACGCCCAGCACCGCGGGCCATTGCTGCCGCATGGCTGCGTGCAGCCGGTACTCCCCTGCCTGGGTCACAACGATGTCTTCAGGAGCCCGGGCCAGGCACTCGGCTCGCAGCACATCGAGCAGGGAGTCATGGCGGTGTGCCCCCCAGGTGTAGTAGGTGACCTGCCAGCCCTGATCGCGCAGCGTCCCCGCGAAATGGCGCATGGCGCTGAACAGCAGCACGACTTTTTGCTTGTGGTGGCGAACGTAGCGCGCTTCCTCGGCGACCTCGGCCATGACCAGGCGGTCACGAGCGGGATCGAGCCGTGCCAGGGTTGGCAGGCCGAGGCTGAGCTGGTCACCAAGAACAAGTCCCAGGCGCATGGGGCTCCTGTCGGGTCGATATCGTCACGATGGAAGCAGGTACGAAGCCGCGGGTGGGCTGGATGATGCATAGCGCAATTTGTTGCAAATGAGAATTAATAGCATTTATACTGGCGATGCTTTGGTCTAGCCAGCCGTCCGCCAGCCATGACACCTGCGTTGTTCCCCTTTATCAATACACAGGAGTGATGGCTATGCGAAACACTTTCCTTTCCACCCTGGCCCTGGCGGGGCTTCTGATGGCCCAGTCCGCCAGCGCATTGAACCTCCCGGTCAACGCCGGTTGGGAGCGTGGTGACGCGGGCTCGATGTATGCCGAATGGAATCAGTTCGGTGACGTCAGCAACAACGCCCCGGATGTCGGCAGCATTCATGTTGGCCAGGCTTCGCTGTCCGAAACGTCTGGCGCCAGCTTCGTGACCGGTGGTGGCAATATCTATGGTTTTGGCGCGCCGGCGCAGTTCGAGCTGGGTCTCACGGGCGGTGCCGGTGGTCCTGCGCTGGGTGATACCGTGGATGTCTACCTTCAGATCGTGACACAGGGAACGGCCCTGGATGCGGGTTCGGTGGTGCTCAACGGCCTCGGGGGCACGGGTGGCCTGGTGTCCTCCGTGTCCCTGGGTGGTTTTGGCGGTGCCCTCGAGACCTATCTCTTCAGCTGGACGCTGAGCGTTGTTGATCAGTGGTTGTTCAGCTTCAACGCGCTGGAACCCCACCTCAGTCTGGACAGCGTGGCCCTGGATTTTGGCACTGTCGCGGTTTCTGAAGTGCCGTTGCCCGCATCGGCCTGGTTGTTCGCATCAGGGCTGCTGGGCCTGGCCAGCGCGCGCAAGCGCCGCTTCGCCGAGGGCTGAGGTTTCCCTGACCCCTGGCAGCACGTGTCCTCCGGGTGGTACCTGCAACGGGTATCACCCCTTTTCCTCCTGACCCGATATTGTGTGGACGATGCCATGATGCGCTGTCTCGTGCCCCTGTGCCTGATCGGCCTGTGCGGATCGCCGCTACTGGCCGCGGACGTGGAGTCCGGGGTCGAAGAAATCCGGGTGACCGGACAACGGGAGCCTTCGCACCGCGTCGACCTGGAAGCGGCGCGCACCCAGCTTGATCTCGAGGCGATCGAGTCGCGCCAGGCGGCCAGCCTGTTCGAGTTGCTCGATGATGTGCCCGGCGTATCACTGAGTGGTGGCCCCCGGGCGAACGGCACCAACATCGCGGTGCGCGGCATGAACAGCAATGAGGATGTTCTCGTGCTGATCGACGGCGCCGTGAAGAACTTCGAGAAGTATCGCTTTGGGGGGCTGTTCATCGAGCCGGAGCTGTTGCGGACGGTGGCGGTGTCCCGTGGGCCTGTATCGGTGACCCAGGGCAGTGGGGCCCTGGGTGGCGTTATCGAAATGCGCACCCGCAACGCGGCTGATCTGCTGGGCCCCGATGAACGCTATGGCGTGATGACCCGCCTGGGTTACGCCAGCAACAACGACGAGATACTGTGGACCGCTGTGGCCTATGCGCGGCCGCTGCAGCCACTCGACCTGCTCTACGCCCGGTCCCGGCGCCAGGCGTCGGATCTGGAGCTCAGCGACGGCAGTCGCCTGCCGTATTCCGCCGCGGAGCCCGAATCCCATCTCGCCAAGATGGAGTGGCATGCCGATACCTGGATGCTCGGCTTCAGCGATGCCCGGGTGGAACAGCAGGGGCGTGAGTTCTTCGATGCGACGACTTTCGACGTCAGTGTGGGTGGTGAGGTCTACCGGGAGACGGATGACCACACCCGCACACTCTACGGCTTCTGGTGGCCGGACTCACCCTGGTTGGGCCTGGAGTTGAGCATCGGCCAGACCCGCACGAACCTGGTCGAGGAGCGTCTCGACCCCGTGACCGGCGAGCCCAATGGCGTCATCACCCATTACGATTACAGCATCGACAGCCAGCGTCTGAGTAACACCAGCCAGTGGCCATCCCCCTGGGGAGACTGGCGCCTGCAGCTTGGTGTGCAGCGGTTCAGGGAAGCCCGTGACGCTGCCATCGAGGGGGCGCCGACACC
>JBJHBY010000272.1:0-4154 GCA_050485745.1 Gammaproteobacteria bacterium | reverse complement strand
CCACCGAGGGGGCGAGGTCACCCGCGCTGGTGCGGTGCCCGAGGCTGCGCGACGTGGTCACGCCCAGGGCGCCGGCGCGCACGGCCTCTTCCACCAGCTCGCTCATGCGCGCCAGTTCGTCCTCGGGGGGGGCGTGGCCGCCGGCACCGCGTTCGCCCATCACATACACCCGCAGCGGTGAGTGGGCCAGCTGCGCGGCGAAATCGATATCGGCGTGGCGCGCGTCCAGCGCGTCCAGGTAGTCGGGGAAGGTCTCCCAGTTCCAGGGCAGGCCATCCGCCATCACCACCTCAGGGATGTCTTCCACCCCCTCCATCACGCGCACCAGCAGGTCGCGGTGCTCCGGCTTGCAGGGCGCGAAGCCCACGCCGCAGTTGCCCATCAACACTGTGGTCACGCCGTGCTCTGAAGAGGGCGACAGGCGCTCGCCCCAGGTGACCTGGCCGTCGTAGTGGGTGTGGATATCGACGAAGCCGGGGGTGACCATGCGGCCCGTGGCGTCGATCTCTTCACGGCCGCGGCCGGGCACCTCGCCCACCGCCACGATGCGGTCGCCGCGAATGGCGACGTCTGCGACAAAGGGTTCGCCGCCGCTGCCATCCAGCACCTGGCCGTTGCGGATGACGATATCGTAGTCGGTGCTGTGATCGCTGTGCATGGTGATACTCCGTTGCATCGGGGTCGTCAGGCCTGGTCGAGCAATGTCTCCAGGCCGTGGATGAGTTGCTGAAAACCGAAGTCCAGCACCGCGTCGTGCTGCACCTCGCGCATCGACAGCCACAGGGATGCGGCCGTCGCCTGTTGTTCGGGGGGCACTCCGTCGAGAAACTCCAGGCCAATGGACTGGCGGCGGCGAGGGAAATCAACCTGCGCCGCCATCATGCCCATGGCGCTGTTGCCCAGCCAGTGCATGGCGAAGGCGGTGCGCTGCGTATCCGCACCCTGGGCCAGCAGCAGCTGCGCAATGGGCAGCCACCAGTCGCGAATCCAGAATGCGGAGTGGCGGCCATCGCGAAAGATCAGGCCCAGCAGCGCGGCGTGCTGCTCCATCAGGCGATGGGTGGCCCACAGGCGCTGCAGCAACGCCGCCTGCCAGGGCTGTGCCGCCGGGTCCAGCGCGGGCAGCTGCCGGAACAGATGCTCCGCCACCGCGTCGAGCAGGGCATCGCGACTGGGGAAATAGGTATACAGGGACATCACCCCGGCACCCAGCCGCCGGGCGAGCTTCTCCAGGGTGAAGCCCTCCCCCGGCGTATCGCCCAGCATGGCGCAGGCCGCCTCCAGGATGCGCTCCCGGGACAGGCGCGCACGGCGCCGCGGCGTGGTGGATGCCGCGGCCTTGTCGGCGCGGGGGGGCTTGTCCCGGGCGGGCGCCCGGGTGGGTGTAGAGGGCAAGGCAGGCCTCGTTGACAGTGGTTCCGTATGTGATACGGTAGGGAATACGCCGCCGCCTGTCAAACCTGTCCCGAAAACATAAAAGCCGGAACACAAAACCCGGGAAACAAGACCCGGAACAGAAGAAAGGACGACGCCCATGACCACCGCCCCCCCCGTGATCATCGAAGCCGCCATCAACGGCATCACCCGCAAGGAACAGAACCCCCACGTGCCCACCACGGCGGCGGAGATCTCCGCCGATGCACTGGCCTGCATCGAGGCCGGGGCCGCGGTGATCCACAACCACGTCGACGTGGTCGGCGCCGGCGCCGCGGCCTCGGCGGATGCCTACGTCGCCAGCTGGGAACAGGCACTGCGCGCCCGCCCCGACGCGCTGATCTACCCCACCGTGGACTACGGCGCCGACGGCGTGAGCTATGACCACCTGGCGGAACTGGGCGAGCGCGGCGTGCTGCGCATCGGCATCTGTGACCCCGGCCCCGTCAACCTCGGAGGCATGGGGCCCAATGGCCCCGAGGGCATCTGCTACACCAACAGCTACGCCGTCATCGGCCATGCCCTGGACATCCACAGCCGCTACCAGGCGGGCCCCAGCTGCGCCATCTATGAGCCGGGCTTCCTGCGCACCCTGCTGGCCTTCAAGCAATGCGGCCGCCTGCCCGCGGGCACCATGCTCAAGTTTTACTTCTCCACCGAGCGCGGCCTGTTCGGCGCACCCTTTGGCATGCCGCCCACGGTGCAGGCGCTGGACATGTACCTGGCCATCCTGGGCGACCACGACATCCCCTGGGCCGTGTCCGTTGCCGGTGGCGACGTCGTCGCCAGCGAAGTCGGCCGCGCCGCGCTGGAGCGCGCCGGCCACCTGCACGTGGGCCTGGAGTTCTTCCATGGCGAGCGCACCCCCACCAACGTGGAACTGGTGCGCGAGGCCGTCGCCCTGTGCGAATCCGTCGGCCGCCCCGTCGCCACCTCCGACCAGGCCGCGGAGATTCTCGGCCTGCCGCAGCGGCGTATCAGCCTGGGCTGATACCGAGCGTCGCGCCGCGAGCCATGCCGCCTCAGGGCGCCGTGCATCAGACCCTGAGCCGGTCCAGCGGGCTGACCGTACCTGCGTAGTGCTGGCCGATCACATGGGTGTAGATCTGCGTGGTTGAGATGTCGTTATGGCCAAGCAATTCCTGCACCGTGCATCGAAGGCCCCAAGCCTTGCCGGTTGTCCTCCTTCTGTAGCGCCAGCGCCTGCTCAATCGCATCCTGCAGCGCGGGAACCACCTGGCTGCTCAGCAGCGTTTGCCGATCCTTGTTGGCCTTGCCATCCCGAATGGTGAGAGTCAGCCGTGAAAAATCAATATCCTGCACCCGAAGCCGAAGGCACTCCGAAATACGCAGCCCGCTGCCGTAAAGCAGCTCAATCACGAGCCGCTGCCTGCCGAATAGCTGGTCGAGGATGGCATTTACTTCCAACGGGCTCAGCACCGTGGGCAAATGCCGCTGCTTGGTGGCCAGCTTGAACCCCAGCTCACCCAGCTCCTGCTTCAGAACCTTGTGATACAGGAAAACCAGCGCATTGAGCGCGACCTTCTGGGTATTGGCTGCCACATGCCGTCGAACAGCGAGCCAGGTCAGAAACTGCTTGACCTCCTCACCCCCGGCCTCCCGCGGATGCTGCTTGCCGATAAAGTGGATGAAATAGCGAATCCAGTAGAGATACACCTTCTCGGTGCGGATGCTGTAACCGCGCAGGCGCATTTCGGCGCGCAAGGATTCAATAAACGGGCTGGCCATATCAGGTCCCTCTGAAATGGTTGATAACTGTATTTATATACAGTTAATTGGCGGTGGGCAAGCTGAGTGGCTCGATTCCCTGGATAGTGGCGCACGATTGTAAGCGAGAAGCGGAATTCATCCTTTGTAAATCAATAATTTACGAATGGTCGCCCGGAGATTATGAGAAGCCCCAATCGGCAAATCGCGCAGTCGCGCTTTCCGGGCCGGGAGAATTGGGGTATATAGAAAGAAATAGATAAATCAATAAGTTGTGCATGGACCCCAGGATTCTAAAAATGGGGAATCGCGCATGCGCACAATACAGATGTTAAAGCTACTACCCGAGGGTAGTCATGGCCTCTGAAGAACAGAAAGAAATATTCCGAGTTTTGAGGGAGTCTCAAAGTAAATACACGTACTTTCTGCTTGCTGCTGCAGGCGCGTCTATTGGCTTCTCGCTCACTCAAACGCAAGATATGGTTTTGTCGTGGAGCCAAGTTCCACTTGGAATTGCCGTTCTTTGTTGGGGGGTCAGCTTTTTCTGTGGGTGCAGGCACCTTGAATATGTTAGCTCAACGCTTTACGCGAATTCTGAAATGCTAGATATTGAATCAGGTAGGCACCGAGAGGTAGGAAATCACCCGCAAATGGTTCAGGCGGCTAGCGAAGGAATTCGTCAATCTATTGAAAATAACATAAATGCTGCCAGTGCCTTGGGGCAAAGGCAGTTCAAATTCCTTATCCTGGGTGCTTGTCTGTATGTTTTCTGGCATGTTTTTGAAATGTGGCTCAGGGTTTAAGTCCAATGACGGAATTCAAAGCTTTAACAAACGCAGGCACAGGGAAAATTTTTCGCTGCGCTGCAAATTTCCCGTGCTGCGGGCGTTGAGGCTGTAGAAAAACTCTAAAAACATGTGGTTTTTTGCTAAAATTTGGCGTCTCCCAACGGAATGGTTCCATGCCCAATTTCAAACCGTATGATTACAGCC
>JBJHBY010000271.1:0-4159 GCA_050485745.1 Gammaproteobacteria bacterium | reverse complement strand
GGTCACCGCTGCCGGTGGGGGCCGAGGCAGGACGCACCGCCGGCGCCTGGGCCTGCACCGAGGGGGCATCGATGGCCCAGCTCATCCACAGGCCCAGGCCGAGGTTGACCAGCAGGGCGGTGGCGATCATCCAGTGCAGGGTGATCGCCACCGCGTTGTAGCGGGGGGTGGGCTGCACGCTGCTCAGTCGTCCCCGCTCTGCTCCTGCAGCAGCTCACCCTCGAAGCGCAGGGTGACCGTGTCTCCGACCAGGGGTGGATTGACCAGGTGGGTCATGCCGAAATCGGAGCGCTGGAAGGTGCCGGTGGCGGAGAAGCCGATGAGGCCGACGCCGGTGAAGGGGTGCGCCTGCTCCGACCCCACCACGGTGGTCTGCAGTGTGACGGGGCGGGTCTGGCCGAGCATCTCCAGGTCGCCGGTGACCTGCAGCGTGCCGTCATCTGCGGGGGTCACCCGGGTGGAAGTGAAGCGAATGCTGGGGTAGTTGCCCGCGTTGAGAAAGTTCTCGCTCCTGGCCAGATCCTCGTCCCAGGTGGCAAACGGCGAATCCGGATGGGTGGCCTTATAGTCACCACGGAAATCCGTGCGGATGGAGGCCGGGTCGATGGTCACGCTCACCGATGACGCCGACAGATCCTCCGTGTTCAGGTCGAGGGTGACGTCAAAGTCGGTAAAGCGCATCACATAGTTGGACACGCCCAGATGTGTGACGCTGAAATCCAGGCTGGCGTGGTACGGGTCCAGCCGGTAGCGGCCGGCGGGGGCATTGATGCTGATCTGCACCGGCTCCGCCGCGGTTCGCCCGGCCTGGTAGTCTGCCTGTGCGGTTGCCGGCGTTGTTGCCTCCGGCGCTGGGGGTTCGGAACAGGCCACGAGGGCCAGCGCAGTGGTCGCGAGTAGCAGGTGCTTTTTCATTCCTTGTGCCTCCGACAGGTGAAAAACCGTGGGCCAAGCATACCCGACCTGTTCAGCGAGCATAAGCGGTAATCTGGGGCAGGCCATCCTGCGGCAGGCTTGTCATGCCCGCAGCAGTGCCGCAAGCTCCCGAGCCGGGCGCCGTATTGGCCCGGAATGCGCCCAGGCCAAGGCCTGCAAGAAACCGGAGCGATCATGGCGGACACAGCGAAAGAGACAGCGGAACAGGTGCTTGAATTCTGGTTCGGGGAACTCTCGCCGCGGGACTGGTGGGCGAAATCCCCGGCCCTGGACCAGCACATCAAGCAGCGCTTCGGTGATCTGCTGCGCAGGGCGGCGCACTGCGAACTGTTCACCTGGCGCATCAGCGCCGATGGACGATTGGCGGAGGTCATCGTGCTCGACCAGTTCTCCCGCAACATCCACCGCGACAGCCCCGCGGCCTTTGCCAACGATGCCCTGGCCCTCGGCCTGGCCCAGGAAGCCGTTGCCGCCGGGGCGGACCAGGCCCTGCCGCCAGAGCGGCGCGCCTTTCTCTACATGCCCTATATGCACAGCGAGTCCCTGGCCATCCACGAGGTCGCGGTGCCGCTGTTCGAGAACTGCGGCGTGCCGGACAAGCTTGACCACGAACTGCGCCACAAGGCGATCATCGAGCGCTTCGGCCGCTATCCCCATCGCAACGCCATCCTCGGCCGCAGCTCCACTGCGGAAGAGATCGCGTTCCTGAAACAGCCGGGTTCCGCGTTCTGAGGAGGCCCCGGGGTAGACGCCGGCGCCTGCCTTCCGCCACCATGGAGCGGATTTTGAGGGAACGTCATGCTCTGGGTGATTACCCTGCACATCGTTGCGCTGCTGTTCTGGTGCGCTGCGCTGCTCTACGTACCGGCCCTGGTGGCCGCGGCGGCGCGGGGGCAGGACGAGATGGCCCCGTTGGGGGGCGATGCCATGCCGCGGGTGGTGTACACCCACGTCGCCACCCCGGCGGCGCTGCTGGCCATTGCCTCCGGCACCCTGGTATTCCTGCTGCAGCGCCAGGCGGACCTGTGGCTGATCTCCAAGCTTGTTCTGGTTACGGGGCTGGTGATTACTCACGTACTCGCTGGCCTTTTGGTGACATGGCAGGAGGCGGATACTGCGCGGCGGGTGCGGCCCTGGCCAGGATTGCTGATGCTGACCCAGTGCGCGCTGATGGCGGCCATCCTCTGGGTGGTGCTGGCCAAGCCGTTGTTGCAGGTCTTTCCCTGGGGGCATTGAGCGGTGAAGGCAACGAGGAGGGCGCGCTTGCGGGGTGGAGCATGGCAGAGCACGGGAGAACCGGGATCAGCGGGGCGGATGCTTTTCCGCGGCTTCCTCCACATCCACTCCCACCGCATATTCGTACACCAGGCGCCCGCCGAGGTAGCCGGTGATGGCGATCAACAGGGCCGTGAGGAGGGACACCGTCAGCCCCCAGGGCAGGATGGCGGTATCCGGCGCGCGGATGCGCAACAGCCAGTTCAGGCACGCCAGGGACAACAGCATCACCGCCAGGATGGCGTGACTCCAGGCGGTGACCAGGCGGCGGATGCGCGCCACCGTCACCAGGTCCACCAGCCCGGCCAGGCCCGACAGGGCGCCCCCCGCGGCGCCGACCCCGGCCAGCCACAGCCCGGCCCGGGCCCAGAAATAATCCCCGGTGAGAATCCAGGCCAGGTCCGTGGCCACCAGGCCGATCAGCGCCGCGACCGGAAAGTGGATCAGCACCGGATGAATCGGATGGCCCAGCACCGCCATGCGGCTGATGATCGGCTCCATGTGAGGGCGCTGTGGCACGGTTGGGTCTCCCGGTTCGATGCTGCGCGCAGGGTTGCAGCACGCAGGGTAACAGCGCCCGCGCTGCTGATCACCCCCATGCTGGGCGCGTGCAGCGGGCCCTACTCGACCCTGGATCCGGCCGGCCCGGCGGCGCAGATGGCGGCGGCCCTGTGGTGGGGCATGTTCGCCTTCTCCGTGCTGGTGATGGCCGTGCTGTTCGCGCTGTGGCTGCACGCCCACTGGCGCGACCCGGGCGAGGAGGGCGATGCCGAGGCGCGGCGGCTGCGCGGGCGCTGGATCATCGGGGGCGGTATCGTGCTGCCGCTGGTCAGCATCACCCTGCTGCTGGCCTTTGGCATTCCCGCCGGGCACCGCATGCTGCCCCTGCCACCGGCCCAGGGGGAGGCGCTGCGCATCGATGTCACCGCACACCAGTGGTGGTGGCAGGTGCACTACCCGGAGAGTGGTATCGAGCTGGCCAACGAGCTGCACATTCCGGTCGGGGTGCCGGTGGACGTGCACCTGACCAGCGCCGACGTGATTCACTCCTTCTGGGTGCCGCGCCTGGGGGGCAAGCTCGACACCATTCCCGGGCGTACCAACGTGCTGCGCCTGCAGGCCGACCGGCCCGGCACCTACCACGGCCAGTGCGCGGAGTTCTGCGGGCGTCTGCATGCCCATATGCACTTCACCGTGACCGCTCACACCGACGAGGCCTACGCCAACTGGCTGCAGCAGCAGATGAACGGAGAGGTACACGGTGACTGAACCCACCACCGACCGCGGCCGCGACCTGCACGCAGGCATGGAGCGGGTCTGGGGCAACCTGCCCGGGCTCGGCACCCTGGCGGCGGTGAACCACACCAGCATCGGCCGGCGTTTTATTGTTACCGGGCTGCTGTTCTTCCTTGTGGGCGGGCTGCTGGCGATGTTACTGCGCACCCAGCTTGCCCTGCCGGGCCAGGACATCATCGACCCGGATACCTACCACCAGCTGTTCACCATGCACGGCACGGTGATGATGTTCCTGTTCGCCATCCCGGTGCTGGAGGGGCTGGCGATCTACATGATTCCCAAGCTGATCGGCACCCGCGACCTGGTGTTCCCGCGCATCAGTGCCTTTGGCTATTACTGCTACCTGTTCGGCGGGCTGATCATCCTCTCCAGCCTGTTCCTCGGCATTGCGCCGGACGCGGGCTGGTTCCTGTACACGCCGCTGTCCAGTGGGGAGTTCTCCCCGGGCCCGGGCTCGGACTTCTGGTTGCTGGGCATCACCTTCGTGGAGATCTCGGCGATGGCCGCCGGGATTGAGATCACCGTATCGATCCTGCGCACCCGTGCCCCCGGCATGAGCCTCAGCCGCATGCCGATCATGGCCTGGTACATCCTCGCCGTGGCGCTGATGATCGTGTTCGGCTTTCCGCCGCTGATCCTCGCCAGCATCCTC
>JBJHBY010000270.1:0-4161 GCA_050485745.1 Gammaproteobacteria bacterium | reverse complement strand
CTTCGCCGTCGTGAAGGGCGGAAGGACTAAGCCGCTCCGCGGCAATGGCGCCCGTGGCTGGCGTTTCGCGTGCGTTCGATCGTTCTTCTGTTTGTGAGACCTGTCTGGGCTGACGATTGGGGCCTTCCAATCGTCAGACAGGAGGTTTCGATGAAGGACGAGAGGACCACCCCGCTGCGCCAGCGGATGATCGAGGACATGGATATCCGGGGCCTGGGCGAGAAGACCCAGAAGGCGCACATCCGCAACGTGAAGATGTTTGCCGCCTTCCTCGGACGGTCGCCGGATACCGCCACGCCCGACGACCTGCGCGCCTGGCAGTTGCACATGGTCAAGGCCGGAACCTCGGCCAGCACGTTCAACGTGCGCATCATCTCGCTGCGGTTCTTCTTCGGCGTCACCTGCGGACGCGAGGAGATGAAACGCTACATGCAGTTCCACCGCCAGCCGCGGAAGCTGCCGGTGGTCCTCAGCGTGGAGGAGGTCGCAAAGCTGCTGGCCTCGGTGCCGGGCCCGGGGCTGAAGTATCGCGCGGCGCTCGGCATCAGCTATGGCGCCGGGCTGCGGGCCTCGGAGGTATGCACCCTCAAGGTCAAGGATATCGACAGCCAGCGAATGTTGATCCACGTCGAGCAGGGCAAGGGGGCGAAGGACCGGCAGGCCATGCTGTCGCCCAGCCTGCTTGAGGTGCTTCGGCAGTACTGGCGCGAATCCCGACCCGAGGGCTGGTTGTTCCCCGGCAAGCCGAAGATCTCGCCCCTGTCGCCGCGACAGCTGAACCGGGCGTTCACGTCGGCCAAGCACATGGCGGGCATCACCAAGCCCGCCTCGCTGCACAGCCTGCGGCACAGCTTCGCCACCCATCTGCTGGAAGCCAACACCGACGTCCGGGTGATCCAGGTCCTGCTCGGGCATGCCAAGCTCAGCACCACGGCGCGGTACGCCCATGTCGCCACGAAGACGATCCGGAGCACCGTCAGCCCCTTCGAGCGGATGAAGGCGCTGCAGGATCAGGTCCTGCAAAGCGACGGCCCTGGCTGACGGCGGGGCCGCGTGCCCCGTCCCAAGCTGGAGCTGGCTGACATCTTCCGCGCCCATGGCCCTGCGTGGCGGCAGGCCAATGCAGGGCATGTCAGCCTGAGCCAGCTGAAGGTGATGTCGGCGATCGAGACCTGCCGGACCGAGGCGCTCGGCGGGCATGTGGCGGGCTGCGCCAGCTGTGGCCACCACCACATCGCCTACAACTCCTGCAAGAACCGGCATTGCCCGAAGTGCCAGGGCCCGGCTGCGCGCGACTGGATGGCCGCGCGCGCCGAGGACCTGCTGCCGGTGGAATACTTCCACGTCGTCTTCACCCTGCCGGCCGAGATCGCGCAGATCGCGTTCTGGAACAAGAAGGCGGTCTACGATCTGCTGTTTCGTGCCTCGGCCGAGACGGTGATGACAATCGCTGCCGATCCCAGGCGCATGGGCGCGCAGGTCGGCATGACCAGCGTGCTGCATACCTGGGGTTCGGCGCTGACGCACCATCCCCACATCCACATGATCGTCCCGGGCGGCGGCCTGTCGCCCGACGGCACCCGGTGGGTGCCCTGCCGCCCGGGCTTCTTCCTGCATGTGAGGGTGCTCTCGCGCCTGTTCCGGCGCCTGTTCATCGAGGGTCTGCTGGCACTCCATCGTGCTGGTGCTCTGTCCTTCTTCGGAGACTTGGCCCGGCTGACAGAGGCCGGGGCCTTCGCCGCCTGGCTGGCCCCGTTCCGCAAGTCCGAATGGGTGGTCTACGCCAAACCGCCGTTCGGCGGACCCGAGGCAGTGCTGGCCTATCTGAGCCGCTACACCCACCGGGTGGCGATCTCGAACAGCCGCCTGGTCAGCGCCGACGCCGCAACCGTCGCCTTCCGCTGGAAGGACTATCGCATCAAGCGGGGCGACCGGCAGCGGGTCATGCGGCTGGCCACCGGCGAGTTCATCCGCCGATTCCTGCTCCACGTCCTGCCCGACGGCTTCCACCGCATCCGTCACTACGGCCTGCTGGCCAGCGCCGGCCGCAAGGCCAACATCGCGAAGATCCGCGCCCTGCTCGGACAGTCGCCCGCCATCGCGCCCCCGGAGGCAGGTGCCGAGCCCGTCCCGCTGACCCTGCGCGAGCCTTGCCCTTGCTGCGGCGGCCCCATGCGCGTGATCGAGATATTCCGGCGCGGCCAGAAACCCCGGTCACGCGCCCCACCGAGGGACCAGGCAGCATGATGACACGCCCATCCCCCAGACGATCATCATGCCGGCCCCAGTCAAGGGGGGGCTGGCCGATCCCGCGTGACCCGCACGCCCACCACGACGCACCTTGCCGGCAGCACGTTTGGCCAGGGCGCCTGTTTCCGCGCCGCCCGTGCCCAGAGGCGCCCCGTCCTGACGCGCAACAAGGACATGATCTAAAGCTCACACCGCCCCCAGCCAGCACCATCAGCGCCCTTTCCCCATAGACACCTCCCAGCCCCCCGCGGCTTCCTCCTTCCGAGGTTTGTCAACGTGGGCCGCCACCGCCCAGCCGAACCGTCACGCTGCGGCCCACGTCGAAAAACCTTCAGGAAAGCGGCCATTCAGCAAGATGGAAGAGGCAAGACGCACCCATGCATAGCGGTCGTTCGCCAAGCGAGTCTATCGGATTGACTTTGCGTTTCGCCCGGAAGCGGCGCCCAGCCGAACCGGCGCCTTTCGAAGTTCATGGCTCAGGCGACTGGGGTGAAGTGGCAGCGGTCCGGCTTGATGTCGATCAGCGGGGTGTCAGAGACGCATTCGAGGCCGCGCACGATCAGTCGGTTGCGCTCAAGCCGAATCAGCCGGACGGTGGACAGGCCGATAGGGTTGGGTCGGATCGGCGAGCGGAGGCTGAAAGTGCCTCGCGCGCTGTCGCCGTGGTTGGGGTTCTGCAGGGTCAGGTCGCGGCGCGACAGGTGCATCCAGTAGAGGATGTCGAGGCTGGGATACGCCTCGATCCCGGCCAGCGCCGGTGCCCAGGGGTCCGCCACCACGATCGTGCACTCGGGTCCGGCCTCGCGGTCGCCCTGGCGCGGGCAGTCCTCGCGCCGCGTCCAGGGCGTTTCGATATGCCCGATGAAGGCCAGCGTCGCGTCCGTTGGCAGGGCTGCGTCGGTCATCACCTCGTGGGGGCGGATGGCCTGGGCGTCGGCCATGGTCTCAGACCCCGATCATCACGTCCGAGGCCTTGATGATCGCGGTTGCGGGCTGGCCGACGGACAAGCCCAGCTCCTCGGCCGCGGCGTTGGTGATCGAGGCGGTGATCGGGGTGCCGTTGCAATCGAGGCGCACGATGGTCGTTGTGACACCCTTGTCGATGGCGGTGACGGTTCCGGACAACTGGTTGCGGGCGCTGAGTTTCATGAGGCTCTCCTTTCAGGGGCTGGGTTGGACAGGGACGGGGCGCAGACGGCGCGGCCGGACTCAGTACGCTCGACGGCGACCTCCACGCCGTAAACGCGGCTCAGGCGGTTCGGGGTCAAGACCTGATCGGGCGGCCCTTCGGCCTGAATCGCGCCCTGATGCATCAGGATGACGCGGGCCTTCAGCGCGAAGGCCTGATCGGGGTCGTGGGTGGACAGGATCACGGCGTGGCTCCCCGCCTGCGCGAGGTCGGCGATGCGCGCCAGCACGCGGGCCTGGTTACCGAAGTCGAGGCTGGCCGTGGGTTCGTCCATCACGAGGATCGGCGCCTCCTGCGCCAGCGCGCGGGCGATCATCACCATCTGCCGCTGCCCACCCGACAGGCGCGAGTAATCCGCGCCTGCCAGATCGCCGATTCCCAGTCGCGCCAACGCCGCACGCGCGGCGACCCGGTCAGCGACCGAAGGGGCGGCAAGCGGGCGCATCCGGGCGGTGCGGCCCATCAGCACCACCTCCTCGACCTGATAGGGGAACGGCGGCACGTGCGCCTGGGGCACATAGGCCATTGCGCGGGCGATCTCGGGCCGGTTCAGAGCCGACAGGGGGCGTCCGTCCAGCGTTACCCGCCCTGCAAGAGGTGGGATCAGGCCCAGCAGCGTGCGGAACAACGTGGTTTTGCCGCAGCCATTCGGGCCCAGCAGGCAGACGATCTCGCCGGGGCCGACCGCCAGTGACAGGTCGCGCCCGACCGCCTTTGGGCCA
>JBJHBY010000269.1:0-4172 GCA_050485745.1 Gammaproteobacteria bacterium | reverse complement strand
GCCGCATTGAATCCCGCACCGATGCCGGTTCCGGAGCGATCCCGGGAGCGTCGTGAGCAACCTCCGGGAACGTCTGGCGTTGGTGGTGACGCTGGGTTACGCCGCTTTGCGGCTAACCCGGCCTGCGCGGCGCCATGGCAAAGCGCAACTGACGCCGCTACAATGCGACACTTGCCGGTATCCGCCACTGTGGTTCAATGGCGGGCACGGCACCTTCACCGGGCCAATGACGGCCCAATACCGCACCCAATTGACTGGAGCCCACACCCATGCCGGTCCTCGGGCTGCGTGGCAAGTCCATTTCGGCCCTGTTGCTGGCCTGTCTGATCGCCCTGCTGCCGGCGGCGGTGATCGGCTGGCAACTGGTGGATGGCATCCACCGCCAGTTCGGTGAATCCTTTGCCCGCAACACCACCCTGCTGCAGCGCGAGCGCATCTTCGCGCCGCTGTCGCGGGAGCTGGCACTGTCCCTGCGCCTGGCGAACTCCGAGGTAACGCGGCGCTGGCTGCGGGACGAAACCAACCCGACCGGCAGCGAGCTGTTCTTCCACGAGGCCGAGGGTTACCGCCGCGACTTCCGCGACCAGTCCTGGTTCGTGATCAGCGCTCACACCCACCACTACTACTTCAATGACACCGAGTCGGAGTACAGCGAGGAGCCGCGCTATACCCTGAACCCCGAAGCCGCGGACGACCAGTGGTACTTCAATACCCTGCGCGACACACGCCCGTTCAACATCAATGTCAATCACGACAGCCGGCTCGGCGTCACCAAGGCCTGGATCAACGTGCTGGTGCGCGACGATGACACGGTGATCGGCGTCGCCGGTACCGGCCTCGACCTGAGTACATTTCTGGACGACTTTATCCGCACCGGCGAAGCGGGCGTCACGCCGATGATCCTGGACCGGCGCGGCATCATTCAGGCCCATCCGGACCCGCGCCTGATCGCCCTGGGATCCGCAACCCGCCAGGACGCGCCGGATCAGGGAGGGCTCGCCCAGTTGCTGGTCGACGACGTGGAACGCCAGGCCCTGCTGGCAGCCCTGCAGACGGCCGAGAGCCAGCCCGGCGAAGTCACGCTGCTGTGGGTGCGCCTGCAGGGCAGCCAGCAACTGCTGGCCCTGAGCTTCATCCCCGAACTGGGCTGGCACGTCGCCACCGCCGTCGACCTGTATGCCGCCCGGGTCATCGACACACCCTGGCTGACCCCCATGCTGGTGGCCATGGCGGTGCTCCTTGCGGCGCTGTTGCTGGCCTTCGTCTATGCGGTGGAGCGCCTGGTGCTGCAACCCATCCGGCAGCTGCAGCAGTCCGCCCAGGCCATCGCCGAGGGCCGCTATGCGGTGGCCCTGCCGAGCGAACGCGACGACGAGATCGGCAAGCTCAGCGCCGCCTTCGGTGTCATGGCAGACAAGGTCCGACGCCATACCCGCGAGCTGGAACAGCGCGTGCGCGAGCGCACCCACGCCCTGGAGCAAGCCAATCGCGAAATGAGCGATGCCCACCAGAAGATCAACGACTCCATCCACCACGCCAGCCAGATCCAGCGCGCCCTGCTCCCCGACCGGCAACTGGTCCAGGCCCTGGGCGAGCGCTTCGCCGTACTGTGGCAACCCCGGGATGTGGTCGGCGGTGACTTCTACGTCTACCACGCCGGTGAGCGCAGCTGCCTGCTCGGCGTGGTCGATTGCGCCGGCCACGGGGTGCCCGGTGCCCTGATGACCATGCTGGCCCATGCCACCATCGACCAGGCCATTGCCGACGTTGGCATCGAGGACCCGGCCGGGATTCTCGCCCGCTGCGACCGCATCCTGCGCGGCATGCTGCAGGACGACAGCAGCGGCCACAGCCTCGCGACCAATATGGACATCGGCCTCGCCCATATCGACCTGGAGCAACGCCAGGTGACCTTTGCCGGCGCCAAGATCGCGCTCTACCATAGTGACGGCGACAGCGTGAAGCGCCTGCCCGGGGGCCGCCGTGCCATCGGTGACAAACGCAGCGGCGAGTACCACAATGCCCAGGTGGCACTGAGCCCCGGGCGCAGCTTCTATCTGGCGACCGACGGTATTCTCGACCAGGCCGGTGGCGAGCTGGGTTACGGCTTCGGCAACAGCCGTTTCATCGAGATGATCCAGCGCCATGCGCGGCTGCCCCTGGCGACCCAGGGAGCCGCCTTCAGCGCTACACTGGCGGAATACCAGGGCGACTATCCGCAACGCGACGACATCACAATCCTGTGTTTTCGTTTTGACTGAGGCCCGAGACAGGGAGCACCCATGGAACCATCCGACCTGTTCAGCATGCGCGAGAGCTTCAACCGGGAGCGCATCATGCTGTGCTTCAACGGCCCCATTTCGCGCAGCCTGATCGAAGAAATCGGCAATGCCCTGCGCAACTATCTGGCCGCGGACCAGGCGCCGCCCTCTTCCGCCATGGATGTCTTCGGTGTCTATATCGAGCTGACGCAGAACATCCGTCACTATGTACAACAGAAGGGCTGGAGCGAGCCGGAATCCAGCGCCACCGTGGTCGTGGCCCGGAACGAGGCTGGCCATTACGTGGTGTCGGCTGGCAATATCATCGAGCCCGCCGATGGCCAGGCCGTACTGGCGCAGATTGGCGAGCTGGCAACAATGGACAAGGCCCAGCTCAAGGCCCGCTACAAGGAACAGCTGCGCAAGCCGCGCGAAACCGGCTCCAGCAGCGGTGCAGGGCTGGGCTTGATCGATATCGCGCGGAAATCCAGCGCCCCCTTGCAGGCTAATCTGCGGCAACTGACCGATGGCCGTGCCTTCATCAGCCTGCGCGCTGAAATCTGAATTGCTGACGGGTAATTGCGACATGATCGAATTGAATATCCCCGGCTCCCAGTCAACCCCGGCCATCCAGGGCGACTGGGCACGGGGTGTACTGTCCATGCAGGGGGACTCCTACCCCGAGAATTCCTACGAACTGTTCCAGCAGGTCTTCAGCTGGGTGGAACGCTTTCTCGATGAAGCAGGGCAGGCCCTGAGCCTCGAGCTGCAACTGCTGTACCTGAATACCAGCAGCGTGAAGGCGATGATGGACATCTTCGACCTGCTCGAGGAGGCTCACGGCGAGGGCAAGATGGTCGCCGTAAACTGGCGCTATGACCCACGCAACGAGCGTGTAGCCGAACTCGCGGAGGAATTCAGGGAGGACTGCAGCTTCCCGTTCGAGATCCTTCCGCTGCAGCAGCGGAATACCTGATGAAACGCAACGCCAACCAGCTCGAGCAGGATATCGATCGGCTGCTGGCGGCACCGGATGCCGACGCGGCCGCCCTGCGCGAGGCGCTGTCCGGGCTGTGGCAGCACCACCAGGACATGCTGCACCGCCTGGAGCGCATCACCCATATCTCCGACGCTTTCCAGAGCATGGCCCGACAGCGGGAGCTGAGCCTGACCGAGCGCTTCGACAAGGAACTGCGCCAGCTCGAGCGCGTGGTCCGGGTGTCCGACCGCTACCAGCAGGTGATGCGCGAGCTGAACCTCGCCCTGCAGGAGGCGGCCATGCTCGACCCGCTGACGGCGCTGGCCAACCGCCGCCCGCTCACCGACCGCCTCAAGGCCGAGATCGAGCGCAGTGAGCGCTCCGGGTACACCTTCTGCGTGGCCATGCTGGATATCGACGGCTTCAAGCGCATCAATGACTCCTACGGTCACGATGTAGGCGACAACGTACTGGTCAAGCTCGCCCGTGTCCTGGAATGCGAGGTGCGGGAGTACGACCTGTGCGGGCGCTGGGGCGGCGAGGAATTCCTCGTCATCCTGCCCGAGACCGATATGGAGAGTGCGGCAGGTATCGTACAGCGCATCCGCGACGCAGTAGGCAACATGCAAGTCCGTGCTGGCGACGAGGTACTGCGCGTAACTGTCAGCGCCGGGATTGCCGCCTGGCATGACGGCGAGGCCTATGGCGAGCTCCTCAATCGCGCCGATGCCGCTCTTCTGCAGGCCAAGCGCGACGGGAGGGATCGCCAGCACCTCGCCAATGGTGGCTCCTGGACCTGACCAGAGCCAGTGCCAAAGCCCGCTGCCAAAGGCTTGACACACCGGGGCGAAATGGCCAGAATGCCGGCCTCCTGATACACACTGCGCAACGGCGTGGACCCTTTCTGGCAAGGTAGCTCAGCTGGTTAGAGC
>JBJHBY010000268.1:0-4196 GCA_050485745.1 Gammaproteobacteria bacterium | reverse complement strand
CCCCCCGTCCCGGCCCCCGCTGCCAAACCTCCCCGCCACCCGCCCCGGCGCCGCCCCGGCGGCCGACGGTCCCGCACCGGGGGCTCCAAACCGCGACTTACGGGACAGAACACTAGCAGGCTGTTGAAAAGCTATCTGCGTTGCCCATGCGGCTTTAAAAATGGCCTGGCCCGCCAGCCGGTGCGAGCGGCAGTCAGCTCAGGCATTCGACGCAATGCCGCCCGGCTGACGGCCGCGACACGCTGTAGCGGTCACGAAGACCGCTACAGCGATAGATTAGTCAATATGGACGATGCCAGCACTGATCCGGCGGGGCAGAATCGTGCCACGCTGGACACACTTCGTGCCCGCCAGTACTGACCTCCGCCGCAGCCAACAAGAGGAATCCCGCATGCGCTTCTCCATGATTTTCGAGGCCCAGACCGCCGACCCTTCACGCGATGGCGAGAAACAGGTCTTCCAGGAGTGCCTCGAACAATCCCTGGCCGGCGAACAGTATGGGTACGATGCGGTGTGGGCGGTGGAGCACACCTCCCTCACCATGTACGCCCACATGAGTGCCCCCGAGAGCTTCCTCGCCTTTGTCGCTGGGGCCACCCAGCGCATCCAGATCGGCCATGGTGTGGTGTGCCTGCCGCACTCCATGAACCACCCGATCAAGGTCGCCGAGCGCATCGCCACCCTGGACCTGCTGTCGAAGGGCCGGGTCCTGTTCGGCGTCGGCAAGGGCGGTACCCAGCAGGAGGCCGGAGCCTTCGGCAACAAGCTGGAGGACTTGCAGGACCAGGTCGACGAGTCCATGTACATGATCCCGAGGATGTGGCACGACGAGGACTTTTCCTTCGAGTCCGACAAGACCGGGCTGAAGATTCCGCCGCGCCCGATCAACCCCAAGCCCTACCAGGATCCGCATCCGCCGATGTTCCTCGCCTGCACCCGCGAGCACACCCTGAACATGGCTGGCGAGCGCGGCCTTGGCGCACTCGTGCTGGGCTTTGGTGGCCCCGAGGACATCGCCAAAAAGAACAAGGTCTATCGCGAGGCCTTCGCACGGCGCCGCCTGGAAGATCAGGTCGGGGACTTCGCCACCGAGCATCTCGCGGCCCTGTGCCCCGCCATTGTGCTGGACGATGCCCATGAGGCACGCCGCCTGGGTCTGCGCGGCCAGCGCTTCTTTGCCGAGAGTCTGGCCCACTGGTATCAGGGCGGCCCCGCGCCCAGCACCGCCGAGCTGTCCGAGGAAGAGCTGGTGAAAATCCTCGAGGAGGAAAAGCAGAAGGTCGTGGCTTTCCTCGGCGAGGAGAAAATCCCCGTGGGCAGCGAGCACACCGGTATTTTCAATGCCAACAATGCCTACGGCAGCGTCGAGGATGCGATCGTCTACATCGAGCGCCTCATCGAAGCCGGCGCCGACGAGATCCTGTTCCTGCACCAGATGGGCACCATCCCCCACGAAGCCATCATGCAGAGCATCAAGAACATCGGCGAGAAGGTGATCCCGTATTTCCGCGAGAAGTACGGGACCAATATTGTCAGGACGCATTTTGCGAAGTAGGGGAGACGCGAGGAGCGAAATGCGAGACGCAAAACGCGAGACGCGAGACGCAAGATGCGAGACGCGGGTCGGGTGTGGCGTTGGGGCGGCCGTGTCGGGCCGGACCCTTTGAGAGCGCCGAGAAGTGCAGCGCGCCGGACGAATTAGCGCGAGGACTGCTCGAGTCCCAAAAATCGCGCAGCGATTTTGGTCGAGTTCCGCAGCGCCGGCCGGAGCGTGAGCATCGCAGGGAACCCGGCAGCGGCGACGCCGCCGGGCGCTCGATAGGGCAAGGCCCGACACGGCCGCCCCACCGCCTGGACGCTCCGCCGACAAGGTCCGGTACACATCCCTGAACCCCCGCCCTGAACCGCCGGGCCCGGCCTTGGTCCGGCGGGCTCTGCGTGTCACTCTCGCTGCATGTCAACAGCAGCGGAATCCCGAACATGGAAAAAATGATCTATCCGGTCTGGAAGCGTGACAGCCAGGCCGTTGATGCCTTTCGTGCCGACCTGCTGGGTCCCTGCACCGAGGCCCTGTACGCCAGTGGTGTGAAGGGCCTGCGGGTCAATGTGGTGGATGAGGACGTGGCACCGGCGGCCGGGTTGCGTCAGGCCAATACCCGACCGCTGCCGGATGCGATTCTTTCCCTGTGGGTCGATAGCGCGGTGTTCCGCGCGGCGCAGCACGCGGTCCTCGACGAGCACGTGGCGCGCTACCACGGCTATCTGGTCACAGAGTCGGAGCCCATCGTCAACACCCGCCACCCGGTGCCCGCGGGGGAGCGTACCCCGGGCATGAGCCAGGTGGTGTTCCTGCGCAAGCCGCCGCGTCTCGCCTACGAGCAGTGGCTGGATATCTGGCACAACAGCCACACCCGGATTGCCATCGACACCCAGGATACCTTCGGCTATCGCCAGAATGTGATCGTGCGCGCCCTGACCTACGCGGCGCCCGCCTATGACGCGATGATCGAGGAGAACTTCCCGGCCGCGGCGATGACCTCCCAGGAAGCCTTTTACGCCGCTGTTGGCGATGCGCAAAAGCTGCAGCGCAACCAGCAGGCGATGATGGACAGCTGCCAGCGCTTCATCGACTTCGACAAACTGGACGTGATGCCCACCTCGGAATACCTGATGCGCACCCCCTGAACGCCCGACGGTTTTCCGTCATCCGCTCGCCCGGCAGCCCTGCCGGGCTGCGGTTTTCCCTTATATCTTTCTGTTTGGAAAAGGTTTTTTATATCTGGCCCAGGTTTTGCTGAAGCGATTGGAAACGATTGATTGAAAGCGTCCGTAACGATTTTGCGCCAGCTCCGCAGAACAGCGGCGCCCCAGACAGGACACGGCCAGCATGTTTCAACGCAGTCTGCAGGAACTCAGCAACAGCATCCACGCCGCCATGCGCTGCCAGGACCCGGTCGTGTTTCGCCTGGCCCGGGAGCGCCTTGATCGTGCCCTGGATCTTGGCGATGCCCTTCCCGGCGTTCAGGCCCGCCGCTGGCAACAGCGCATCGATGCCATGCTGCCCGGGGACTGGGTCCTGTGGATGGCGACGCTGGACGTCGATGCGGAAGCCGCTGCTGCAACCCTGCACTGACCGGGGGCTTCGCTCAGCCCTGCTCGTCCATTGATACCGCGCTTTTCAGGATCAGGCTGACCAGTTGCGTCTGCTGGGTCACGCCGGTCTTGGCGAAAATCGAGCGCAGGTGCGCGCGCCCGGTGTTACGGGTAATACCCAGTGCCGTCGCGGCCTGCTCCAGGCTCTGCCCATCCGCCAGTTGCAGGGCCAGGCGCGCCTCCGCCGGGGTCAGGCCGAACAGCTGCCCCAGCAATTCCTCCGAAGTGGGTGCCGGGCGCTCCGGGTCACTGATAAAGATCGCCGCGGCGGGCCCGTTGTCCTGTCCCCCCAGCGCCGCGGACACCGGCCTCACCACTACCCCCAGTGGCAGCTTGCCCGAGGGTCGTGCCACCGGAATGGCCTTGACCAGCAGGGTTTCGCCGGCCTCGCTGGCCTGGGCCGCCTGCTGCACCAGTTCGCGCAGCTCGCGGTTGCCCTGGGCCTGTTCCAGTTCGAGCACGCCACCGCGCAGGCGCAGGCCGTCCCGCTCCGCCAGCAGGCGTTCCGCCACCGCGTTTGTCTCCAGCACCCGCCGCTCCGCGTCCACCAGGATCGTGGCCATCGACAGGCTGGTCAGGGTGTGGGCATAGAGGCGTCGCTCCGACTCGATGCGTTGCAGGCGAGCGTGCAGGGTCAGGGCGCGCTTCAGGTGCGGAATCAGCCGCTGCAGCCACTGCCGCTCGGCATCGCCGAAGGCCGCTGCCTCGCGTGGCCGGGTAATGCGGATGCTGGCGCCAAAACCCTGGGGTGGGTGCAGGTCGGCACCGAGCACATGGTGGGTCTTGCCGGGCAGCATGCACAGGCGGTAGAACTCGGTCTGCTCCAGCTCCGCGTCGCTCAGATAATCGGCCAGGGTGACGGCGCGATCCGGCGGCAGATTGACGAAGGGGTCGAGGGTGAACAGGGTGTTGTTGTAAACGAAGTCCGCCGTGTAGTGGCCGACGTTGTCCATCAGAATCACCCCCGGCGCCAACTCGGAGGGTGGGCGCAGCATCATCAGGGCGAAATTGGCCTGCAGCAGGTCGCGCAGGGTAGTCAGGAA
>JBJHBY010000267.1:0-4301 GCA_050485745.1 Gammaproteobacteria bacterium | reverse complement strand
GGCCTGAGCGATTGCCAAATTGATCAGAGGTGCCCTAGAATGCCCCGCGCGCCGGCCGAGGCCGGCGCTTGTGTATCCACCGCGAGATCACTAATGGACGTGCCCAGTAGCAGTCCCATACGGGACGCTCGACCAAACCGATCAATGAACCGCCACCCAGGCCAGCGCGCCGGGGCACGCCAGGCGTAACGCCACCGTGCCTCCTGCCGTCGGACTGACGGCACGGAGGTGCAGTATGAGCTTCGAGACCCTCTCGCAAAGCCTTCAGGAGGCCCTGCGCGACCGCGACATCGTCGCCATCCGCGGCACCCTCGAGGAGATTCCTCCGGCCGACCTCGCCGACTACCTGGATGCGCTGTCTCTTGACGACGCCTGGGCCCTGCTGCGCGAACTGTCCTCCGATGAGCGTGCCGTAGTGTTCGGTTATCTGCGCCCGGCCCTGCAGGTGGACCTGGCACAACGACTGAACCGTCGCGACCTGGCACAACTGTTCCAGAACATGGAATCAGACGAGCGCGCGGACCTGTTCAATCGCCTTGAGCCGGACGTCCAGCAAATGGTGCTGCCGGGCCTCGCCCAGGCCGAACGCGAGGACATCCGCCGCCTGTCCAGCTATGCCGAGGGCACCGCGGGGGCGATCATGACCTCCGACTATGCCACCTTGCGCCCGGGACTCTCGGCCCAGGATGCACTGGACATGCTGCGGCGCGAGGCACCGGACAAGGAGACGATCTACCAGGCCTATGTGCTGGACAACCAGCGCCGCATTCTCGGTACCGTGTCCCTGCGCGACCTGATTCTGGCGCACCCCTATGCGCGTATCGAAGACCTGATGACCGAGGAAGTCATCCACGCCCATGTCGAGGACAGCCAGGAGCAGGCCGCGCGTCTGATCGCCCGCTACGACCTGCTCGCCCTGCCCATCATCAATGGCGGCGACAAGATGGTTGGCATCGTCACCTACGACGATGCCATGGACGCCGCCGAGGAAGAAACCACCGAGGACATGCTCAAGGGCGCCACGGTGGGCAAGATCGCCGGCTCGGTCAAGGACGCCACCATCGCGACACTGTATCAGAAGCGGGTGTTCTGGCTGGTGCTCCTGGTATTTGGCAACGTCTTCTCGGGCGCGGGCATCGCCTTCTTCGAGGACACGATCGCCTCCTACGTGGCGCTGGTCGTGTTTCTCCCTCTGCTGATTGGCAGTGGCGGCAACGCGGGCGCCCAGGCATCTACGCTGATGGTACGGGCACTGGCAACCGGGGATGTAGTCATGAGGGACTGGGCCGGCATGCTCGGCAAGGAATTCGCCGTGGCCCTGTTGCTCGGCATCACCATGGCGGCTGCGGTCTCGACCCTGGGCGTGCTTTATGGTGGCACCCAGGTGGCACTGGTCGTATCGCTGAGCATGGTCGTGATCGTGCTGGTAGGCAGTGTCATTGGCATGTCGCTGCCCTTCCTTCTCAACCGGCTGCAGCTCGACCCGGCATCGGCCAGCGCCCCGCTGGTGACCTCGATCGCCGATGTCAGCGGGGTCCTGATTTACTTCGCCATCGCCACCCGGGTACTGGGGCTGTAGCTCCATGCCTGCTGCCGGGACCAGTACCGGGCATGGCCTCCCGCTGCGTCGCTGGCTGGCCAGTCTGGCCTGCTTACTGTGCAGTTCACTGACCGACGCCGGGGCACTCGCCGCGCCCTTCGTCGGCAGCCAGCCCGGCGACGTGGCCATCATGCTGGACCTGGCCGCGATCTCACCAGCCGACTACCTGATCGATCTCGGCGCGGGCGACGGTCGAATTGTCATCGAAGCCGCGCGCCGGGGCACGCCGGGCCACGGAGTGGAAATCAACCGGCACCTGGTCGACAGCGCCCGCAAGGGCGCTCGGGACGCAGGGGTCGATGCCATCACGACATTTATTCAAGGCGACATCTTCGAAACATCTCTGCGGGACGCATCCGTCATCACCCTGTTCCTGATGCCGGAGGCCAATCTTCGGCTGCGACCACGCCTGCTGACGGAGCTGGCACCCGGCAGCCGTATCGTTTCCAACCGCTTCGACCTGGGTGACTGGGAGCCGGATCAACGCCGCCAGGGCAGCAGCGGCGTCCTCTATCTCTGGCATGTGCCCGCGAGGGTGCAGGGCTCCTGGCGGCTGCTTCTGGAAGAACGGGAGTATCCGCTGGAACTGCGCCAGGATTACCAGAAACTCCAGGCACGCCTGCAGCAGGGGCGGCCCTGGCAAGGGGGAGCGCTGCAGGGACGCCAGATCCACTTTGCGCTGGAACTGGGGGGGGATACCGTCGAGTTCCGGGGCCGGGTGGGAGAGCGCGAAATGAGCGGTACCGCTTTGCTGCCAGGCCGTGAACAGCCGCTGCGCTGGCGCGCACTGCCCTGACCCGGTGTTCTGGACAGCCGCCCCGCACGCACTGTTACACTGCCGGGACAGCGGCCAGGCGCGGATGCCAGCCGCGGGGCCGGAGGGAAGACATGCCAGCACGCCGTCTGTTTCTGCTGCTCGCCGTGGCAGGCCTGCTGTCAGCCTGTGCCAGCAAGCCCGCGGAGCGGGTCATCATCGATACCCAGGGGGTTGACCCCGAGCGCTATCAGCGCGACCTGGCAGAGTGCGAGGCCTATGCGGATGAAGTCAATGCCGCCGCCCAGGCTGGCGGCGGCGCCGCCCGTGGAGCCGTGGTGGGCGGCGCACTGGGGGCAATCCTCGGGGGTTCGCGCAGCGCCACCGCACGCGGCGCCGGCGCCGGTGGCGTAGTCGGCGGTGCCCGCGGCGCCTCGGAGGCAGACCGGGAGCGGCTGCGCGTGGTCAGGAACTGCATGCAGGGCCGTGGCTATCGGGTCCTGAACTGACCCGACGCTCCGCTCCGCCGGCAACAGCGGCTCGCTGCCCGCAGCCCCAATCATCAGGGCTGCGATACCCGTACCGGTATCCAGCGATCAAAAATGTGGTCGAGCACCCCGTTGCGGCGCATGCGCTGCAGTTCATCCTCGAGCCGCTCGAGCAACGCGACGTCATCCCGGGCCACAGCCCAGACCAGATGCTCCTCCGACAAGGTCTGCGGCAGGCTCATCAGGCCGCGGTAGTCCCGTTCCGTGGCCAGAAGCCAGCTCACGCGGGCATCATCCAGCACGGCATCGACGCGGCCACCGGACAACGCAGCCAGGGCCTCGGCGCTGCTATCGAAGGCCACCACCTGCACCGGCGTTGTCGCCGCCACGGCCGCACCCCGCGACCCGGACACCACCCCGAGCCGGGTCTCGGGCCGCAGTACCCGCAGCGGCGTGCTGAAGCGCATGACGTCGTCGGTGCGAATCATCAGCGTCTGCCCGACCTCCAGCCAGGATCGGGTCAGCAAGACCTCCCGCTCCAGAGCTTCATCCGCCACCAGGCCGGACATGGCCACATCGATACGTCCCTCCGCCAGGGCTCGTGGCAGCTCATCGCGCGGAATGACGCGATAGTCCAGGGCCAGGCCCATCTGTGTTGTAAGAGTACGCGCCAGATCGGCTTCGATACCCACCCAGGCACCCTCCGCCCGGAAAGTCAGCGGGGGGGCATCGGCGGCAGTGCCGACACGCAATACGCCATCCGCATGGGTCTGAAGGGCCTGAAGACCCAGCAGTCCCAGCAGGATCAGGCACGGCCAGCCCCGAAAAAGAACCACCCATCGACTCACGATCACCTCCTTCAAGCACCTGATGTGTGTCTTCGCCATCCACCAGTGCGGCGCACCGCGACCGTCCCCGGGGCGAACTACGTAGTTATACCTATTACACAATGTGAACTGCGTCACTAAAATCGGGGAGCATCGGCCTTTTCGAGTGCCAACGGCCACGATAAGTAAATATCCCTAGCCCGCTAGGTACATGAGCGAATGCAAGCGGCGGCTCACAGCCCCCTAGAATGGCACCGTCGCAGCAGCCGTACCCCTCCAGGAGGATTATGCACATGTTGGTCTTGTCCCGGCGTCTTGGCGAAACCCTGATCATTGGCGATGACATCAAGGTCACGGTCTTGGGCATCAGTGGCAACCAGGTTCGCCTGGGAATCGCGGCCCCGAAGGAAGTCAGCGTACACCGCGAAGAGGTGTATCGTCGCATCCAGGAAGAAACCGGCCACGAAGAATTCGCTACCGCCCGCTGAACCCTGATGGCCCCACGGGGCCACCGTCCGGCAATCTGTCCTGCGGTGGCGGTACTCATCCGCTACCGTGCTGCCGGCAGGCAGCAGGTAAAGGTCATTCCACCATCGACATTGTGCGCGTGGACCAGGCTGCCGCCATGGTTC
>JBJHBY010000266.1:0-4304 GCA_050485745.1 Gammaproteobacteria bacterium | reverse complement strand
GCTTTGCAGGGCTCGTGGAAGGCGAGGAAGTCGACGAGGTGGACGGCTTGAACGAGTCGCTCCTCGTCGCGCTCTTCGTCGCGTCACTGGCAGCGGATTCGGCGCGGTCAGCTTCCCGTTTCGCGTCGGACTTCACGTCCTCCCCGAGACGGGTGGCGGCGTCGCGGGACAGGGACATGGCAAACCTCTGGGGCCGGGGCAACTGCAGCCCGCTACAGCGGGCCGCGGGTTGCAGACTGGGAGCAGCGCGTATTAGAAACCAGTCGCCAGTGCCGGATCAATCGCCGCCAGCTGATCCCGGAACAACTGCTGGATCCGGGCGAGTGCTGCGTCGTCATCCGCCTCGAAGCGCAGCATCAGGGCTGGCCCGGTGTTGGAGGGGCGGACCAGGCCCCAGCCATCGGGGAAATCGACCCGCACCCCATCCAGGGTGATCAGCTTGCCGTCGCCGAAACGGCCCTGGCTGGCGAGCTGGTCGACCACGCTGAATTTCTGCTCTTCCCCCGCCTTCACCAGAATTTCCGGTGTGCTGCTGCTGTGGGGAAAGGCTTCCAGTTGCCGGTCCAGGTCCGGATCGCTGGTGCTGAGGATCTCGATCAGGCGCGCGGTGGCGTAGAGGCCGTCGTCGAAGCCGTACCAGCGCTCTCGGAAGAAGATGTGGCCGCTGAACTCCCCTCCCAGCAGCGCGCCGGTCTCGAGCATCTTCTCCTTCATGAAGGAGTGGCCGCTCTTCCACATGATGGGGCGCCCGCCGTATTGGCTGATCACGGCGTTGAGGTGGCGCGAGCACTTCACGTCGAAGAGCACATCCGCGCCGGGGTTGCGCGACACCACATCCTGGGCGAACAGCATCAACAGCTGGTCCGCAGCGATGATCTGGCCACTGCCGCTGACCACGCCAAGACGGTCGCCGTCGCCGTCAAAGGCCACGCCGAGATCGGCCTGGTGCTCCGCCACTGCCTGGATCAGATCCTGCAGATTGTCGGCCACGGTCGGGTCGGGGTGGTGGTTGGGGAAGCGGCCATCGACGTCACAGAACAGGGGGATGACCTCGCAGCCCAGTGCCTCGAACAGCGCCGGGGCGATACTGCCGGCGACGCCGTTGCCCGCGTCCAGTACCACCCGCAGTGGCTGTGCGACAGCGATATCAGCGAGGATGGCGTCCTGGTAGGCGTCGCGGACGTCGATGTTGCGGCAGCCACCCTTGCCGCTGCTGAAGCGGCGCTCGCCGATGCGCGCCTTCAGCGCCTGGATGGCCGCCCCGGCAAAGGGGCGGCCACCGAGCACGATCTTCAGCCCGTTGTATTCCGCCGGGTTGTGGCTGCCGGTGACCATGACGCCGCTGCCGGTCTCCAGCTGGTGGGTGGCGAAGTACAGCAGGGGCGTGGGTACCAGGCCGATGTCGATGACATCGCGACCGCTGTCGCGCAGCCCGCGCACCAGGGCGGCCAGGATGCGCTCGCTGCTGACGCGGCCGTCACGGGCGACGACCACATCCTGCTGGCCCTGTTCCACCATTTCCGTGCCCAGGGCGAGGCCGATGTGATAGACCACGTCATCGCTGAGCTGTTGTTCGGCAATGCCGCGGATGTCATAGGCGCGGAAAATGGTGTCCGGCAGGGTCAGCGTGCGTGGGGCAGGGGTCTCGACGACCTCGGTGACAGGTGCGGTGGTTCGCTTCGCCGCCCTGGTGGTGCTGGCAGGCTCCGCACTCGCGGCGGCAGGCGCCGGTGCGGCATCGGGATTGGGTGGCGGGGCCGGCTCGGGGCTTGCGGTGGCGGCCTCCCGGCCACGCTGTTGCAGGCGTTGCTGCAGATCGGCAAAACCGGGCAGGTCGGGCTTGCCCCCGGCGCGCAGCAGGGCATCCATGTTGCGCGACAGCGCGCGGCGCAGCAGCTGCGCATTGAGCAGGGCGCCGAGCAGGATGGCGATGGCGCTCACCGCGGTCAGGGTCCACAGCAGTGCGCGGCTGATCTGCAGGCGCTGGGCCAGGGTCGACGCCGGGGTATACACCAGTTGCCAGCCGCCGGGCTCGATGCTGCGCCGCTCGGCTACGGCACTGAGGTCGCCGCTGCCCGCCTCCGCGAAGTTGCTGTTCGGGCGATTGCCGTCCTGCAGCAGCACGCTGCCGCCCAGGCGAACGTCACTGTGACCGAGCAGGGTGGCGAAATGCCGGGCTGGCAGGGTCAGCAGGATGGCGCCTGCCTGGTATTCAGCCTGGCTGGAGGGGATGGGCTGTGCCATCGAGACCAGCCAGCGGCGTTCCACCCGGTAGGCTTCGGGCCCGGCGAGCTCGCCGTTGGAGGCGCGGCGCACCAGGTCCAGCTCGATGTTGTTGCGCAGGTTGATTTCGTCGCGGCGCAGCGCGGCGATGCCGAGCCGGCCGAGGCGCAGTACCTGCACGCTTTCGGCCTCGGGGAAGCTGCGGGCCAGGGCGGCACTGTGTCGCGCCAGGGCGTCATCGTCGCCGTTTTCCAGAATCTCGGTCAGTTCACCGACGGCCTGCGCCGCGAGCCGTGCGCGCAGGGCCTGCAACTGGGCGGTAACGCGCTGCGCCTGCTGGTCGGCCTGCTCGGCGCTGGCCTGGCGCAGCAGGCGCTGGTCGTGCTCCGGCATTTGCCACAGGCCCAGGGCGAGAAAGCCCGCCAGCACCACCACCAGGCTGATCACCGAGCCGGGGAGCGAAAGTTGTACGAGCCGGTTCTGACCCGTGCTGCCCTTACTTGAGGTCGCTTTCCTGCCCATTGTTCCCTCGTTCTCCAGTCCCTGTTTGTTGTCGGGTTGTTGTGTGACTCAGGTGGCGCGAGCCTGCGCGGCGAAGCGCGCCGCGATCAGTTCGACCAGTTGTCGGCCGAGCTGGCTTTTGCCCGCTGGGCCAAAGCGCTCGCTGCCCCCGTGCCACAGCACCAGCACGGCGTTGTCATCGCTGTTGAAGCCCAGGCCCGGAACCGACACATCGTTGGCGATGATCAGGTCCAGGCGTTTGCGTTCGAGCTTGTCGCGGGCATGGGCTTCCAGTTGTTCGGTCTCGGCGGCGAAACCCACGGCAAAAGGTGGTGGCTGCAGGGCGGTGATGGTGGCAATGATGTCGGGGTTGCGCACCAGCGTCAGGGTCAGCTGGGTATTGTCGGCGGTTTTTTTCAGCTTTTGCGCGGCCGTCCGCTGCGGCCGGTAGTCGGCGACGGCGGCGGCGCCGATGAAGATATCGCAGTCCCCGGCGGCCTCCAGGGCGGCGGCGCACATGTCCTCGGCACTGATCACATCCACCCGCCGCACGCGCTCGGGGGTGGTCAGGCTGACCGGGCCGGCGATCAGTGTGGTTCGCGCGCCGGCGTCCGCGGCCGCTGCGGCCAGGGCAAAGCCCATTTTGCCGGAGCTGTGGTTGCTGATGTAGCGCACCGGGTCGATGGCTTCGCGGGTTGGCCCCGCGGTAATGACCACACGCAGGCCGTCCAGTGCCCGGGACTGGAACAGTGCCGCGGCACGCTGTGCCAGGTCCGTGGCCTCGAGCATGCGTCCCGGCCCGATGTCGCCACAGGCCTGGTCACCGTCGGCGGGGCCGAACAGGTGGATGCCGCGGGCGGCCAGGGTGGAGACGTTGGCGGCGGTAACAGCGTCGCGCCACATGCCCTGGTTCATGGCCGGGGCCAGGGCGATGGGGGCTGCGGTGGCCAGGCACAGGGTGGTGAGCAGGTCGTCGGCGTGGCCTCCGGCCAGGCGCGCCATGAAGTCGGCGCTGGCCGGGGCGACCAGCACCAGGTCGGCCCAGCGTGCCAGCTCGATGTGGCCCATGGCGGCTTCCGCTGCGGGGTCGAGCAGGTCGGTATGCACGGGGTGGCCGGACAGCGCCTGCAGGGTCAGCGGGGTGATGAAGGATTGCGCGGCGGCGGTCATCACCACGCGCACTTCGGCCCCTGCATCACGCAGGCGTCGCACCAGTTCGGCGGACTTGTAGGCGGCGATGCCGCCGGTAATGCCAAGCAGGACATGGCGATTGCTGAGGGTGGCGGTGTGCGGCGACATCGGGCTCTTCTTGCGCGCTGGGAGGGCTCGGTGAACAGAGGTTAAACATAGCATTATTTGCCGGTGACTGCGGGGTGAGGGGTGGGTCGGGCTCACCCAATCCGCGGGGCGGCGGGCCGGGATTCAGCCCCTTTGAGAGCGCCGAGAAGCACAGGGGCCCGGCCGCCCCGGCGCGAGGACTGTTGGAACCGTGGCCGCAGGCCACGGTTCCTGAGTCCCGTAGCGGCGAAGCCGCGAAGGTCGAGTTCCGCAGCGCAGGCCGGGGCGCGAGCATCGCAGGG
>JBJHBY010000265.1:0-4359 GCA_050485745.1 Gammaproteobacteria bacterium | reverse complement strand
GGTAACACCAGGGCCGAGTGCGGCGATGCGACCTGCGACTTCCAGGCCAAGAACGGGAGAGGCGCCTTCCGGGGCGGGATACAGCCCCTGGCGCTGCATCAGGTCTGGCCGATTGACCCCTGCAGCATCCACTGCAATCAGGACTTCGCCATCGCACGGAACGGGTTTGGGCCCCTCCGCCGGGGTCAATACATCCGCCGCACCCGGCTGCTCGAAACGAATGAAGCGCACCCTGCCCCTCCGCTTAGCGCAGGCTCCGCGGGGATCGCCCCGGCCGGCGCCGATCAGGCCCCGAGAGAGGCGAGGATGGCATCGCGCACGGAATCCATGCTGCCGACACCGGCGATACGGTGATAGGCGGGCGCACTGTCGCCCTGAAGGCCGGCGTAGAAATCCACCAGAGGGCGGGTCTGCTGCTGATACACCTCAAGGCGATGGCGCACCGTTTCTTCGCGATCGTCTTCACGCTGTACCAGAGCATCGCCGGTAGCGTCATCAACACCCTCGCGCTGTGGCGGGTTGAATTCAACGTGGTAGACACGGCCAGACGCCTCATGCACGCGGCGGCCGCTCATGCGCCGCACGATTTCCTCGTCATCGACCGCGATTTCGACCACATGGTCGATCGGCACACCGGCATCAAGCAACGCCTGTGCCTGGGGAATGGTGCGGGGAAAGCCATCGAACAGGAAACCATTGACGCAATCCGGCTGGGTAATGCGTTCCTTTACCAGGGCGATGATGATGTCGTCCGATACCAGGCCACCGCTGGCCATGACTTCCTTGACCCGCAGGCCCAGCTCGCTACCAGCCTTCACAGCGGCGCGCAGCATGTCGCCGGTGGAAATCTGGGGAATGTCATAGTGACGGGTGATGAACTGGGCCTGGGTGCCCTTGCCCGCCCCGGGGGGGCCTAGCAGGATAATACGCATGAGTTCGGGTACTCCTCGGTAATGCCGGCCTCACGGGACCGGGCTGCCGGCAACGGACGACACGACCGGCTCGGTCACGGTACGCCCCCGGCGGCGATTCCCGCCCGTGGAGCGCCCTGCGGTGGCCTAGCCCCCGCGGAAAGGCGCCAAACATACACGCACGACCCCGCCAGCACAAGCCCCGCCCTGCCCCACCCCGGTATCACGCTGTACTGGGGGCACACCGGCACTTTTGTGGTGTTGTGCAAATATTTGTCAAGACGGGATACCCGGCACCCGGACAGGATCTATAGTTGTAACAGGGCTGTCACATCTATGCCGGCTGGAAAGTACATGCCAGGCATGGGGCGGCCAGATGTCTGGATGCAGGAGAAGTCACCATGAAAGTCCGGGAACTGCTGTCCTACTGGGAACAGAACGCCAGAAGCGAACTGACCCGCGAGGCCTTTATGGTCCGCCTGCCGCTGGAGGATGCGGCACGACTCCAGGCCCTGGCCCGGATGTACCCGCGTCGTTCTCTCGAAGAACTGATCACTGACCTTCTGTCCGCCGCCCTGGAGGAACTGGAGTCCACACTGCCCTACGTCGAGGGCGACCGGGTTGTGGCGCTGGACGAGCAGGGCGACCCGATGTACGAGGATGTCGGCCCGACACCGCGCTACCTGTCCCTGATGCGCGAGCAACTGGCGCGCTACCGCAAGACCATGGACGACCCGCACTGACAAGGCCGGACACGGTACAGGCTACAACCCCCGGGCCTTGGCCTCGTCCCAGAGTGCGTCCATGTCCTCCAGGCAGGCGCCCTCCGGGTCGAGACCGCGTTGACTCAGGGCTTCTTCTATATAGTGAAAGCGCCGCTCGAACTTCCGGTTGGCCGCACGCAGCGCTGACTCCGGCTCTACGGCCAGGTGCCGGGCAAGATTGACGCAAGCGAACAACAGATCGCCAAACTCCTCCTCACGCTCGCCGCCCTGCCCCGGGCCCTGCATCGCTGCCTGCAACTCCTCGAGCTCCTCCTGCAGCTTCGCCAGGGCTCCGCGCCAGTCATTCCAGTCAAAACCCACTCTCGCGGCACGACGTTGCAGCTTGGCCGCCCGCGACAACGCGGGCAAGGCCAGTGGTACATCGTCCAGCAAGCCACTCCGGTCGCGTCCGGCACGCTCCGCAACCTTGATGGCCTCCCAGCGCGCGCTGACCGCGGCGACATCGACCTCACCGGCCTCGGCGCCAAACACATGGGGATGGCGTCGCCGCAGCTTTTCGGCCAGCGAAGCCACCACACTGTCAAAATCGAACAGGCCCTGCTCAACCCCGAGCTGGGCATAGAATACCACCTGGAACAACAGGTCACCCAGCTCCCCGGCGATGTCATCAGTGTCACCACGCTCGATGGCATCAATCAGCTCATAACACTCCTCCAATGTATGGGGAGCGATGCTGGCAAAGTCCTGCTGCAAATCCCAGGGGCAACCACGCTCGGGATCACGCAGCCGCGCCATGATCTCCAGCAGGTCGCTCATGCCCGCGCCGGCATTGCTTTCACTCAAGGCAGAACACCCTCCCCCACACGCTGGGCACTGACGACATTGGGCAGCGCATTGATCCGGGTCAGCAGGCGCGACAGGGCATCGAGGCTGGTGATTTCCACGGTCAACCGCATCGAGGCGGTACTGCGCCGGGTATCCGACAGGGTGTTGAGTGCCAGCACATTGACCTTTTCTGAAGCCAACATCAGGGTGATATCGCGCAGCAGACCCTGGCGGTCATAGGCTTCGATCTCCAGATCGACCGGATAGGTGCTGCTGGTATCGCTGCCGCCCCAGCTGACCTCGACCACCCGCTCCGGCTCGATATGCTGCAGGTGCAGCATCCTGGAGCAGTCCTGCCGATGCACACTGACGCCTCGGCCAACGGTGATGTAGCCGATCACCGCATCCCCCGGCACCGGCTTGCAACAACCGGCAATGTGGGTCAGCAGGTTACCAACTCCACGGATCTGAACTTGCCCCTCACCGCTGTCGAAGCGTCGACGGCGCAGCGGCAGCTGGGGCGCCGGGGCCTCACTGGGAGCAATGTTCAGCAGGGACTGAGCCGCATGCAGCACCTGGCCGGCACTCAGCTCGCCGGCACCAACCGCGGCGTACATGTCGTCCACCGCTGCACAGCGCACTCGTTGCGCCACCGCCTTGTAGTCCAGGCTGGTCAGCGCCAGGCGCTTGAACTCCTTCTCCAGCAGGGCACGCCCCGCAGTGACATTGTCCTCCTTGGCCTGCTGACGAAACCAGTGCAACACCTTGGCGCGGGCGCGGGAGGTACGCAGATAACCGAGGTTGGGTTGCAGCCAGTCACGGCGCGGCACACTTTCCTTGCCGGTGAGAATTTCGACCTGCTCCCCGGTCTGCAGGATATAACTGAGTGGCACAATACGACCATTCACCTTGGCGCCGCGGCAGCGATGCCCCACCTCGGTGTGAATGTGATAGGCGAAATCCAGGGGCGTGGCACCCTGTGCCAGGTTCACCACGTGACCATCCGGGGTGAATACGTATACCCGGTCCTGGGCTCGGGCAAACTGCTCGGTGACATCGGCACTGGCGCCGGTCTCCTCATGCCAATCCAGCACCTGGCGCAGCCAGGCGATCTTTTCCTCGTAGCTGGACGCGGCCTTGCTGCTGCCATCGGCGCCCTTGTAGCGCCAGTGGGCGCAGACGCCAAGCTCCGCCTCCTCGTGCATGTCAAAGGTGCGAATCTGGACCTCGAGCACCTTGCCCTCCGGGCCAATCACCGCGGTGTGCAGGGAGCGATAACCATTGTCCTTGGGATTGGCGATGTAGTCGTCGAACTCATTGGGAACGTTGCGCCACAACCCATGTACCACTCCCAGTGCCGCATAGCAGTCACGCGGCTCCGGCACCAGGATGCGAACTGCGCGGATGTCATAGACCTGTGAAAAACCGATGCCCTTGCGCTGCATCTTCCGCCAGATGCTGTAGATATGCTTGGCCCGCCCCGACAACTCTGCATCGATCCCCGCCTGGGTCAACGCAGACTGCAGCTGTTCACGCACCGTATCGATGTAGCGTTGCCGATCCAGCCTGCGTTCGTCGAGCAGGCGTGCGATCTTCTTGTAGGCATCCGGCTGCAGGTAGCGGAAGGACAAATCCTCCAGCTCCCATTTGATATGGCCGATGCCGAGACGGTGCGCCAGTGGTGCGTAGATATCGAACACCTCGCGCGCCACGCGATAGCGCTTGCCGGGATCGTCCTTCACCGCGCGGATCGTGCTGGTGCGCTCCGCCAGCTTGATCAGGGCAACCCGAACATCGTCCACCAGGGCAACCAGCATCTTGCGAATGGTATCGCTCTGTTCCTCGTGCTGACCGAGTACCGGGCCGCGCTCGCCGACGGGCACGCGGCTGATCGCAGC
>JBJHBY010000264.1:0-4371 GCA_050485745.1 Gammaproteobacteria bacterium | reverse complement strand
TAACCCGCGTCTCACAGGAGAACACCCGGGTCATGGCGCGCGTCACCAACCTCACCGACTACGGCTGCTTCGCCGAGCTGGAAGAGGGCGTGGAAGGTCTGGTTCACGTTTCCGAAATGGACTGGACCAACAAGAACATCCACCCCTCCAAGGTGGTGCAGGTGGGTGACGAGGTCGAGGTCATGGTGCTCGACATCGACGAAGAGCGCCGCCGGATCTCTCTGGGTATCAAGCAGTGCCAGGAAAACCCCTGGGACGGTTTTGCCCGCCGCTTCACCAAGGGCGATCGCATCTCCGGTGCCATCAAGTCGATCACCGATTTCGGTATCTTCATCGGCCTGGAAGGTAACATCGATGGCCTGGTTCACCTCTCCGACATTTCCTGGCACGAGGCGGGTGAAGAGGCGGTGCGCCAGTTCAAGAAGGGCGACGAACTGGAAACCGTCATCCTCTCCGTCGACCCCGAGCGCGAGCGCATCTCCCTGGGTATCAAGCAGCTCGAGACCGACCCCTTCAGTAACTATGTGTCGCTGAATGACAAGGGTGCCATCGTCAAGGGTACCGTCAAGGAGGTTGACGCAAAAGCTGCTATTATTGTTCTCAGTGATGAGGTCGAAGGGGTGCTCAAGGCCTCCGAGATCAGCCGTGACAAGGTCGAGGACGCACGCAACGCCCTCTCCGTCGGCGACAGCATCGAGGTCAAGATCATCAACGTCGATCGCAAGAACCGCGTGATCGGCCTGTCGGTCAAGGCCAAGGATGTGGAAGACGAGAAAGAAGCCGTACGCGCCCACCGTGAAGACACCGAGACGGCCGCTCCCGCGACCACCATCGGTGACCTGATCAAGGCGCAGATGCAGAACCAGGAGTGACCCCCGTTCACTCCCCTGTACCGGACCGGGCGCCTCGCGCCCGGTCCGGCATGGTTTTCCGGCGGCTGCAGTGAACCGTGTATGATCTCAGGGAGTCGGTATGACCAAGTCTGAGTTGATCGAGCGTATCGCCGCGCGTCAGACCCAGTTGTCGCTCAAGGACGTCGAGCTTGCCGTCAAGGAAATCCTCGAACACATGTCCCGCACCCTGGCCTCGGGCGAACGCATCGAGATCCGGGGTTTCGGCAGTTTTTCCCTGCATTACCGTGAGCCCCGTGTCGGGCGCAACCCGAAGACCGGGGAGACCGTCGAGCTGGCCGGCAAATATGTCCCGCACTTCAAGCCCGGCAAGGAAATGCGCGATCGCGTCAACCTGAGCATTCAGAACGGCGTGCGCTAGTCGGGCCCCGGCTGGCCGCGGACAGCGGTTGCGGCAGGCACTTCGAGACTGTATCGTTTGTTAAGGACCGCGTCGCTCCCGTCCTGCGACGTTGCGTTTCTGTTTGCACTGGGTGCGCTGGCGGGCACTTTTATCTCCGGAAGGATCTTTCATGCGCTGGATCAGGCGTTTGCTGGCTGCACTCACCCTGCTGGCGGTGCTCCTGTTCGGCCTGCTGTTCGCCGTGCAGAACAACCTGCGTATCCCCCTTGATCTGGTGGTCGTGGCCTTGCCGGAGCAACCCGCTTCCCTGTGGTTTGCATTGGTATTTCTCTGTGGTGGCCTGTTCGGCATGGCCATTGCCAGCCTTGCGGTGCTGCGCCTCAGGGTGCGTCAGCGCAGCCTGCAGCGCCGGCTGAGCCATTGCGAGGCCGAGCTGTCCCGCCAGGGCGGTGGCGTGCCGAAGCACTGACATGAGCCTTTCTCCCTGGTTGTTCCTGCTGGTCTTCAGCGCCGTCGCCATCGGCTGGGCGCTGGGCCGTTTTGGCCCTGGCACCCAATCCCGGCGGCCCCGTGATCAGGGCATGTACCGGCAGTACTACCGCGGCCTCAACTACCTGCTCAACGACCAGCCCGATGAAGCGATCGACGCCTTTATCGACTCCCTCGACGTCAACGACGACACTCTGGAGACCCACCTTGCCGTGGGCAACCTGATGCGTCGCAAGGGTGAGGTCGAGCGTGCTATCCGCATCCACCAGAACCTGTTGGCGCGTCCCAGCCTGAACCAGTCGCAGCTGCAGCAGGCGCACCTGGAACTGGCCCGGGACTTCATGAGTGCCGGCCTGCTCGATCGGGCCGAGCGACTGCTGCAGGATCTGATACAGCAGTCCGTGGAGCTGCGCGAGATCAGCCTGCGCCTGTTGATGGAGATCTACCAGGGGGAGCGCGAGTGGCAACGTGCCATCGATACCGCGCAGCTGCTGTTGCCGCGCAGGAGCCTGTTGCGCCCGGTATCGCCCCAGGAACGCTCGATTCTGACCATCGTGGCCCAGTATCATTGCGAACTGGCCGAGGCGGCCATGGCGCAGAAGGATTATCCCGGTGCCAGGGCGGCGCTGAAGCAGGCGCTGGCGCAGGAGCGAGACTGCGCCCGCGCCTCATTGCTGCTGGGGCGTCTGGAGCTGGCCTGTGGTCATTATCGCTATGCGGTGAGGGCCCTGCGCCGGGTGCGCTATCAGGATCCGGCGCTGCTGGGTGAGCTGCTGCAGGACCTGAAGACAGCTTATGGCGGCCTTGGCCTGCGTGGCGAATACCGGGAGTTTCTGCAGGAGTGCCTGGCGGAATACCCCTCCACCACGCTGTTGCTGGCGGCGGTGGATGACCTGCGTGGGCATGAGGGGCGCCAGGCCAGTCTGGCCTTCCTCGCCGAGCGCCTGCGCCAGCGTCCGACCCTGCGCGGGGTGTCACGCCTGATTGAGCTCACCCTGGAGCCGGGTGCCGCCGACGCGGGCTCCGGGGAGCTGGGCGAGGCGGGCAGGGCGGGTCAGGCTGACACCGCCAATATCGCCTTGCTACAGGTACTGGTGCAGCAGTTGCTCAGTATCAAGCCAGTGTACCAATGCCATCACTGCGGCTTCTCCGGACGCAACCTGCACTGGCTCTGCCCGAGCTGCAAGCAGTGGAACACCATCAGACCGATACGCGGAGTGGAAGGTGACTGAAATCCGAGCCGGGGTATGTGATTCCCCGCTGATCGTGGCCCTCGACTATGCCGAGGCCGAGCCCGCCCTGGCCATGGCGGCACGCCTGGATCCGGCGCGCTGCCGCCTCAAGGTGGGTAAAGAGCTGTTCACCAGTGCCGGCCCCGACGTGGTGCGGCGCCTGGTGGACCAGGGCTTCGACGTGTTCCTCGACCTCAAGTTTCACGATATTCCCAATACCGTGGAGTCTGCCATCCGCGCCGCCACCCGGCTGGGTGTGTGGATGCTGAATGTGCATGCCACGGGTGGCCCGCGCATGCTGGAGGCCGCGCGCAGCGCAGTGGAGTCAGCCAGCGGCAGGCGCCCGCTGCTCACCGCCGTTACGGTGCTGACCAGCATGAGCCCGGAGGAGCTGGCCGCGCTGGGCATCCAGATGGCACCTATTGCCTGGGTCCGGCATCTGGCGGAGCTGGCGGGGGAGGCCGGCGTGGACGGCGTGGTCTGCTCGGCACGGGAAGTAAAAGTGCTGCGCTCGGTGATGGGGCCGGATTTTCTGCTGGTGACGCCGGGTATCCGCCCCGTGGATACCGAACCGGGTGACCAGCGCCGGGTCAGCACGCCGGCGGATGCCCTGGCCGCTGGCAGCGACTACCTGGTGATCGGCCGCCCGGTGACCCGCAGCGCGGATCCGCTCGCTACCCTGACGTTGATCGAGGAGGACGTGCGCGCCGCGCGAGCCTCCTGAATGCTCCCAAGTGTGAACCACCGCACAGATATTGGCGTTTTGCGTTGCTAGAGTTCAGGCGTCGGGTCAGGGTTGACCCGCTCATGCAGTGGTACGGCGGCTGGCCAGTCGTACCTGTTTTGGTTGCAAGGGAGTCGTATCCATGGATTGGAAACGCAGTATCTTCAAACGTTGTAGCTGGAAACGTTGTATCCGGGGCTTTGTATTGCCCCTGTGTGTGCTCTTTGGTCTTGCCGGACCCGCAGTCTCCTCCGGCGTTGAAGGTGCCAGGGCACCGGTGGTGAATATCAACACGGCGGACGTCGCCACACTCTCGGCCATGTTGCAGGGAGTCGGGGAGTCGAAAGCCAGGGCGATCATTCAGTACCGGGAGCAGCATGGTCCCTTCGCCTCGGTGGATCAGCTCATTCAGGTCAATGGTATCGGTCCGGCCCTGCTCGAAGTGAACCGCTCACGCGTTGCGGTGGAGTAGGGCGCTAACCTGCCAATTCAAGCCGGCCCACGGGCCGGCTTTTTTATGCCTGTGATTTTATTCGCGGTCGGTCTGTCGGATGCCTCGAAGCCGGGATGCCGGGGCGATACCGGGGCCGGCCCCTGAGCCCGGTGTCGCCTGGCGCGTTGCGCCCGGCGATCCCCTGCGATGCTCACGCCCCGGCCTGCGCTGCGGAACTC
>JBJHBY010000263.1:0-4402 GCA_050485745.1 Gammaproteobacteria bacterium | reverse complement strand
CACTCGACACGCCGGAAAATGCGATTATCGCTGTCGAGGAGAAGTTCCATCCCGCAGCCGGCTACCGGGCACGTTGGCACGCGCTGTCGCTCGTCGAGAAGGGCAACCTTCTTGGCGCGTGGGGGGCGGTCAGCCATCTCAACGGCGTCACCAATACCCCGGAGTGGCGCGCCGCCCACGAGGCAGTGCTGCCCGAGCTCACCCGCTACAGCACCGAGGTCGGCCAGAACCGCGCCCTGTACGAGGCCTACGCGGCGCTGGCCGCGACCCCGGCCTTTGCCGGACTGCCGGGCCCCCGGCGGCGCAGTATCGAACACGCGCTGCGCGACTTCCGCCTCTCCGGTGTGGCCCTGGAGGGCGAGGCCCGGGAGCGCTACGGTGCACTGCGCCAGCGCCTTGCCGAACTGGGTACGCGCTTCGCCAACAACGTGCTGGATGCCACCCAGGGCTGGACCCGGCACCTTGACCAGGCCCCCGCGGGCGCCCCGGACTCGGTTCTCGAGACCTGGCGTGCCGCGGCTGCCGAGCGCGACCTGCCGGGCTATGTGATCACCCTCGACATCCCCTCCTACCTGCCCGCCATGCAGTACTGCGAGGATCGCGAGTTGCGCCGGGAGCTGTACCAGGCCTATACCAGCCGCGCCTCCGAGTGCGGGCCCAATGCCGGCCAGTGGGATAACGGTCCGCTGATGACCGAAATCCTGGCCCTGCGCGCCGAATTGGCGGCCCTGCTGGGTTACGACGACTACGCCGGGCTGTCACTGGCTACCAAGATGGCGGAGAGCCCGGCTCAGGTTGAGGCCTTTCTGGTCGACCTCTCGCGTCGCGCCCGGCCTCAGGCCCTGCGTGAATATGCCGAGCTCGAGGCATTCGCCCGCGAGCAGGATGCGGCAGGGCTCGCTGACGGACTCGCCGCCTGGGATATCCCGTACTACAGCGAGAAGCTGCGTCTGGCGCGCTATGCCCTGTCCCAGGAAGAGCTGCGACCCTACTTCCCCGCTCCGCGGGTGGTCGAGGGGCTGTTCGCGGTCACCGGGCGCCTGTTCGGCGTGAGTTTCGAGCCCGTGGCCGACGTGCCGGTGTGGCACCCGGACGTGCGTTACTACCGGGTGCTGCGCGAGGGCGGGGAAGTCGCCGGGTTCTATCTCGATCTCTATGCCCGCGGCGGCAAGCGGGGAGGCGCCTGGATGGCCGACTGTCGGGTGCGTCGCCGTCGTGCGGACGGCAGCCTGCAGCTGCCGGTGGCCTTCCTTACCTGCAATTTCGGCCCCCCCACCGCGGAGCGGCCCTCGCTGTTGACCCACGACGAGGTCACCACCCTGTTCCATGAGTTCGGCCACGGCCTGCACCATATGCTCACCGCCATGGATGTCGCTGCTGTGTCCGGCATCAACGGCGTACCCTGGGATGCCGTCGAGCTGCCCAGCCAGTTCCTGGAAAACTGGTGCTGGCAGGAGGAGGCCATTGCCCTGATGTCCGGGCACTATCGCAGTGGCGAGCCCCTGCCCGCAGAGCTGCTGCAGCGCATGCTGGCGGCGCGCAACTTCCAGTCGGCGATGCAGATGCAGCGCCAGATCGAGTTCGCCCTGTTCGACCTGCGCCTGCACCACGCCGCACCCGCCGCGGATGTGGCGGCGATCCAGTCCCTGCTGGATGCGGTGCGCGCCGAGGTGGCCGTGTATGCGTTGCCCCCGGAGAACCGCTTCCAGCACAGCTTCAGCCATATCTTTGCCGGTGGCTACGCGGCGGGGTATTACAGTTACAAGTGGGCCGAGGTGCTGTCAGCCGACGCCTTCTCGGCCTTCGAGGAGGAAGGCGTGTTCAATCCCGAGACCGGGCAACGCTTCCGCGCCACGGTACTGGAAAGCGGCGGTGGAGAGGATCCGATGGTGCTGTTCGAGGCCTTTCGTGGTCGCCCGCCCCGGGTCGACGCCCTGCTCCGGCACAGCGGTATTGCCGCATGACTGGCGTGGAGGTCGGCCGATGAGTGACCAGATGCCACGCCGCTTCATCGCGGGTGCTGTTTGCCCGCGCTGCGCCGCTATGGACCGCATCGTCATGTACGACGACGGCGCCGGGGGGCGGGTGCGGGAGTGTGTCGCCTGTGGTTATCAGGACAGTGTGGGTGCCGATGGTCGGGTGCGGGAGCTGCCCACCCGGGTCAACAAGGTGCGCCCCGGCGAGCGCCCGCTGGCTCATGAGGACGAAGTGCGGGTGATCGATGTGATCGACCCGCGCCGTGACCACTGAGAGCGGCCTGCGGCAATTCGCCGCAGGTTGGTATCAAGGCCCCAGCCCGAAGGAGATGTCGACTCCGAGCTGATCCCCCAGACACGGCCAGCGTTCGCGTTCCAGGGTCCAGTGGTCGCCGCGATGCGCCGCGGCATAGGCCTTGAAGGCGGCGCTGTTGCACAGCGCCTCCTCCTGCTCCGCCAGCTGCGCGAGGGAAAACTGCACCGCATCATCCAGTTCGTTGGCAAAGGGCTCGCCGATCAGACTGTGTACGATCAGGCTGGCCATGGTGGTGTCGATCGGCACCAGCGGTGTGCCGGTGCGGGCCATGAAACGGTCGTTCACCTCCTCCAGCAGGCGGTGGGCCAGATAGGCCGGCGTCATCAGTTCGATCAGTGTGGCCGGCGCCGTCTCCCCGCCCGGAAAGAAGTCTGTTGCCAGCTGCAGCAGCGGTGTGGCGAAGCCGTCGATGCGCGCCTCCCGGGTGATCGCATCCGCGGCCTCCAGGCAGTCCGGAACGTGTTCGATATAGGCGATCACAAAGGCGCAGAGGTGGCTTGCGGGATCCTTGCGCGGCAGGCGCACAGCCCCCCGCACTCTGGGCCAATGGGCCTTCAGGAGGTGGTAGAGCTGGCGCTGTTCCGCCTCATGCTGGCGCGCGAGGGCGATGCTGTCGCGAATGGCCCGGGTGTCCAATGCTTCGATTCCATGCCTGGCCCGATGTACCGCTGGTCGGGTCTTGTTGTAGGTGCTGCTCTGGCCGTCAGCTAAAGGCTAGTACAAATTGTGAGCATTGGTGGGGCGCTGCCGCATCCAGCCCGGCAAATCCACCGCGGCGCCGGAGGCTTTGATCTGGCGCAAACCAGTGCTACATCTGGTAGCCCCCCGGGTTTGTGGGGGTATATGTTGGGCGCTCTCCCCGGTGGCTGGTGCCGCCTGCCGGGCCACGGCCTCCTGACCCCGCTCAATGGCTTGCGTGGCGATTGGCAACACCGAATTGATCGGGGTTATAATCGCGTCGTTTTGCCGCACTCCCGGTGGGCGCGGCAGGCTTTGATCACTGCGCGGGTGGTCCGCGCCCGGTCAGCGCGCATGCGCCCACAGACGACCCCGTCCCTGTCAGATGTGTCATCGCGAACGGTTCCGGCCGGCATGCGCGTCAGGGGAATTTCGGGCTTTCGCCGGGTTTCCGCGGGGTTCGCCCCCGGGCCGGGGTACTCAGGTGATCAGCGCCCAGGGCCATCCGGGGGACGAACGACAATGATTCAGACAACTATGGAGACACGGGAGATGTACCTGAGAGCAAAGCGGGTTCTCCAGCTGCTGCTGAGCCCGGTGTTGCTGCTGCTGGGCATGGGTGCGAACAGCGCCTGGGCCGAGGAGATGCAGCGCTGGCAGACCAACATGCCCCGGGGTGTAACCGAGGTCAGCAACGCCGTCTACGACCTGCACATGACCATTTTCTGGATCTGTGTGGTGATCGGTGTGGTCGTGTTCGCGGTGATGTTCTATTCCGTGTTCGCCCATCGCAAGTCCCGCGGCGTCAAGGCGGCCGACTTCCATGAGAGCACCAGGCTCGAGATTGCCTGGACCATTGTCCCGTTCATCATTCTTATCGTGATGGCGATCCCCGCCACCAGGGTGCTGATCGAAATCTACGATTCCGGCGACGCCGACATGGACGTCGTCATCACCGGCTACCAGTGGCGCTGGAAGTACGAATACCTGAATCCGGATGGCGAGAACGTGGTGTTCTTCAGCAACCTGCGCACGCCACGTTCGGAAATCTACAACCAGGACGAGAAAGGCGAGCATTACCTTCTGGAAGTGGACGAGCCCCTGGTTCTGCCCATCGATACCAAGGTGCGCTTCCTGGTCACCGCCAATGACGTGATTCACTCCTGGTGGGTGCCGGCCTTCGCGGTCAAGCGCGACGCCATCCCCGGCTTTGTCAACGAGGCCTGGACCAACATCAGCCGCCCCGGTATCTACCGTGGCATGTGCGCCGAGTTGTGCGGGCGGGTTGCCACCTCGTTGATCAGAAGCTCCTCGCCCACCACGAACAGCTCCACAGCCATCACGCCCACCAGTCCCACCTCCGCGGCGAGACGGGTGGCCAGGTCGCGGGCCGCGGCGCGCACCGTCGCGGGGACCTGAGCGGGGGCGACGA
>JBJHBY010000262.1:0-4443 GCA_050485745.1 Gammaproteobacteria bacterium | reverse complement strand
CGATGCGTGCCGAGGCATTGCCGCTGCGGCCGGGACTGAGGCCACGGGCAGCCAGCCGCTGCATCACCGCGACCAGCTCCCGTGCCGTGTCCATCAACGCGCCTCGCGCAGGGCGGCGATGCGGCGCTCCAGGGGCGGGTGGGTCATGAACAGTTTGGCCATGCCCTGTTTCAGGCCGCCCTTGATGCCGAAGGCGGTCATCTCCCCCGGCATGTCGTTGGGCTGGTTCTGCTCCTGCATCAAGCGCTCCAGCGCGGCAATCATGGCACCGCGGCCGGCCAGCTGGGCGCCGGCGGCATCGGCGCGGAATTCACGCCAGCGCGAGAACCAGAACACGATGGTCGAGGCGAGAATGCCCAGCACGATTTCCGCGAAAATAGTGGTCACCCAGTAGCCGATGCCAAAGCCACGCTGGGTTTTGAACACGACCCGGTCTACGGTCATGCCGATGACCCGGGCGAAGAACATCACGAAGGTATTCACCACGCCCTGGATCAGCGTCAGCGTCACCATGTCACCGTTGGCGACGTGGCCGATTTCATGGGCGAGCACGGCGCGCACTTCCTCGGGGCTGAAGCGCTGCATCAATCCCTGGGACACGGCCACCAGGGCATCATTGCGGTTCCAGCCGGTGGCGAAAGCGTTGGAGGCCGGGGATGGAAAGATGCCGACCTCCGGTGTGCGGATACCCGCCTTGCGCGACAGCTCCTCGACGGTTTGCAGCAGCCATTGCTCCTCGCGGCCGCGGGGCTGCTCGATGATCCGCGTGCGCGTGGCGCGCTTGGCCATCCACTTTGACAGGAATAGCGAGATGAGCGAGCCCGCCATGCCGAAGATCGCACAGAAGATCAGCAGTCCCGTCATCATGCCCAGCTCGATGCCCTGGGTGGCGAGATAGGCCTGAAGGATGCTCAGGGTGACACTGGCGACGAGCAGAATCGCCAGGTTGGTGGCGAGGAACAACAGGATGCGCATCATCTGGGGTCTGGTGCCTCCAATGGTTTCAACAGCGGGAGCTGGGGTTCCCGCACGCTATTTTCAAGACCCGGGCAGCAACTGGCAACTGCCAAGTACCTGTTGCCAGGCTTCTGTATGTCGCTCCATGGCCCGTCGGTAGACTTCCCAGGTGCCCCCCGGATGTCCGGGGATCAGTTGCTCCCCAAGGTGGCGCTCGAACTCCGGGTGGCGGCCGGCATCGCCCGCCTCCAGCAGAGCGGCCAGTGGCTCGGCCATGGCCATGCCGCCACGATCCACCGCACTGAGATAGGGGCCCAGCGCCACCGCATGGCCCTGGTCGAACACCGTGCGCAGTATGCGCCCCCTCGGCGTGGGTCGGCCCTGTGGACAGATGGGGCGCTCGTCCTGTGCCCGCTCAAGGGTCAGGGCCACTGCATTCAGTTCGGCTGCCAGCAGGTGCAGGCTCGATGCCAGTGCACCACCGGCCCGGGAGGCCGCCAGCTGCTGCAAGTGGTGCTCCAGTTCCGTGATCCCGGGTTCGGGCAGTGCCCCGTCACCGGCGTCGAGCAGCCCGAGCTGCAGTTCGCGCAGGTACTGCAATGCCTGCCGGGCCGAGTCGAGGCGCAGGCGGGGATCCAGGGGGAGCGGCGAGGTCGCAGCACTGGCGAAGTCGGAGAACTCGGTGCTGGCGAACACGGCATTCCAGAGCACGTCGGGCAGTTGCCGGCGCTTGTCCAGCGCCAGCTCCCGAAGTCGCTGGGCGCGTGTGGCTTCTATTACGTCTCCGGATTCCTCCAGCTGCGCGGCACAGCGCTCCAGTGCGTTGATCACGCGAATATCGTGGTAGAGGCGTCGCGAGGGCTGCTGTACGCGCCCGAGGATCGAATTGCGCTCGCTGATCAGGGCGTGGGCGTCGCAGCGCCAGGTTTGCAGGTATTGCCAGAAACTGATGGAAACCGGCTCCACCGCCCGCTGCCGGTGACGGTGGCCCGGTAGCACCGCCGCTGGGGGCACCCGCGTCTGGGCGGGTTCGGCATCCAGTGCCCGCGCCACCCGGTTGTGGTAATCCTGCAGGAGCCTTTCCGGGCGATCATCCGTGCAGGCGACCAGCAACAGCGCACAGAGCAGCGCTGCCAGCAGCTGTTCAGGGACCGGCCGGGGGCGGTTCCGGGGAGTTCTCCGGCGCATCATCATGGCGGGTGACGGGTTCGGGGCCACGGGGAACCGCAGGCTGCTGGCGCTCGTCCAGTTCGCAGGCGAAAGCTTCCGCGCGCAGGGTGACATCCTTGCTGCTGGCTTCGAAGACGGTGTTCACGGCTTCGTCGCGGTGGGCGGTGCGATACAGCACCGAGCGGTCTGCGCCGCTGACCCACTCCCGTTGTCGGTTCAGATACTGTCCATGCTGATTGCGGACAACGTAGATTGCGCTCATGCTCTCCTCTTGACGTTCAGCCTGGCCCGGCTTCATCCAGCAGGACGGCTCGGGCCTCGTTCAGTTTTGCTGCCAGGTAGTCGCTGCCGCCCCGGTCCGGGTGACAGTGCTGCATCAATTGCCGGTGGGCGCGAAGAATGGCGTCGCGGTTCGCTCCCTCCCGCAGGCCGAGCACGGCCAGTGCCTCGTCGTGGCTCATGCGTCCGCCGGGTGCCGGTGGTTGCGCACTCGAATTCTTTCGCTGCCTGCGCCTGTGGCGGAGTATCGGCACCAGGTTCAGGGCCAGGATCAGCAGCGGCTTGAGCAGCGGCAGAGACGCGCCGATCAGCGCACCCACCCAGTGAATGCGGCCGCCGATGGCGAGCAGGACCAGCATCGCACCGAGGCCGGCCAGGCCGAACTTCAGTGCGGTGCCGCGGCGCTGCTGCGGCGGCAGGCGGCGCAGGTATCGCAGCAACCAGATGGCCGCGCCAACCGCGGCGATCACCAGCAGCAGGCGAATCAGCATGGCGAGCCCGGGAGAAAGGCGGAAAGACGAGAGGCCATGTGCTGTGGGGTCGGTGTGCGCATGGCGGGATTATATCGTTGCCGGCCTGTGCCGCGCCAAGTGCGCGGTCGGGCCGTCGGTGGCTCAATGCCTCTGGCGGGGTTGCAGTTGCTCCGGTTCGTGCAGGTAGCGGTGCCTCTGGCGCAGTTCGCGGGTGATGGCGAAGCGCTGCTGGTGATTGCCTGTTCCACTGGCCAGCAGCTCCAGGAGCTTGCGGCTGCTCAGATTCTTGATATCGATGTCGTTGCTGGTGATTTGCATGATGGCGGTCGTCTTTCGCTGTGTCGTTGCCGGTGGGTAGTCACGCCACGGGCCTTTGCCGATTGGAGGCCGGGCTTGCGTGAAGGTTCCATCGCTGTGAATGCTTTCCCTGGTGGTGTCGGGGTGCATGCTGCCGCTTTCACGTGTCAAAATGATGAATGGGGCCTGAGTAGGCAGCGCCAGGGCTTTGCTGTACCATGCGCCGCCCCGCGACCAGAGCCTCGTCGCACCGGGGCTCGCGTCGGTGCCCGCCGGGAGTGGCACCAGGCAGAGGAGGTGAGAACACGATGCAACAGGAAATCCTGACGGCCGCGAGCTGGGAGCGGATCAAGGCCTTCGCGGCGGACAAACCTACCCCTTGCCTGGTGGTGGATCTCGCCACCATCGAAACCAAGTACAAGGAGCTTGGCCGCGCCTTCCCCTACGCGGAGGTGTACTACGCGGTCAAGGCCAACCCCCATGAGGCAGTGCTGAGCCGCCTGCACGAGCTCGGCTCCTGCTTCGATGTGGCCTCGGTCTACGAGCTGGACAAACTGCGCCGTCTCGGCGTGGATTGTTCACGCATGAGTTACGGCAATACGATCAAGAAGGCTGCGGACATCCGCTATGCCTATGAGTGCGGGATTCGCCTGTTTGCCACGGACAGCGAGCAGGATGTGCGCAATCTGGCAGAGCTGGCGCCCGGCAGCAGGGTGTATGTGCGGGTATTGACCGAAGGGTCGGAAACCGCCGACTGGCCCCTGTCGCGCAAGTTCGGCTGCCATGTCGACATGGCAGTGGACCTGATCCTGCTGGCACGGGAACTGGGCCTGGATGCCTGCGGGATCTCGTTTCACGTCGGATCCCAGCAGCGGGATATCGGTGCCTGGGACTCGGCCATCGCCAAGGTACGCTTCATCTTCGACCGCCTGAGCCAGCACGGGGTCACGCTGGAACTGATCAACATGGGCGGCGGCCTGCCCGCGACCTACACCTCGCGAACCCATGACATTCCCACCTATGGCAATTCCATTACCCGCTTCCTCGAGGAGGATTTCGGTGAGAAGCAGCCGAAAATCATCATCGAGCCCGGGCGCTCCCTGGTGGGCGACGCGGGCGTACTGATCAGCGAGGTGGTGCTGGTGTCCAGGAAGTCGCGGGATTCAATCTACCGCTGGGTGTTTCTCGACATCGGCCTGTTTGGTGGTCTGATCGAGGCTCTGGGTGAGGCCATCAAGTATCCGCTGGTGAGTGAGCTGGACGGGGA
>JBJHBY010000261.1:0-4541 GCA_050485745.1 Gammaproteobacteria bacterium | reverse complement strand
TGCGAAACCGGGACACCTCGTGGGCGCTGAGTCGCGTGAAAACCGCGTGGTCAAACGGATGGTCCATCGAAAGACCGAGGGCTCGGATCCGGTCAGCGATGCCGAGCTGGCGGGCATGGCTGCGGACCGCGATGTGCGCTTCATGCACCTGCTGATCAATGCCCTGGAAGCCCACCTGGCCGGCCCGGAATCCGACTGAACCCGCGGCCGCGCCGCCGCAACATCCCCAGCCCCGCCAGGGCCGAACCAAGCAGCCAGGCGCTGGCGGGCAACGGGATTTCCGTTGGATAGCCAGCCAGTTGCAGGATCTCGTAGTCGCGCAGGGGGGCGATATCGAGGTCCAGGGCACGGTTCAGGGCGGCGATGATTTCATTGGCCATCAGCCCCTGGATCACCGTGTTGGGGTGGATGCCGTCTTCGGCGGTAAAGTAGCGCGCATGCTCCGGACCCGCGCAAACTCCAAAGGACATGCAGGGTCCTGCGCCCGGAGTTCCCTCCAGCACCAGGGTACTGTACGGAGCAGTACCTGCCTCCACCACCAGGTCACCGACGATAATGCGTCCCGCCTCGTCGACCCGTGCCGCATCGCCGCGCCAGCCGTAGAAGTTCACGACCTCCAGGCCCCGGGCGTCGGCCTCGTCGGCGATGCGCCCGTTGGCACTGGCGATGGCCTGGGCCAGTTCGGAGTTGGCGCCGACATCCGTCATCGCCACACCCGGAATCAGCGCCACCAGAATGGCCGGGTTGTTCACCGCCGTCAGGGCATCGACTTCGGAGAAGATCGCGTCGATCAGGTCGTTTTCCCAGGCGACATAATCCGGGCCGCTCAGTGGCTTGGCCCGGTCAGGGTTATTGATCCCGTTGCGTACCAGAAAGTCATTGGCGCCGATGCCGATGAACACCGCATCGATCTCCCCGGCCTGTACCGCCGGCATCAGGCCCTCGGCCTGCTGGCCCAGGGTCCAGAAATCCTCGATGGTCGTGCTGTTGGGGAACACCGTCCGCATCAGGCCGGGGGTCAGCGCGGTGCCGCCCGCCCGGGCCCAGACGTGCTCGTAACCTTCGTATCGCGGCTCGCCACGCACCGCCGGATCCGCCTCGAAGGCACCGAAATTGAGGGCTTCGGGGCGGGTCTGCGCAAGGATCTGGGTCCAGCTTAGCGCGGACAGGTCCGTGCGGCCGTCGGTGATGATAGCCCCCGCTCCCAGGTACTCGTCACTCAGGCTGTCGCCGAGCACCCCGAGGGTGATGCTGGCATGGGCGGGCAGGGTGGAAAGGGCGGCCGCGCACAGGGCCGCCTTGGCAAGCGCACGCATGGTCCATGTCCTCTATGGTGTTTGTTGTCTTTGAAATACCAGGCCCGAGGGAGATTGCCCCCGGGAGGTACAAAAATCAAGCAACAGACACCCGTCCTGCGCCGCAACAGCCGCCCGGACCCGATGGCTTGTCAAACGCTCAGTGGTGCTCGTGGCCTCCCGGCCCATGGGCGTGGCCATGGGCCAGCTCGTCGGGGGTGGCGGCGCGCACGTCGAGAATCTCGACGTCGAAGACCAGGGTCCAGCCACACAGGGGGTGGTTGAGGTCCACGTCGACATTGAACTTGCCCACTTTGAGCACGGTGACCGTGCGCACCCCCTGTTCGGTGTTGAGCTTGACCACCTGCCCGGGCCGCAAACGGCCCGCGTGCTTCAGGTATTTCGCGGGCACACGCTGGATCAGGCCCTCGCGGCGCTGGCCGTAGGCCTGCTCCGGCGGCAGGGTCACCTGGAACTGCTCGCCGGTCTCGCGACCGCTCATCGCCTCTTCCAGACCGGGCAGCAGGTTGTCGGCACCGTGAAGGTAGAGGCTGGGCTCACCATCGCGGCTGGTTTCCATCACTTCGCCCTCGGGGTTGGAGAGGGTGTAATGGAAACTGACGACGTGGCGGTCGCTGATGCGCATGTGCTGGACTCCGCTGAGGTGTGGGGACGGCATCTTAACGCCCCCGGCGACGGCCAGCCAGAGGCGGCCGGCGGGACGCCGGTTGCGGATATCTGTGGATGCCTGTTTACATGCGCCGGGTTAAACTGCCGCGGGACGATGAGCGGGCGCCGGCCCGCAACGGGAGAGACTCGACGTGGGCGATGTGATACCGCTGCAGCGGCGCAAGACGGCTCCGGGCAAGGGCGACACCCTGTGCCGCAACGGCCATCATCGCTGGCAGATCTGGCAGCGCAAGCCTTTCGACGTCAAGCAGGGCAAGCTGGTGACGGTCTACCGCTGCGAGCGCTGCGGCAAGACACGGAGTCGAGCGGAGTGAATGTACCGCATGTGATGACAGGTCAGGAGAGGGGTATGTGCAGCACGCCCGGAATTGGCGGCTTCACACCGCTGATGCGCCCAGGCGCTGTGCCACGGCATCCAGCAGTTTCCTGGCGGCATCACTGCCCTCAACGGCCTCGACCACCAGAGTAATACCCAAAAGGTGCTCAGCCAGTACCATTTTCATTGGCAGGGCCTCCTGCTCGGCCTCTTCCTGCAGGAACAGAAACGCCCGGGCACTGATGTCGTCAATCACCTCGCGCTGGGTCGCTTCGCGGAAGCGAGTGAGGTCGATGATGTTGTCCGTTGCCGGAGGCTGCCGCATATCGATTGTCCGATGGCTCATGACATTCTGGAGTTGTCAGTATAGGTGCCCCCCGCCGTTGTGAAACTACGTAGATACCCGCAGACGCCCTGCGGAAACTGCGGATGCAGAAACTGTGAACAGGTTGGCATCCCGCGCAGCGGACAGGGATAATGGCCGCCGTTTTGCAGGCATGATGAGTCCCGCCGCGGTGAGCCCGCCCGGCCTGCGGCGACACAGTCAGACGCTTTTCGGGATGGTGCATGAACGATATCAGCAGCGACGGCTTCGAACAGGTTCCCCTCCGGCAGTACACCGAGAAGGCCTATCTCGATTATTCAATGTACGTGATTCTGGACCGCGCCCTGCCCAGTCTCGCGGACGGGCTCAAGCCGGTGCAGCGGCGCATCGTCTACGCCATGAGCGAACTGGGGCTGAAGGCCGGCGCCAAATACAAGAAATCCGCGCGCACCGTGGGCGATGTGATCGGCAAGTTCCACCCCCATGGCGATTCCGCTGCCTACGAAGCCATGGTGCTGATGGCACAACCTTTCAGCTACCGCTACCCCCTGGTGGATGGCCAGGGTAACTGGGGCTCCCCGGATGACCCCAAGTCCTTCGCCGCGATGCGCTACACCGAGTCCCGCCTGACGGCTTTCTCCGAGTTGCTGCTGTCGGAGCTGGAGCAGGGCACGGTGGACTGGGTTGCCAACTTCGACGGCACCCTGGACGAGCCGGCGCTGCTACCCGCCCGAGTCCCCAATGTGCTGCTCAATGGCACCACCGGCATCGCGGTGGGCATGGCCACGGACATCCCACCCCACAATCTGCGCGAAGTGGTGAGCGCCTGTGTGCGCCTGCTGGAAGAGCCCGGCGCCGGGGTACGCGAGCTGTGCGAACACATCCAGGGGCCGGATTTCCCCACCGAGGCCGAGATCATCACCCCCCGGGAGGAGCTGGTCGCCGCCTACCAGAGCGGCCGCGGCAGCCTGCGCATGCGCGCCCTGTGGCAGCTTGAGGACGGCGAGATCATCGTCTCGGCCTTGCCGCACCAGGTCTCCGGAGCACGCGTACTGGAGCAGATCGCCCAGCAGATGCAGGCAAAGAAGTTACCGATGGTGACCGACCTGCGCGATGAATCCGACCACGAGAACCCGACTCGCCTGGTGATCGTGCCGCGCTCCAACCGCGTCGATGCCGAAGCGGTGATGAACCACCTGTTCGCCACGACGGACCTGGAAAAGAGCTATCGCATCAATCTCAACGTGATCGGCATCGACGGGCGCCCCCAGGTCAAGGCGCTGGACACGATGCTGCGCGAGTGGCTGGAGTTCCGCACCCAGACCACGCGGCGGCGCCTGCAGCACCGCCTGGACAAGGTGCTGGCGCGCCTGCACGTGCTCGATGGTTACCTGATCGCCTATCTCAACATCGACGAGGTGATCCGCATCATCCGCACCGAGGACAAACCCAAGCCGGTGCTGATGGAGCGCTTCGGCCTCTCGGATATTCAGGCGGAAGCCATCCTCGACCTCAAGCTGCGCCACCTGGCGCGCCTGGAGGAAATGAAGATCCGCGGTGAGCAGGACGAACTGGCGCAGGAGCGCGACCAGTTACAGCAGACCCTGGAGTCGCCGCGGCGGCTGAAAACCCTGATCCGCAAGGAGCTGCTGGCGGCCGCGGAACAGTTTGGCGACGCAAGGCGCTCGCCCCTGGTACAGCGCGGCGAAGCGCGTGCCTTCAGCGAGGAAGAGCTGGTCAGTGCCGAGCCCATCACCGTGGTGCTCTCGGACAAGGGCTGGATCCGCTCCGCCAAGGGTCACGACATCGACCCGCTGCAGCTGAGCTACAAGTCCGGCGACGGCTTCAAGCTGGCCGCGCGCGGGCGCAGTAACCAGCCGCTGGTGGTGATCGACTCCAGCGGCCGCGCCTACAC
>JBJHBY010000260.1:0-4571 GCA_050485745.1 Gammaproteobacteria bacterium | reverse complement strand
GCCTGGCCGCGGGCGCCGACCCGGCCAGCCTGCAACGACTGGACCACTACGGCGAGGCCCTGGGGCTCTGCTTTCAGGTCCAGGACGACATTCTCGACGTCACCGCCGCCACCGAAGTGCTGGGCAAGCGCGCCGGGGCCGACGCGGACCGCGGTAAACCCACCTACCCCGCGCTGATGGGACTGCAGGCAGCACGGGATCACGCCGCGGCACTGCACGCCGATGCCATCGCCGCGCTGGCGGACTTCGGCCCCGATGCACTGCGCCTGCGGCAACTGGCCGACTATGTGCTGGAGCGCCCCAACTGAGGCGAAACAGCCCGCACAGCGCCGCTCCGCCAGGAGGCGGGGATACGCGGGGGAAATAGGTTACAATTGCCTCCTTTACCTGCAGGCGAACCAGCGCAGTGATGTTCGACGCCATTCCCAACCAGCGGCCGGCCACACCCCTGCTCGACCGCATCGACAGCCCGGACCAGCTGCGCCTGCTGGATGAGCGCGAATTGTCTGAGCTGGCCACCGAGCTGCGCCATTTTCTGCTCTACACGGTAGGGCAGACCGGCGGACACTTTGGCGCCGGGCTGGGTGTGGTCGAGCTGACGATCGCCCTGCACTACGTCTACCAGACCCCTTTCGACCGCCTGGTCTGGGATGTCGGCCACCAGAGCTACCCGCACAAGATCCTGACCGGGCGCCGCGAGCGCATGGCCAGCATGCGCCAGCAGGATGGTCTGTCCGGCTTCCCCAAGCGCAGCGAAAGCCCCTACGACACCTTCGGCGTCGGCCACTCCAGCACCAGCATCAGCGCCGCCCTGGGCATGGCTCTCGCGGCCCGGGCCACGGGCTCACCGCAACGCACGGTCGCCGTCATCGGCGACGGCGCCATGACCGCAGGCATGGCCTTCGAGGCACTCAACCACGCTGCCCACTGCAATGCCGACATGCTGGTCATCCTGAACGACAATCAGATGTCGATTTCGCGCAACACCGGCGGGCTGAACACCTATTTCTCCAAGATCTGGGCCTCGAAGGTCTACAACAGCCTCAAGAGCGGCAGCAAGAAAGTGCTCTCCAGAATTCCACCGGCCTGGGACTTCGCCCGCCAGGTCGAAGAGCACATGAAGGGCCTGGTCGCCCCCGGCATGCTGTTCGAGGAGCTGGGCTTCAATTACATCGGCCCGATCGATGGCCACGACCTGCCCACCCTGGTCAGCACCATCCGCAATATGCGCGAGCTCGAGGGTCCACAGCTGCTGCATATCATCACCCGCAAGGGCAAGGGCTTCGAACCCGCGGAGGCGGACCCGGTCGGCTACCACGCCATCACCAAGATCGAGCCACGCAGCACGGCGGGCAAACCTTCCAGCACCGGCGTCAAGTATCAGCAGGTGTTCGGCGACTGGCTGTGCGACATGGCGGAGCTCGACCAGCGCCTGGTCGCCATCACCCCGGCGATGTGCGAGGGCTCGGGCATGCTGGCGTTCTCCGAGCGCTTTCCCGAGCGTTATCACGATGTCGCCATCGCCGAGCAGCACGCGGTCACCCTGGCCGCGGGCCTGGCCTGTGAAGGCATGAAGCCGGTGGTGGCGATCTATTCCACCTTCCTGCAACGCGGCTACGACCAGCTGATCCACGACGTCGCCCTGCAAAACCTGGACGTGACGTTTGGAATCGATCGCGCCGGACTGGTGGGCGAGGACGGTGCCAGCCATGCCGGTGCCTTCGACCTCAGCTACCTGCGCTGTATACCCAATCTGCTCGTCGCCACCCCCAGCGACGAGAACGAATGCCGCCAACTGCTCTACACCGGCTACCAGCACCCCGGCCCCGCGGCGGTGCGCTACCCCCGTGGTCGCGGCCCGGGGGCAAGCCTGCAAACGCAGATGCAGCCACTGCCGATCGGTCGCGGTGTGGTGCGGCGGCGCGGGCACGGTGTCGCCATCCTCAATTTCGGCACGCTGCTGCCTGCGGCACTGGCCGCAGCCGAACGCCTTGACGCCAGCGTCGTCGACATGCGCTTCCTCAAACCACTGGACGAGGCGCTGCTGCTGGACATGGCCGGCAGCCACACCCTGCTGGTTACGCTGGAGGAAAACACCATCATGGGCGGCGCTGGATCCGCTGTGGCGGAAGCGCTGAATCAGGCGGAGCTATGCGTGCCCCTGCTGCAACTGGGCCTGCCCGATCACTTTATCGACCATGCCAGCCATGAGCAGCAACTGGCCACCTGTGGCCTCGACGCCCCCGGCATCGAGCGCCGCATCCGCCAGCGCCTGGCCCGCATCGACGGTGTTATCCCACGCATCGCGCCTGCCGGTGGCGCAACGCGCTGAGCGCCCGGACCCGAAGAACCGCCAGACCCCGGAATGCCGGCGAGATACAGATAGGATTAACCCGGCAATGAATATTGTCGGGTTAATGCGGCACAGGGAGGTGCCGGTCATTGGCCGAAGGCCAATGCAAGCCCTGGAAATACCAGGGGTTCCGCGCAACTCCGCCAGTATTTCCAGGGCGCGCATGCAAACAGGAAGGGATGCCTGTTTGCATGCCAGGTTAATAACACAGAGAGCGTATCCCCATGAGCTATCGCTTCGACCCGGAACTCGCTGACTTCGCCACACAGCTCCCCGATACCCGCTTCGATGACCCGGTGGCGGCCCGCGCCGGGCTGGTGGAGATGAGCGCCGCCATGAATGCCGCGGTGGATACCCGCGGCCTCGAGATCCGCGACCTCACCCTGCCCGGCGACGCGGCGCACCCCGCCCTGCCCCTGCGCCTCTATCGCCCCGCCCAGGCCAGCGCCAGCGCGGCTCCGGGCGCGGCCCTGCTCTATATCCACGGTGGCGGCTTCGTGGTGGGCAGCCTCGAAACCGAACATGGCTCCTGCGCACAGATCGCGCGGGAGCTCGGCATTCCGGTGGTATCGGTGGACTACCGGCTGGCGCCGGAACACCCCTACCCGGCCGGCCTGGAGGATTGCTACCGGGCCCTGGGCTGGCTGCATGCGGAAGCCGCAGCCCTTGGAGTAGACACCAACCGGATTGGCGTCTTCGGACAAAGTGCCGGCGGTGGCCTGGCGGCGGCCCTCTGCCTGCTGGCGCGGGACCGGCAGGGCCCGGCGATCTGTTTTCAGTTCCTCGGCATGCCCGAACTGGACGATCGCCTGCATACGCCGAGCATGCGCGCCTTCACCGACACCCCCTTGTGGAACCGGCCCAACGCAGAACTGAGCTGGGCCTACTACCTGGGGGAAGCCTGGCAACCCGGCGGTGACAACGTGCCGATGTATGCGGCACCCGCCAGGGCCAGCGCTGATCAGCTGCGCGGCCTGCCACCGACTTATGTGACCGCCATGGAGTTCGACCCGCTGCGCGACGAGGACATCCGCTATGCCCTCGCCTTGCTGGAGGCCGGGGTGAGCGTTGAACTGCACACCTTCCCCGGCACCTTCCACGGCTCCTCACTGGTGACCACGGCCGCCGTCAGCCGACGCCAGGACACCGAGATGCTGGACGCCCTGCGCCGCGGCCTGGGCTGCACCTGAAATCAGCTCAGGCACTCTCCGCCACCCGCTCGGCCCGATCGGCACCGGGCTTCGGCGCCAGCGGCTTGCGCACCAGGGGCCAGAACAGCTCTTCAGCCCAGTGCAGACGCCCGGAGATGGGCAGGCCGATGGCGCGCTGTGCCTTCATCGGGATCTTGCCGGTGCCAAACAGGGTATCCCAGAGGAAGAACACCACCGCGTAGTTGCCCTTCACGTTGGCATCCGGGCCCATACCGTGGTGCGCGTGGTGGGTATCCGGCGTGGTGACCACGCGGCTGAACCCCATCCACAGGGGCCGCAGAAACGGCAGCCGCTCCAGCATCCACAAGTCCCAGCGAAAATGGGTATGGGTCAGCACATTGACAGTGAAGGACACCGCGATCACCCAGAAATACACCAGCGGCAAGCCCATGTACACCAGCAGGGCGGAGAGCCAGGACTGGGGCAGCAGCAGGGTCCAGAAAATGTTATAGCGGAACACCAGGCCCACGTTCATCGCAGTGCCGCTGTGATGGGTGCGATGCAGCTTCCACAGCCAGCGCTTTTCGTGCGACCAGCGGTGCAACCAGTAGTGGCAGAAGTCCTCCAGCAACAGGAACAACGGAAAGGCAAGCCAGAAGGGCCAGTGCGCCCAGCCACCAGAAGACGCCGGCCACAGGGTCAGCAGCAGCCAGCCGGTGGCGCCACCGATGATCGGGCCTGCAAAGGTCGTTTGTGCCAGCAGGCCACCAAACGTCATGGCGCCGTCACGCCCCGGATAGCGGGAACGGCGCAGACGCCCGGCGATGCCCTCCACCGCCAGCATGAACACAAACAGGCCCAGCACGAACAGGCCCGTCATCTGGTCAACACTCATCACTCACCTCCGCCTGTGTGCCGGCATCCGGCGCACACCGTTTGATCAATCAATCCTCAGCCTCGTCTCCACCGCCTTCCCGCAGGGAGCTCGGCGCAACCAGCATTCCCACCAGGCAATCCAGCAGACCCGCTTCGGCTCGACGCAACCGCTCACCCGTCCAGGCCTGCGG
>JBJHBY010000259.1:0-4592 GCA_050485745.1 Gammaproteobacteria bacterium | reverse complement strand
CATCTACCCCCCTTGGGCTTGTGCGGCCGCCGGACCATAAACGACCTGCGCCGAGCACCGTCCATCTGAATCTCTACGATCGACGTCGTGCCCGAGGCGCCTCCGTTCGTCCACCTCCGTCGACGCAGGAAGACGCGGTCGTCCGAGAGGTAGTCCCACCCCGCACGGATCAGGTTGGCCGTCCCGGTCGACTTTCCGGATCCGCTCGGGCCCATGACCGCGGTGAACGTGCCTCGCCCGAAACCGACGGTCACGTCGTCGAGTGCCGTGACCGAAGTGTCGCCGCTGCCATACCGCTTGGTTGCATTGCGGACCTCGGCGACCCAGAGTCGTTCAGCAGTCGCGGTCCCGCGGAGCGCCGCGGCCGGTCGCCCTGCTCTGCGAATACCTGCTGACGCGGCGCGGCTGAGCATGCCCCAGGTCGATTTTTACCTGCTGTCCGACAGCGAGGCCACTGCCCGCGAGCACTTCGCCTGCCGCCTTGCCGAGAAGGCCTGGCGCAGCGGGCTGCAGGTCTATCTGCGCACCGCGAGCGCCGAGGCGGCGCAGGCTCTGGACAGCCTGCTATGGACCTTCCGGCGCCCGAGCTTCGTCCCCCACGCCCTGCACAGCGAGGGCAGCGCGCCGGGCGCCCCGGTGCTGATCGGGCACAACGACGCCGGGGTTCCCGCTGACCGGCAGGTGCTGATCAATCTGGCACCGGGGGTTCCGCCCCACGCCGCGGGCATCGAGCGGATCGCCGAAGTCGTGATTCGGAACACGGCGGCCGAAGCCGCCGCGCGACAACAATGGCGCCTGTACAGGGACGCGGGCGTCGAACCCCGCAAACAGGACATGCGACAGGGTTAGGGGCGGGGCCAGCCCGCACCCGGGAGTCACCCGATGACACACCAGCTGCCGGACAACAATGCCCAGGCCCATCTGCTGCGGGAGCTGGAGCACATCCAGCGCCTGCTGGACCAGGCCGATACCCCCGGAACATCACAGATCCCAACCCTCAGTGACGTGGTGACACCTGTACCGGGCGTGGCAGAGGGACCCTCGGCGGAGGCCGAAACGTCGCCCCCCGAGACAGACCCTGCCGCTGCGGCTGCTGCCCCCGTGAACGAGCCCGGCCCCGGACTCGAGGCTGGAGCCGACTTCGGCACCCTGTTTCCGCGCTTCTCGCTGAATGTTCGTATCGCCGAGGACAGTACGGAGCCCGACGCGACGGACCGACCCGATGCCACCGCCCCCGCGCAGGTCGACAACCTCGCCGAGGACGAGCTGCTGACCCCGGCGGGGGCAGAAACTGCGCACGACAAGCATGCATCCATCGATCGCGAGCAACTGATCGACGCCGTGATCGAAACCCTGATGCCCGAGCTGTGCGCGGAGCTGCGCCGCCGCCTGCGGGCGCTGGATCCGGACGAGCTGACCAAGATGCACGCGACCACGCCACAGGAACCCTCTGCCGGATCCTGACGCCTCAGTACGGGCGCCGTCTCGACCGCCAGCAGCCCCCCGGATTTTGGGCTGCGGGCACCCGGCGTTGTATACTTCCGCGCTTTCCCGACGCCCGCATCCGGTCGTCGCCAGCAGCCGAAAGCGACCCCGATTCATGGACAAGACCTACCAACCCGAAGCCATCGAGACCCGCTGGTACCAGACCTGGGAGGCGAACAATCACTTCGCACCCAGCGGAAAGGGTGCCCCCTATACCATCATGATCCCTCCGCCGAATGTGACCGGCAGCCTGCACATGGGTCATGGCTTCAATAACGCCATCATGGATGCCCTGGTGCGCTGGCGTCGCATGCAGGGCCGCAACACCCTGTGGCAGCCGGGTACGGACCACGCCGGCATCGCCACGCAGATGGTTGTGGAACGGCAACTGGCGGCGCAGGGCATCAGCCGTCACGAACTCGGTCGCGACAAGTTCCTGGAGAAGGTCTGGGCCTGGAAAGAGGAATCCGGTGGCACCATCACCCGGCAGATCCGCCGGCTCGGCTCCTCGGTGGACTGGTCGCGGGAGCGCTTCACCATGGACGAGGGCCTGTCCAATGCCGTGCGCGAGGCCTTTGTGCGCCTGCACGACGACGGGTTGATCTATCGTGGCAAGCGCCTGGTGAACTGGGATCCGAAACTGCATACCGCGATCTCCGACCTCGAGGTAGAGAATCACGATGAGCAGGGCCAGCTCTGGCACCTGCGCTATCCCCTCGCCGATGGCGGGCGCACCGCCGCGGGATGCGACTATCTGGTGGTGGCAACGACCCGGCCCGAGACCCTGCTCGGGGACACCGCGGTGGCGGTGCATCCGGACGACGAGCGCTACCGCAACCTGATCGGCAGCTACGTCAATCTGCCCCTGGCCAATCGCCGCATCCCGGTCATTGCCGATGACTACGTCGACCGGGAATTCGGCACCGGCTGTGTCAAGATCACTCCGGCCCATGACTTCAACGACTACGAAGTGGGCAAGCGCCACAATCTGCCGCTGGTGAATGTACTGGATCGCGACGCCGCCATCCTGGCCGCGGCCCAGGTGTTCAACATCGAGGGGCAGCCCAGCGACGCCGTGGACCCCGCACTGCCGGCGGCCTATGCCGGCCTCGACCGCTTCGAGGCGCGCGCGCGCCTGGTCGAAGACCTGCGCGCCATGGGTCTGCTGGAAAAAATCGACGATCACGCCCTCAAGGTACCGCGGGGTGACCGCTCCAACGTGGTCATCGAGCCCTGGCTCACCGATCAGTGGTACGTATCCACGAAGGCACTGGCCGGCCCCGCCATCGCCGCGGTCGAGGACGGCCGTATCCAGTTCGTGCCGAAGCAATACGAGAACATGTACTTCAGCTGGATGCGCGACATCCAGGACTGGTGCATCAGCCGCCAGCTGTGGTGGGGGCACCGCATTCCCGCCTGGTACGACGACAGCGGCCGTCACTATGTCGGGCGCAGCGAGGCAGAAGTGCGCGAGCGATACCAGCTCGGCGACACCCCGCTGCGCCAGGACGAGGACGTTCTCGACACCTGGTTCAGCTCCGGGCTGTGGACTTTCTCTACCCTGGGCTGGCCGGAGCAGACGGATTTTCTCAAGACCTTCCACCCCACCGACGTTCTGGTCACCGGCTTCGATATCATCTTCTTCTGGGTGGCGCGGATGATCATGCTGTCCCTGCATCTGACCGGGCAGATTCCGTTCCAAACCGTGTACGTGCACGGCCTGGTTCGCGACAGCCAGGGACAGAAGATGTCCAAATCCAAGGGCAACGTGCTGGATCCACTGGACATCGTCGACGGTATCGACCTCGAGAGTCTCGTCGCCAAACGCACCAGTGGCATGATGCAGCCGCAACTGGCGAAGCAGATCGAGCAGCAAACGCGCAGGGAGTTTCCCGAGGGTATCGCCGCCTACGGCACCGATGCGTTGCGCTTCACCAATTGTTCGCTGGCCTCCACCGGGCGCGACATCAAGTTCGACATGGGCCGGGTGGAAGGCTACCGCAACTTCTGCAACAAGATCTGGAACGCGGCGCGCTATGTGCTGATGCAGTGTGATGGCCAGGATTGCGGGCAGGACGACGACACCGTGGAGCTGACCCTGGCTGACCGCTGGATTATTTCGCGCCTGCAGCAGACCGAAACGGAGGTCACCCGGCAGCTGGAGCAGTTCCGTTTCGACCTCGCCGCCCAGGCCCTGTACGAGTTCATCTGGAACCAGTACTGCGACTGGTATCTGGAGCTGTCCAAGCCCGTGCTGTGGGATGAGAGTGCCCCCGCGGAGCGCCTGCGCGGTACACGGCGCACCCTGGTGCGCGTGCTTGAAGCGGCTCTGCGCCTGGCGCACCCGTTCATGCCCTTCATCACCGAGGAGATCTGGCAACGCATAGCCCCGCTGGCGGGGCGCAGTGGCGACACCATCATGCTGCAGCCCTGGCCCGAGCCCGATCCTGCGCGTATCGATGCGACCGCCGAGCGCGATGCCGAGTGGCTGCAGGCGGTGATTGTCGGCGTGCGCAACATCCGTGGAGAAATGAACATTCCCCCGGGTCGGGAACTGGACGTACTGCTGAAAAACGCCGGGGCGGAAGACCGGCGCCGCCTGGAACAGAACGGCACCTTCCTGCGCAAGCTGGCCAAACTGGCTTCGATCAAGACCCTGGGCGCGGATGAATCCGCCCCCCTCTCTGCTACCGCACTGGTGGGTGAGATGGAAGTGCTGGTACCCATGGCGGGACTGATCGATCGCGACGCCGAACTGGCGAGGCTGGACCGGGAGGTCGAGCGCCTCGACAAGGAGTTGAAGCGCCTGCAGGGCAAGCTCGACAACGCCAGCTTCACCGCGAGGGCGCCAGCCGATGTGGTGCAGAAGGAGCGGGACAAACTCGCCGACGCCCAGGTCGCGCGTGAGCGGCTCGATCAGCAGCGCCGTAACATCCGCGCCATGGCCTGACCCCTGGTATCGGATCGAGCTGTGGCGGGGCGGGGGGGGCCCCACCCGCACCAAACCACCACAAGCGCCCCACATCCCCGCAACAATACGACCACGAACAACCCCCCCACCGCGCATGTTTTTGGCCAAGGGCGCAGGGCACGACCCGGGTAATAAA
>JBJHBY010000258.1:0-4602 GCA_050485745.1 Gammaproteobacteria bacterium | reverse complement strand
GCTCTGAACTTTCCCGATGTGCTGATCACCCGTGGCCAGTACCAGCTGAAGCTGGACCCACCCTTCACACCCGGCAGCGAATCCAGCGGCGTGATCCTCGAAGTGGGCGAAAACGTGAAAGGCTTCACCGCTGGCCAGAGAGTCATGGTCATGAGTGGTTTTGGCGCCTTTGCCCAGGAACTGGTCGTGGCGCCGCCCTTTCAGCAGATTCGCGCCATTCCCGACAGTATGAGTTTCGAGGATGCCGCCGCCTTCAATATGACCTATGGCACCGGCATGCATGGGCTGCGTCAGCGCGGCAAGCTGCAAGCTGGCGAGACACTCCTGGTGCTCGGCGCCGCCGGGGGCTGCGGCAGTGCCGCCGTGGAAATCGGCAAGGCCATGGGCGCACGCGTCATCGCCGGGGCCAGCAGTGACGACAAGTGCGCCATCGCCCGCCAGCTTGGTGCGGACGAGGTGATCAATTACCGCGAGGAAGACCTGCGTGACCAGGTGATGGCGCTGACCGGCAAACAGGGCGTCGATGTGATTTTTGATCCGGTCGGTGACGCGCTGTTCGACCAGGCCCGGCGCTGCGCCGGCTGGAACTGCCGCTACCTGATCGTCGGCTTCGCGGGTGGCGAAATTCCCAGCTTTCCTGTCAACTACAGCATTCTCAAATCCATGTCCGTGGTCGGGGTTGCGTACGGCATGTCTGCGATCCGGGATCCAGCCATGAACGAGGACAATTTCCGGCAATTGTTTGACTGGTATAGCGCGGGCCGACTGAAGCCTCATATCGGCAGGCGCTGGGACCTCAATGAGCTGCCGGAAGCCCTGCGCGAGATGCATGCCGGGCACACCCTCGGCAAAAGCGTGGTGCAACTTGGCGGCGCCATTAACCCGGCAAGCATTGATTAAGGCACTTCCATGCACCGCTTTAACCCGGCAATGTTCATCACCGATTAATCAGAAGTGCCTTAATTAAGGCCGGCTCAATGCGGCAAACCATTTTCACTCAATGCGTCATTCAGGGAGCAGGAGTCAGCATGAGCGTCACCCCCCAGGCCATTCGCGAAGCCATTCTCAAGATCACCGGTCCCGGAGAGTTTTTCGAGATCGAATCACGGCAGCTGTCCAGCGGTACTTTTCCCGCGTACAAGCACGCCGCCGCCAACCTCATCGAACTGCTGCAGTCCGTGCGCAATCACGGCGACCTGGATTTTCTTGTCTACGAGAACGAACGGCTGAGCTATAGCGGTTTTTTCCAGCGCGTCGACAGCCTTGCCGCCGCGATGCAGCATGACCTGGGCATTCGGCCTGGTGACCGGGTTGCGATCGCGATGCGCAACTGTCCGGACTGGTGTGTGGGCTTTACCGCTGCAATTCTGGTGGGCGCCATCGTGGTTCCGATCAACAGCTGGGGCAAGACCGAGGAGCTGCATTTTGCCGTCACCGATTGTGGCGCACGCTGTCTGATTGCCGACCCGCAACGGGTCAAGCTGATCGCCCCACGCCTCGACGAACTGTCACTGCAGGTGCTGGCGACCGGCGATGTGGAGCCGCAGACCGCGGGCGTGCAATCCTTCGAGGTCGTACAGGGCAGCGGCAAGGGACGGAGCTATGAGGTGGTATCTCCTGCCGCGGAGGACCTGTGCCTGATCCTCTATACCTCCGGCAGTACCGGATTTCCCAAGGGTGTGGCCCATAATCATGTCGCCGTCTGCCAGTCGCTGATGAACATGATGTTCCTGGGCTACCTGCTGATGACCCTGGAAGGTCCGCGCGAACTCAGGGGCGGGGCGGAGCGTGAATCCCCGATGCTGACGGTGCCCCTGTTTCACGCCACCGGCCTGCTCAGTGGCTTCCTGATGCCCGCCATGACCGCGCAGAAAGCAGTGATGATGTACACGTGGGACAGCGAAAAGGCACTGCAACTGATCCAGGCGGAGAAAATTACCAACCTGTCGACTGTGCCAGCCATTCTCAAGGACCTGCTCAACCACCCGAAATTCGATGATTACGACACGGGTTCACTAGGCCGTGTGGCAGGTGCCGGCGCGGCAACGCCGACGGGCCTGCCGGAACTGATCGAGGAAAAGCTCGGCGCCGTCAGCCGCTCAGCAGGTTACGGCATGACCGAAACCATGGCGGTTGCGGCGACCATGAGTGGTGCGATCTTCGACCTCAAGCCCAACAGCGCCGGCATCCCGTCGCCGATCATGGCATTCCGTTTCGCCGCCGCGGATGACACGCTGCTGCCGGAGGGTGAACAGGGCGAGATTCAGCTGCGCGGCATCACCTGCACGCCCGGCTACTGGGAAAAACCCGAGGCCAACGCCAAGACCTTTACCGCCGATGGCTGGCTGCGCACCGGGGACGTGGGCATGATCGATGCCGATGGCTTCCTGCACATCACCGGCCGCATCAAGGAAATCGTGATCCGCGGTGGCGAGAACATCTACCCCGGTGAAATCGAGAATACCGCCTACCGCCATGAAGCGATCCAGGAGGTCGTGGTGTTCGGAGTGGATGATGCGGACATGGGCGAGGAACTGGCCATGGTCTGTTACCTGCGCCCGGGCTTCAGACTCGATGAGCCCGCGCTCCGAAGCTTTCTCGGGCAGCATCTGGCTGGCTACAAGGTACCGAAGCACATCCGCTTCGCCGGGCAACCACTGCCGCGTAATGCCAGCGAGAAACTGCACAAACTGAAGGTCAGGGAGATGTACCTGGGCGGCGGACTCGACTGAGGGTCATCGACTGAAGACGGTTGGCATACGGGCGAGTGAATGCATTCGCCCGTCGACGACACCGCCACCCGGCAATGCCAGCCGGGTCGGCAGCTCAGCGCAGGACGCTGACAAACACCAGCAGGATCGCCAACGGCGAGACGAAGCGGATCAGTACATACCAGGTATTGAACACGGCTTCCGAGCGAGCGCGCAGCGCTGCCACCGCGGCGCTGCGACTCATCACCCAGCCGGCAAACAGGGCCGTACCCAGGCTCACCAGAGGCAGCAGCAGCCGCGATGTGGTGAAATCCAGCAGCTCAAAGAAGTTCATCCCCGCCAGCAATTCACCGCGCCAGATGTTGAATGAGAAGACCGTGCCCAGACTGAGCAGCCACACCAGCACACCCACCACCGCGGCGGCTGTAGCACGGCGCCAGTGCCAGCGCTCCACCACCGTCGCCACCATCGCCTCGATCATCGAAATCGCGGAAGAAAACGCGGCCAGTGCCAGCATGATGAAGAACAGGGTGCCCACCACCCCGCCGAACGGCATATTGGCAAAGGCGATTGGCAGGGTGACAAAAATCAACCCGGGGCCCTCCCCCGGCGCCAGCCCCACGGCAAACACAATCGGGAACAGCGCCAGCCCGGCAAGCAGCGCGATGAGGGTGTCCGCCAGGGCAATCTGCACGCAGGTGCCGGGCAGCGAGACACGCGCCGGCACATAGGCACCGTAGATCATCATGGCACCTGCTCCCAGGCCCAGGGTGAAGAAGGCATGCCCCAGCGCCACCAGCACCGCGCCAACCGTCAGACGGGAAAAATCCGGGGCAAACAGAAAACGCAGTCCCGCCTCGAAATCACCGCTGCTCATGGCATAACCCACCAGCAACAGCAGCAGGGCCAGCATCAGCGGCATGACGAAGCGCAGGCTGGCCTCGATCCCCTTTTCCACACCGCGCCCGATACACCACATGGTCAACCCCAGGAACAGGCTGCCGTACAGCAACAGTTGCCACGGGTTGCCGGTGAAGCCGGCAAAGAGAGCCTGGATGTCGGCGCTGTCTGCCCCCTGGAAATTGCCGGCGGCGGCCTGAACCACGTAATACAGCGCCCAGCCCGCCACCACCGTGTAGAAGGACAGAATCAGCAACCCGGTGAGTGCCGCCAGCCAACCCAGCCAGCGCCAGTGCCCTGAGCCTCCGGCCTCGACGGCGATCTCGCGCAGGCTGTTGAGCGGGCTCTTGCGCCCTCGCCGACCGATGGCCACTTCCGCCATCAGCACCGGCACACCGATGACCGCGATGCAGCCGAGATAGACCAGTACAAACGCACCACCGCCGTATTCGCCAGCGATGTAGGGGAACTTCCAGATATTGCCGAGCCCCACCGCGGACCCGGTGGCCGCCAGAAAATAAGTCCAGCGGCTGCGCCACTGGCCATGGATCGACCGCTGTTCCCCCATCCACTCAGCTCCTCAAGAAAAACCTGCCGGGTGACATGCGCCCGACTGGCGCTGCTTCCGGCATCGCCGGCCCCGGAGATCTTGCTTCCGGAGACTGCGCTTGCCGTGACCCGCGTTGCCGGTATAATGCTCGCCTTCGGAGGGGTGGCAGAGCGGTTGAATGCACCGGTCTTGAAAACCGGCGTGGGTTTACGCCCACCGTGGGTTCAAATCCCACCCCCTCCGCCATCTTGCCCGGGCTCCAGCCGCCCCACACTCCGGCAGCAATACCAACACCAGTAATCGGCGCGAACGCAATGCCGTTATAATACCTGCGGATTCACCACGTTTCGCAGTGTCACGGAGATTGCCATGCCCTTTGCTGTACGGTGTATTCAGCCGCGCCATCTTGTCATCCTGTCACTATTCATCGCGCTGCTGCCA
>JBJHBY010000257.1:0-4661 GCA_050485745.1 Gammaproteobacteria bacterium | reverse complement strand
GCCACCACCTTATCCGTCCGCTCCCAGGTGAACGCGGTAAACGTCTCCGATTTCTCCTGCTCCTGGCCGTTCTCGCGATCCTTCCAGCGATAGGTCATTTCCGCCGGCTCGCGGCCGAAGTGGCCGTAGGCGGCGGTGGCCTGGTACATGGGGTGCAGCAGGTCGAGCATGCTGGAAATGGCGTAGGGACGCAGGTCGAAGTGCTCGCGCACCAGCTGTGCGATGCGCTCCTCGGGCAGTTTGCCGGTGCCGAAGGTGTTGATCGAGATCGAGGTCGGCTCGGCCACGCCGATGGCGTAGCTGACCTGGATTTCGCAGCGGTCGGCGAGGCCGGCGGCGACGATGTTCTTGGCGACGTAGCGCCCGGCATAGGCCGCGGAGCGGTCGACCTTGGACGGATCCTTGCCGGAGAAGGCACCGCCCCCGTGGCGCGCCATGCCGCCATAGGTGTCGACAATGATCTTGCGCCCGGTCAGGCCACAGTCGCCCACTGGGCCACCGATGATGAACTGCCCGGTGGGGTTGATGTGGAATCGGGTGTCCTTGTGCAGCAGTTCCGCGGGGATGACGTGCTTGACGATCAGCTCCATCACGGCTTCGCGCAGATCGCTGTATTTCACCTCGGGGTTGTGCTGGGTGGACAGCACGATGGCGTCGATGCCGACGACCTTGCCGTTCTCGTAGCGGCAGGTGACCTGGCTCTTGGCATCGGGGCGCAACCAGGGCAGCAGGCCGCCCTTGCGAGCTTCGGCCTGGCGTTCCACCAGACGGTGGGCGTAGAGGATCGGCGCGGGCATCAGCACATCCGTCTCGTTGCTGGCATAGCCGAACATCAGGCCCTGGTCGCCGGCGCCCTGGTCTTCCGGCTTGGCGCGATCCACGCCCTGGGCGATGTCGGCGGACTGCTTGCCGATGATGTTCAGGACGCCGCAGGTGGCGCCATCAAAACCAACGGTGGACGAGTCGTAGCCGATATCGCAGATCACCTGGCGTACCAGATCCTCGAGGTCGACCCAGGCCGAGGTGGTGACCTCCCCTGCCAGAATGGTGACCCCGGTCTTGACCAGGGTCTCGCAGGCGACCCGGGCGTACTTGTCGCGGGCGAGGAGGGCATCCAGCACGGCGTCCGAGATCTGGTCGGCGATCTTGTCCGGATGGCCTTCGGAGACGGACTCGGAAGTAAACAGGGCATAATCCGACATGATGGTAGTGGTCCTCTGCTGTATGCCGGTGCACTCGGCTGGCCGGCCTGGTGTTAACGAAAAAAGCACTGTGAACGTGCAGCTTGAGGGTACGGCGAAGCTGCTACCCGTGGTTTCAGTATTCCGCGTGTGGTGTTACCGCATCGCGGGTTTTCACAAACTCCCTGACCTGGATGCGGAAGCCATTGCGCTGGGCCAGGTAGACGCTGGTCTCTTCGATCAGCCCGGCGGCCGTGGCCCAGCCCCCCAGCGCCTCGGGTTCGAAGCCCAGCCAGACGTCACCGCAGGCCTCCCGGGCCCAGGCCTGGTCGTGTCGGCACAGCTCTGTGACCAGCAAGCGGCCCCCGGGGCGCAGCAGCCTGGCGATATCGCTGAAAATGAGAGCCGGCTCCGGCACATGGTGCAGCACCATGTTCATCACCACGCAATCGATGTCCTGTTCCCGCAGGCGCTGGTCGCCGGTATCCCCGAGCAGCAGTTCGACATTGTCGAGGCCACGGCTGTCGACCAGGGCCCGGGCACGGGCCAGCATGCTGGCCGCGTTGTCCAGGGCCACGACGCGGCGAAAGCGCTGCGCCAGCTCCGGCAGGAAACTGCCATCCCCGGGGCCGACTTCGAGGGCCGTGCCGTTGCCCTCGGGGAAGCTCGCATCCAGGTGACTGGCAACTTGCGGGGCGTATACCTCAAAGGCGGCGATCAGCTCCTGCTGGCTGCGAAAGGCTCCGGCGTTATCGGCGAAGAACTGCCGCGACCGCTGCTCCCGCTGATGCTGCACGACCGCCAGCTGCTGCGCCACCGCACCGGGTATCTCCAGGCGGTCGGCACTGTCAAACAGGGCGCGCTGCAGCTCATCCAGTGCGGGTTGCGCGGCGCGCTCGGCACGCCGGTAGAAAATGCTGTTGCCCTCACGGCGCTTGTCCACCAGTCCGGCCCGGGCCAGCACCTTGAGGTGGTGGCTCATACCCGACTGCCCACAATCAAACATCTGGGTCAGCTCCAGAACCCCGAAGGAGTCCCGCGCCAGCAGTCGCAGCACCAGCAGCCGCAACGGGTCCGCGGCGGCCTTGCACAGTGCGGCCATGGCCGTGGCGACATCGTCGGCAGCGGACGCAAGCGGGTTGCGCAGGGCGGTGGAGGTGCTCATGGGGCGGCAGTATAGGGGGTTTCGCTGCCTATATCAAAATATTTTGATATAGGTTCTGAATGCCGGGTTTGCCGTGGCGTCCCGGCTGCGGGAAAATAGCGCCCTTTTCGTCCCGCGCCCGCGCCAGGAGTGTTTCATGCCGTCCCGAACCCAGCTCGCCAATGCCATCCGCGCCCTCAGCATGGATGCTGTCCAGAAGGCCAACTCCGGGCACCCCGGGGCCCCGATGGGCATGGCGGACATCGCCGAAGTCCTGTGGCGCAGTTTCCTGCGACACAATCCGGCCAACCCCGAGTGGCCGGACCGGGACCGCTTCGTGCTGTCCAACGGGCACGGCTCCATGCTGCTGTATTCCCTGTTGCACCTCAGTGGCTACGACCTCGGTATCGACGATCTGAAGAACTTCCGCCAGCTGCACGCACGTACGCCCGGGCACCCGGAGTACGGCTATGCCCCCGGTATTGAAACCACCACCGGGCCCCTGGGCCAGGGCCTGGCCAATGCCGTGGGCATGGCCCTGGGCGAGAAGATCCTTGCTACACAGTTCAATCGCCCGGGTCACGACATCGTCGATCACCGCACCTGGGTGTTCCTGGGGGATGGCTGCCTGATGGAGGGCATTTCCCACGAGGCCTGCTCTCTGGCCGGAACCCTGGGCCTGGGCAAGCTGATCGCCTTCTACGATGACAATGGCATTTCCATTGACGGTGAGGTCGAGGGCTGGTTCACCGACGACACTCCGGCGCGTTTTGAATCCTACGGCTGGCTGGTGATCCGCAATGTCGACGGCCATGACCCGGAAGAGGTGGAGACGGCCATTCGCACCGCGCTGTCGGAGCAGCAGCGCCCGACCCTGATCTGCTGCAAGACGGTCATCGGCTTTGGTGCGCCCAACAAGCAGGGTAAGGAGGAATGTCACGGTTCGCCGTTGGGCGATGCCGAGATCGCGGCCGCCCGCGAGCGCCTGGGCTGGCCCCATGCACCCTTCGAGATTCCCGCGGACATTTACAGCGCCTGGGATGCGCGGGAGGCCGGCGCCGGGCATGAGGCAGCCTGGCGCCAGCGCTTTGAAGCGTACCGTGGCGCCCATCCCGAGCTGGCGAGTGAATTCGAGCGTCGCATTGCCGGTGATCTCCCCGCGGGTTTTGCCGCGGCTGCGGATGCGTGGGTGCGCGAGGCCCAGGCCAATGCTGGCAAGGTGGCGACGCGCAAGGCCTCGCAGATGTGTCTGGACGCCTATGGCCCGCTGCTGCCGGAGCTGCTGGGTGGCTCCGCCGACCTGGCCGGCTCGAACAACACCATCTGGAAGGGCAGTCGGGGTGTGTCCGCAGGGGATGCTGCCGGTAACTACCTGTACTACGGTGTGCGCGAATTCGGCATGTCGGCCATCATGAACGGCCTTGCCCTGCACGGTGGCTTCATTCCTTACGGTGGCACCTTCCTGGTGTTCATGGAATACGCCCGCAACGCGGTGCGCATGGCGGCGTTGATGAAGCAGCGTGTCGTGTTCGTCTACACCCACGACTCGATCGGCCTGGGCGAGGATGGCCCCACCCACCAGCCGGTGGAGCAGCTGACCGCCCTGCGCAGTACCCCCAATCTGCACACCTGGCGCCCCTGTGACCTGGCGGAGTCCGCCGTCGCCTGGCGTGCCGCCATTGAGCGCCGTGACGGCCCGGCGGCGCTGATCTTTACGCGTCAGGGCCTGCCGGCGCAGCCGCGCAGCGAGGCGCAGCTGGAGGCCGCTGCACGCGGCGGCTATGTGCTGGTGGACTGTGACGGGCAGCCGGAGCTGATCCTGATCGCCACGGGCTCCGAGGTGGCGCTGGCCGTCGACGCCGCGGCGGCATTGGGTGACCAGGGCCGCCGTGTGCGGGTCGTGTCGATGCCCTGCACCAGCCTGTTCGATGCTCAGGATGCCGCCTATCGCGAGGCGGTCCTGCCCTCGGATGTGCCGGCGCGCATCGCCATCGAGGCGGCCTACCCGGACTTCTGGCACAAGTACGTCGGCCTGGATGGCCGCATCATCGGCATCGACCGCTTCGGCGAGTCCGCACCCGGTGACGAGCTGATGGCCTACTTCGGCTTCACTCGCGACGCAGTGCTCGAAGTCGCCGCGGAACTGCTGGATTGAGTATGTTCCGGGCCACATTGAAGGGCGCAACATGATCCGCCTGGCGATCAATGGCTACGGACGCATTGGTCGCAGTGTGCTGCGGGCCCTGCACGAGCGCGGCCTGCAGCAGCGGATGGCGGTGGTGGCGATCAACGAACCGGCCGATCTCGCCACCATTGCCCATCTGACTCGCTACGAT
>JBJHBY010000256.1:0-4758 GCA_050485745.1 Gammaproteobacteria bacterium | reverse complement strand
CACAAACACAGCAAGCTTGACCAGCCAGTTGGCGAACGTCCATGCCCAGGCGCGCCAGAAGGCTGCGGGTGAGCCCGGCAGGGCGTCAAAGACCCGATACGTCAGACTCCGCAGACGGCTGCCCGAGGCGTCCCCCAGCGTATCGCGCAACCAGGGGGCCAGGCGCTGCGCCATGGGCAGCAGCGCCATCCAGACCAGTGCGGCGGCCAGCGCCGGCAGCCAACCGAGCAGATGCATACCCACGGCAAGCCAGGCGAACAGGCCCAGGGTGTGCAGATCCATCAGTCGGAACCACAGCAACACCGGTACGGAATGGGTCGCGGGAACCTGGAAATGCCGGGCCATAAGCAGGGGAAAGCTCAGCTCGCCGGTGCGCATGGGCAACAGGTTGTTCAGCAGATTGTGGACCAGGGTAAGGCGCAGGCACACCAGGGCACGGCCCCGCATGCGTTCGCGGTAGTAGTCGTAGACACGCTGGGAACGCAGCCAGTAGGTGACAAAGGCCAGCGCAACGGCAGCAGCGATGCCGGAAGGCGAGACCTCAGTCCAGGGACGCAACAGCGCACGCCAGCCGAAATAGAACTCCACGAACACCACGAAGGCGACGAGGATGACAACGGCCAGCAGTGTGTTGAATTTGGGCATGGTCATGGGGATGCCGCACTGGTGGGACCATGGTGCGGGCGGTTAGACTGTGCGACTTTCGCGGAAGGCCCCGGCATGACCAACAAACACACGGGCGAGTATGACCTGCGGACGATCCCGGAGCGACGGCTCGGCGTGGCCCTGGGCGTTGCGGTGTTCGCAGCGTTTTTCTTCAATCTGCACGCTTTCCCGCTGTTCGACCTGGATGAAGGGGCCTTCAGCGAGGCGACCCGCGACATGCTCGCACGCGGGGATTTCATTGCCACCTACCTCTATGGCGAGCCGCGTTATGATAAGCCCATCCTCATCTACTGGCTACAGGCGGCCTCTGTCTCGTTGTTCGGTCTGAACGAGTTCGCGCTGCGCCTGCCCTCGGCGCTTGCCTCCAGCGCATGGATGCTCGCCATATACGCCTTCACCACGCGCGTATGCGACCGACATACGGGTTTCGCTGCGGCGATCATCGGCGCGACCGCGCTGGAAGTGGGCATCATCGGCAAGGCGGCCATCGCCGATGCGCTGCTCAACCTGCTCATTGCGGCGAGCATGTTCGCCATTTATCAGCATTATCTCGAAGGTGGACGACGCTGGGTATACGCGGCCTTTGTGCTCATGGGACTGGGCTTTCTCACCAAGGGCCCCGTAGCGGTGGCCATCCCGTTCGCCACAAGCCTGCTCTTCTTCACACTCAAGGGACGTTTCCGTGACTGGCTGCGCGCCGTGTTCAATCCGCCGGGTATCGTGCTTTTTCTGGTCATCGTGCTGCCCTGGTACCTGGCCATCACCCTGCGCGAAGGCCCGGGATTTCTCCTGGGCTTCCTGCTGGAACACAACCTGGGCCGTTTCCAGGCACCCATGGAGGGCCACAGCGGGCCGATCTGGTACTACATTCCGGTGCTGCTGGGCGGCATCCTGCCCTGGACCACGGTGCTGCTCATCGCCCTGTGGCGCCTGCGCCACCGTCTGGGGGACGACCTTACCGGCTTCCTGCTCATCTGGTTCGGATTCGTGTTCATCCTGTTCTCACTGGCAGGCACCAAGCTGCCCCACTACCTGCTCTACGGCATGACACCGCTGTTCATCCTCATGGCACGGGAACTGGACCACATCCGTTCCCGGTTCTGGGTGGCGCTGCCGGCCGTGCTGTTCTTTGCCCTCATGCTCGCTTTTCCCGCCATTGTGCTGGCTGTCAGGCCCACTGTCGGCAACGCCTTCACCGCCGCGCTGCTTGCCGACGTGGAGCGACATTTCGGGCTTGGCTGGTACGCCGCGTTCGGCGTCGCGCTGATCATCAGTATGTGGTTTCTCATCTGGCGAAGACTGCATACGATCTGGCGTGCGAGCCTGCCGGGCATCCTGATGGCGGGCACGGTGTCGGGGTTGCTGCTGCCCACGGTGGCTACCGTCCAGCAGGGTCCCATCAGGGACGCGGGCCTCATCGCCCGGGACCGGCCGGAGCCTGTGGTCATGTGGCGGCTGAACAATCCGAGCTTCAATGTCTATGCGCGACGCCATGTGGAGCGGCGTGAACCGCGGGCCGGTGAAGTGGTGGTGACCCGCTCCACTGCGCTAAAGGACGTTCCTACCCACGAAATCCTCTTCGAGCGCAACGGTGTGGTGCTGGTCAGACTGGCCGATACGAACACCGGACCATAGCAGCCGGCGTTATCCCCTCTGCCCCTGCCGGTCAGGGAAGATCAGCCGGTGCAAAATCGCCGCCACCAGGAAAACGAAGATAAAGGAGAACACCACGTCACTCAGGAAATGCCCGCCCTGAACGATGCGTACCAGGCCCACCACCGCGCCGTACAACACGGCGCCCCAGAAGGCAATCCATCGCCATGGCCCGGTCAACAGGAAGGCCAGTACCACCAGGTAGAAGGCTATCGCCGCGTGACCGCTGGTGAACGCGCAGTTGCGTTCACACTGGTCGGCGATGACCAGTGCCGGTGAAAACGTCCGCTCGCCTCCAAACTCCTGTATCTGGACCGGACGGGCACGGCCCCAGTAATCCTTGAGCACGCCGTTGACCACCAGCCCCGGGCCCAGCAGCAGCGCCAGGGCGAGAAACAATCCCACGCCCCGCTGCACTCCCCAAAGCTGCCTGCGACGGATGCACAGGGCCGCCAGCCACCACACCAGCCCGGCGAGACCCAGCGCGATCCCGGGATAACCGGCGTAACGGTGAAAGAACATGGACACCGGATGACGTGCCAGGTAAAAGCCGTCGTCGTAGAACAGGCCCGCAAAGGCCAGATCCACCTCGGGGAAGAACACAAAGAGCGCCACGCTGACTCCTGTCAGGGCGAGAAACGGCAGGCCGAGAACACGCATGCGGGGAGAGTAGACCTCATTCGTGCAATCACGGCAACCACTGCCCGGGGATTGATACACCTCCGGTTCAAGCCCGCGTCTTGAGTCCCGGCCTCCGGATCGCTACGCTTTGCGGACCCAGGGATGAACCCTCGTGGAAGGATCCATGAACCTCGCCATCGTGCACACTCGCGCCTTGTCCGGCATCGACGCCCCGCCGGTACAGATCGAAGTCCATCTGGCCAACGGCCTGCCTGCCTGCGCCATCGTCGGCCTGCCGGAAGCCGCGGTACGCGAAAGCCGTGAACGGGTGCGCGCCGCCTTGATCACCAGCGGTTTCGAGTTCCCGGCGCGACGCATCACTGTAAGCCTGGCGCCGGCCGACCTGCCCAAGGAAGGCGGGCGTTTCGATCTGGGTATCGCACTGGGTCTGCTGGCCGCGTCGGGGCAGCTGCCCGCAAACACGCTGGACGGACATGAATTTCTCGGCGAACTGGGACTGAACGGAGAGCTCCGGGCAGTGGGCGGCGTGCTGCCGGCAGCCATGGCGGCCCGGCGCCTGGGACGGACCCTGGTGGTGGCGCCGGGGGATGCGGATGAGGCGGCGCTGGTGCAGGAATGCCGGGTGCTGGCGGCAGACCACCTGCTGCGGGTCTGCGCCCACCTGCGCAACGTGGAGCCGATTGCCGAGCATCCGGTACCCCTGTCCGGAGGCAGCGACGAGCACGGCGACGATCTCAGCGAGGTGATCGGACAACCCCAGGCCAGACGGGTACTGGAGATCGCCGCCGCGGGCGAACACCATCTGCTCATGATCGGCCCTCCAGGGACCGGCAAGACCATGCTGGCAAGCCGGCTGCCTGGCCTGCTGCCACCCATGAGCGACGATGAGGCCCTGGTTACCGCGGCGGTGCACGCGGTGAGCGGCCAGCGACTGAATGTGGGCCGCTGGCGCCGACGACCCTTTCGCGCCCCGCACCACACCGCATCCGGGGTAGCGCTGGTGGGTGGAGGATCCAACCCGAGACCGGGGGAAATTTCACTGGCTCACAACGGCGTACTGTTTCTGGACGAGCTGGCGGAATTCGATCGGCGGGTGCTCGACGTGCTGCGAGAACCCCTGGAGAGCGGACAGATCACGATCTCCAGGGCGGCACGCCAGGCGGAATTCCCTGCCCGCTTCCAGCTGGTGGCCGCCATGAACCCCTGCCCCCAGGGCTATGATTGCGACCTGGGAGCGAACTGTCGCTGCAGCAGTGAACAGCACCGCCGGCAACGCGCCCGGCTGTCGGCACCCTTTCTCGATCGCATCGATCTCTCTGTCCAGGTGCCGCGACTGCCCCGGGGTGAGCTGTTCAGCCGCGAGGGGCCGCCGCCCGAGGACAGTGCCACCGTGCGCGCCCGGGTACAGGCCTGCCGCGACCGGCAACTGTCACGCCAGGGCTGCACGAACGCCCGGCTTGACGGCAAGGGAATCAGGACACATTGCACCCTGGACGAGGCCACGCGCCGGACGCTGGAGCAGGCCATGGACCGGTTTCGCCTGTCCGCCCGCTCCAGTCACCGCATCCTGCGCGTGGCCCGCACCATCGCGGACCTGTCCGGGAGCAGAACGATCGGCGCCATCCACGTGGCTGAATCCCTGAGCTATCGGGCACTGGACCGCTGGCGATTGTAAGGGACTTGCAAGTACGAGGTGGGAATTGGGAAATAGGAAGCTAAGGCCCTATAATTTCGCACTTTCCACTTCACACTTCTTACTTTAGTTTCGATGCTTGGCAATAAAAAATGGCGCCATAA
>JBJHBY010000255.1:0-4764 GCA_050485745.1 Gammaproteobacteria bacterium | reverse complement strand
CTTTGTCGCCGGTGATATCGACGACGATGTGTTCCGCGGCCTGATCGCGGACAGCTATGCGGAGTTCCGCCACAGCGCGGTGGCGCCGCTGGTGCAGCTCGGCCACCAGGAGTGGGTGCTGGAGCTGTTCCACGGCCCGACCCTGGCATTCAAGGATTTCGCCCTGCAACTGCTCGGTCGCCTGCTCGACCATGTGCTGGAGCGGCGTGGCGAGCGTGCGGTGGTGATGGGGGCGACCTCGGGGGACACCGGCTCCGCCGCCATCCAGGGCTGCAAGCGCTGCGACAATATCGATATTTTCATTCTGCACCCGCACCGGCGTGTGTCCGAGGTGCAGCGCCGGCAGATGACCACGGTGCTGGGCGAGAACATCCACAATCTCGCCATCGAGGGCAACTTCGACGACTGCCAGGCGATGGTCAAGGCCTGCTTCGGTGACCGGTCCTTCCTGCCCGACGGGCGCCGCCTGGTGGCGGTGAACTCGATCAACTGGGCGCGGATCATGGCGCAGATCGTGTACTACTTCTACAGCGCCCTGGCCCTCGGTGCTCCCAGGCGCAGCATTGCCTATTCGGTGCCGACCGGCAACTTTGGTGACATCTATGCCGGCTATCTGGCGCGCAACATGGGCCTGCCGATCACCCAGCTGGTGATCGCCACCAACGAGAACGACATCCTGCACCGCTTCATGGCGGGCAACCTGTATTCGCGCAGGCCGCTCAAACACACCCTGTCACCGAGCATGGATATCGTCATCTCCAGCAACTTCGAACGCCTCTTGTTTGACTTGATGGATCGCGATGGCAATGCGGTGGCAGATTTCATGGCGCGTTTCCAGAGTGACGACGTCGCCCTGAGCGAGATTGCCTTCGGTCGCGCCCGGCAGCTGTTCGACAGCGCCGCGGTGGACGACGCCGCCACCGTCGGTACCATCCGCGACGTGTATGACATGTCCGAGTACCTGCTCGACCCGCACTCCGCCATCGGGGTGCGCGCCGGGCGCCTGTGCCGTCGCGGTGCCGGTGAGCCCATGGTGACCCTGGCCACGGCCCATCCCGCCAAGTTTGCGGACGCAGTGCGCCAGGCCGGCTATGCCGGTGACCCGCCGCTACCCCATCACATGGCGGATCTGTTCGAACTGGAGGAGCGCTTCGAGGTGCTGCCCAACGACCTCGCCGGTGTGCGCGACTTCATGACCCGCCATATCACGGCCTGACGGAGCGTCAGCGGTGCAGCGCCTGATCCGGCGGCGTTCGCTTCCCGACGGCGAGGCGTACCTGCCTGGCCTGCCGCCACGCCTGGCGGCGATCTACCAGGCGCGACAGGTGCGCGCCCCGGAGGAAATCGCCACTGCGCTGGAGGGGCTGCCGCCCCCGGCGGCATTGCGTGGCCTCGACGCCGCCGTGGCGTTGCTGGCGGATGCGGTGCAGATGCAGCAGCGCATTCTGGTGATTGGTGATTTCGACGCCGACGGTGCCACCAGCAGCGCCCTGTGCCTGCTGGCGCTGCGCGCCATGGGTGCGGCGCAGGTCGACTTTCTGGTGCCCAACCGCTTTGAATACGGCTACGGCCTGACCCCGGAAATCGTCGCGGTCGCGGCGCAGCGCGAGCCCGACCTGCTGCTCACCGTGGACAACGGCATTTCCAGCATCGATGGCGTCGCCGCGGCCCGTGCCCGGGGCATGCGCGTACTGATCACCGACCACCACTTGCCGGGTGCGGTATTGCCCGCGGCGGATGCCATCGTCAACCCGAACCAGCCCGATTGCGATTTTCCCGGCAAGGCCCTGGCCGGGGTCGGCGTCGCTTTTTATGTGCTCAGTGCCCTGCGTGCGGAGCTGCGCCGGCGCGACTGGTTTGCCGCCAATGGCTGGAGCGAGCCGAATATGGCCGGCTTTCTCGACCTGGTGGCCCTGGGCACAGTGGCCGACGTGGTGCCACTGGATCGCCACAACCGCATCCTGGTGCAGCAGGGCCTGGCCCGCATCCGTGCCCGCCGTTGCCGCCCTGGCATCCTCGCCCTGCTCGAGGTTGCCGGCCGCGCGCCGGAGCGCATCAACAGCAGCGATCTGGGCTTTGTGCTGGGGCCGCGCCTCAACGCTGCTGGCCGCCTCGATGACATTGCCCTGGGTATTCGCTGCCTGCTCACCGAGGATGTGGCGGAGGCGCGGGCCATTGCCGCCGAGCTGGACCAGCTCAACCGCGAGCGCCGTGGTATCGAGCGCGGCATGCAGCGCGAGGCGGAGCGCGCCCTGGATGCGGTGGATCTCGCCGTGGAGCAGCTGCCCTGGGGCCTGTGCCTGTATCAGCCGGACTGGCATCAGGGGGTGATCGGCATCCTGGCTTCGCGCATCAAGGAGCGCCACCACCGCCCGGTGATCGCCTTTGCCGACGCTGGCGAGGGGCAGATTAAAGGTTCGGCGCGTTCCATTCCCGGCCTGCACATCCGCGACGCCCTGGATGTGGTGGCGTCGCGCCATCCTGGCCTGCTGTCGAAGTTTGGTGGCCACGCCATGGCCGCGGGCCTGAGCCTGGCGCGGGATGCCTATGAGCCCTTTCGCGATGCCTTCGATCGCGTGGTGCGTGAACAGCTCAGTGAGGATGACCTCACCGCGGTGATCTGGAGCGACGGTGAGCTGGCACCCGATGAGTTCAACCTGGAGCTGGCGCACCACATCCGCGACGGTGGCCCCTGGGGGCAGCAGTTCCCGGAGCCGCTGTTCGATGGCGAGTTCGAAGTCGTACAGCAGCGCATTGTCGGCGAGCGGCATCTGAAGCTGCTGCTGGCGGTGGACCCGGTGCGGCGGGTGCTGGTGGATGCGATCGCCTTCAATGTCGATACGACGGAGTGGCCGGATCAGGCGACGCAGCGGGTGCGCCTGGCTTATCGTCTCGACGTGAACTGGTTTCGCGGCCAGGAGAACCTGCAGCTGGTGGTGGAGCATCTGGAGAAGTGCTGAGGGCGGTGGCGGACATGCACCGTTAGGGGTCGAGGGAGAGTGGCGTCAAGGCCGGCTCCTTTGAGAGCGCCGAGAAGCGCAGCGCCCCGACCGTTCCGGCGCGAGGACTGTACGAGTCCCGTAGCCGCGCAGCGGCGGAGGTCGAGTTCCGCAGCGCAGGCCGGGGCGCGAGCATCGCAGGGTATTCGGCGGCAACGCCGCCGGACGCTCGATAGGAACCGGCCTTGACGCCACTCTCCCGGAATTGATGAGGCGCAGCGGCCGCGCCTGCCACGAGCCCGGGGTGTTCGGGTACAATACGCGGTTTTCCGTCCATTCACAGCGGGAGTCGCAGCGCGCCATGCTCGAAGTCAATCCTATCCGCAACACCATCAAGGACCTGCGCGAGCGCACCGAAGTCCTCAGGGGGTATCTTTGACTACGCTGACAAGAAGGAACGCCTCGCCGAGGTAGAACTGGAACTGTCCGAGTCCAGCGTCTGGGATGATCCCGCCCGTGCCCAGCAGCTGGGCCGCGACCGCGTCGCGCTGGAGAGCGTGGTGCTTGCCATCGAGCAGCTGACCTCCGGCCTTGACGACACGCAGGACCTGCTCGACATGGCGGTGGAGGAGGGCGATGCGGATACCGTTGCCTCCGTCGAGAGCGATCTCGATGGCCTGACCCGGCAGCTCGAACAGCTCGAATTCCGGCGCATGTTCTCCGGTGAGCTGGACCCCAGCAATGCCTTCCTCGATATCCAGGCCGGCTCCGGCGGTACCGAGGCCCAGGACTGGGCCAATATGCTGCTGCGCATGTATCTGCGCTGGGCCGAGGACAAGGGCTTCAAACCGGAGCTGGTGGAGGTCTCCGCGGGTGAGGTCGCCGGCATCAAGAGCGCCACGGTGCATGTGCAGGGCGAGTACGCCTATGGCTGGCTGCGCACCGAGACCGGGGTGCATCGCCTGGTGCGCAAGTCGCCGTTCGATTCGGGCAATCGCCGCCACACCTCGTTTGCCTCGGTGTTTGTCTCCGCCGAGGTCGACGACGATATCGCCATCGAGATCAATCCGGCGGATGTGCGCACGGATACCTATCGCGCCTCCGGTGCTGGTGGCCAGCACGTCAACAAGACGGATTCTGCGGTGCGCCTGACCCATGAGCCCAGCGGCATTGTGGTGCAGTGCCAGACCGAGCGCTCGCAGCACCAGAACCGGGACAAGGCCTGGAAGATGCTCAAGGCCAAGCTCTACGAGATGGAAATGCAGAAGCGCCGTGCCGAGGCGCAGAAGCTGGAGGACAGCAAGTCCGACATCGGCTGGGGCAGCCAGATCCGCTCCTATGTACTGGATGACGCCCGTATCAAGGACTTGCGCACCGGTATCGAGACGCGCAATACCCAGGGCGTGCTCGACGGCGATCTCGACCCGTTTATCGAGGCCTCGCTGAAGGCGGGATTGTAGGCAAGACGCCGGCTGCGACGCGCAAGCCGGAGGAGCGGAGTCGCCGACCAGCGCCCAACAAGGTGGTGTGGGAGCAATGTGCGCGATTGGGGTGGTGGAAAAGGCTGCGCCGTTTTCCACCCTACCGCCTGGGGGGCGCCTGGTGGGGTGGCAGCTGCTTCCCACCCCTGATACGGCGCCCCCTGGCCGGTGGCCAGGGGGTTCCCTGCGATGCTCGCGCCCCGGCCTGCGCTGCGGAACTCGACCTCCGCCGCTGCGCGGCTACGAGACTCGAACAGTCCTCGCGCCGGGACGGCCGGGGCGCTGCGCTTCTCGGCGCTCGCATCTGATGGGGCGGGAAGCGGCTGCCACCCCACCAGGCGGCG
>JBJHBY010000254.1:0-4771 GCA_050485745.1 Gammaproteobacteria bacterium | reverse complement strand
GGGGTATGATGTTCGGTCATTCGATGAGAGTGGTGAAGAACACTTCATCGAGGTAAAGACGACAAATTCCGGTATCTATAAGCGATTCATGATATCTGAGAATGAAGTCTGTCATTCCGAGCTTTATCCACGTCAAAGTAGCCTCTATCGGGTTTACGATTTCACCAATGACCCACACCTCTATCAGGTTAGCGGCGACCTGAGGAAGGTTCTAGATCTGCAGCCGAGAAATTACTGGGGATTTGTCATTTGATTAGGAGTTTGGCGTGAGGGCAAGCAAAAGGGCTAATATTCGCGGGCAATTTTCCCTTAGCGCATCTCTGAATAACCTGACCCATTTTGCATAATACCATCATGGCCTCCCGCCGGAGCATTTCCCATGAGCCAGCTGACTTTCGCAGAAGCCGAATACGAGAACAAGAAGCGCAAGGCCGTTGCTGGATCCGCTGTTGCGGGCGGGGATCAGTCATTTCTGGTTGATCACGCTGCATCCTTTCGATGACGGCAATGGCCGTCTGGCCCGCTCGATCACGGATCTGGCCCTGGCCCAGGCGGACCAGCAAAGCATTCGCCTGTACGCCATGTCGGCGGCAATCCTGGCGCGGCGGGCGGATTATTACCGGGTGCTGGAACACAGTCAGCGCGGTTCGCTGGATATCACCGAGTGGCTGCTGTGGTTTCTGGACACGCTCGACGCGACCCTGGGCGATGCCCGTCAGGCCATCGAGCGCACTCTTGTCCGGTCACGGTTCTGGCAGCGCTACCATGCGGCGGGGCTGAGCGCGGAGCAGTGCAAGGTGCTCAACCGGCTGCTTGAGGGCGGCGAGCGGGGTTTCGAGCAGGGCATCAGCGCCGCGCAGTATCGCAAGGTGGCCGGGGTGAGCAAGGCGACAGCCACCCGCCATCTGGCGGACCTGCTGGACAAGGGCTGCCTTGAGCGCCTGCCAGGCGGCGGGCGCAGCACCCGCTACCGGGTTCGTCCGGTATAGGTCTCTTCTTCCCATAAACCTTCTGGCGGCTCCGCTTCTCGTCTACTGATGATTTGGCGCGCCACATCGGGCTGTTTTTTGCGGGCCCGGCTTACGAGTTGATCTTTGGTATACTGTTCGTATGTACAGTTGTGCCCCGGCGTGACTGATCCAACCTAAACCGCTTGGGTTTTGCTATAATGCCAACCGTGCTCGGAATTTCGGGCTTGCGCGTGGTCATCTACTCGAATGATCACCGTCCGGCGCATGTTCATATTATTGGCGGCGGCCATGAAGCCGTGTTCAGATTGAACTGCCCCGAAGGTCCACCTGAACTGAGGGAAAACTACGGTTTTCCGAGGAAAGCGCTGAGTCGAATGAAGGGCGAACTGCAAGGCCATCTGTCGGTCTTGTGTCGCAAGTGGGGTGAGCTACATGGCGATTGCTGAATCAGAATTTGAGGCCGCCAATGCGCGTGCTCGCAGGGCAAAGGCCGCCCATCCGGCGGCCATTGCCGTTCGTTATGACCGCCGGGTATCGCGGGTTGTGATCGAGCTGGATTCCGGGTTGACGCTGGCGTTTTCCCCAGAGCATGTGCAGGGGCTGGAGAATGCGCAAGCAGATGATCTGGCGGATGCTGAGATCTCTCCTTCCGGCCTTGGCATCCACTTTCCACGCCTGGATGCCGATCTGTACCTGCCCGCGCTGCTTGAGGGCTTTCTTGGCTCGCGGCGCTGGGTGGCCGCGGAGAACGGCCGTCGCGGGGGCCGTTCGTCGAGCCCTGCAAAATCGGCGGCGGCACGGGAGAATGGCAAGCGCGGCGGCCGGCCAAGGAAGACCAAGGCTGCCGGGCTCTGACCTTTACGTGCGATGTGGGCTGGAGTAATGCCGGTCCGTTAGAGCGCGACTGCCACGCTTGCAGCGCTCAGCCAACCGACCCCGCCAGAATGATCTCGCTCAGCGGCTTGCGCTCACGCGGCTTCTGGTCACGTTTGGCGTAGTCCTCCGGGATGGCCGATGCCTCGCCCGCATAGCCGATGGCCAAAGCGGTGAAGGGCTCCAGTCCGTCGGGCAGGGCGAAGGCTTCCCGCGCCTTGTCGGGGTCGATACCGATCATCTGGTGAACGGCCAGGCCGCGGGCGGTGGCCTCCATGGTCAGGCCGGCGGAGGCCGCGCCGAGGTCGTGCACCGCGGCCTTGTTGGGTTTGCCGTTGTGCTCGAAATGGTGCTGCACGATGCCCAGTGCCAGCACCGGGGCATTTTTTGCCCACGGCTGATTGCCCTCCAGCAATACCTTGAAAATCTGCTCGCGGATCTCCGGGCTGCGGTCGCGTGTGCCGACGATGTAGCGCCAGGGCTGGGCATTGTAGGAGGACATCATCCAGCGCGCCGCCTCGAAGATCGCGCGCAGGTCATCGGCGGGGACCATCCGCTCCGGGTCCAGCGCATACGGGCTCCAGCGCTGTTGCAGCAGGTCGTGGATGGGAGCGTCGGTGGGTGCGGTTCGGGGTGCGGTTCGGTTCGTCATTGGTGCCTCCATATTGATTTGAACGCGGTCAGTGGCCGCCTTGTGTTTCGGTGCCCGGTCAGCCGGCGGGGCTGCCGAAGCGGAACGCCGACTGCGCGCTGCCCATGAGGTTTTCGCTGTACACCCGCTCGCCGGGCTCGTCACCGGCGGCGCCGGCGACCACGTGCAGCGGCAGCAGGTGTTCCTCCCGCGGGTGGCTGAAGCGTGCGCCCGGTGCCTCGAGCCATCGCGCCAGGCGTGCCGCGCGCGTCTCACCGGTCAGCGCCGCGCTTTCCGCCAGCCACGCGTCAAAGGCCTGTGACTGCGGGTCGATGGAGCCGTCGGGCGCGGGCCGATGGCGCATATTGTGGTAGCTCATGCCGCTGCCGATCAGCAGCACGCCTTCGTTACGCAGCGGGGCCAGTGCCTGCCCCAGCGCCAGGTGCGCCGCCGGGTCGAGGTCCTGCCGCAGGGAGAGCTGCACCACCGGAATATCCGCCTGCGGAAAGGCCAGCTTCAGAGGGATGAACACGCCGTGATCCAGGCCGCGCTGGCCGTCCCCGGCATTGGCAATACCACTGGCTTCGAGCAGGGTGCGGATCCTCGCCGCCAGCTCGGGTGAGCCGGCAGCGGGCCAGGTGATGCGGTAGGTGTGCTCGGGAAAGCCGTGGTAGTCATAGAGCAAGCCGGGGTCGCGTGCGGTGTTCACCGTGAACACGGGTGTTTCCCAGTGTGCGGAGATCACCACCAGTGCGTCGGGTCGGGCGCCGGCATGGCGTTCGAGGCCGCGCAGCCAGTCGCCCATCTTTGCCCAGGTGTGCGGCGGGTCCCAGTCCATGAAAAAGCAGGGGCCGCCGCCGTGGGGAATGAACAGGGTGGGAAAGGGGGACATCATTGTGCTCCGTGTCGGTCGGGTTGGCGTCACCAGGGCTTACAGGCGCAGGCCGAGTTTCGCATCGAGTGAATAGCTGCCGCCCCCGCGAATGAAGATCGCCAGCGCCAGTATCCCCCACATCAGCGGGAATTCAATGCCGCCCTCGGTCCAGAAAAAGCCCTGTGGGATGTGCACCGTCAGGGCGACCGCCATCAGGATGGCCACCCCGAGTGCGGCCGGGCGGGTGAGCAGCCCCAGCACCAGTGCCAGGCCGGCGAAGACTTCCACGCCACCGGCCAGCCCCGCCCACAGCCAGCCGGGGCTCATGCCCAGCGCCCCTTCAAAGAACTGCGCCGTGCCGCTCAGGCCGTGGCCGCCAAACCAGCCAAACAGCTTCTGCGCGCCGTGGGGAATCAGCAGCAGCCCGGTGGTGATGCGCACCAGCGGCCAGCTCAGGGGCACCAGCCGGTCCAGTGCGGGCAGGATTGCGGGTGTGGCAGGTGACTCGATGCTCGTGTTCATGGCTTGGGTTCCTTGGCTTGGGTTCCTTGGGTTGGGCGAGCACACCGGCCCGCGTGAGGAACACTCTAGGTGCGTTTCCAAAATTCGCATAGAGTGCTAGATTGGAACGTATGGTTGCAAAAATGGAAACAATTGGCGGCGCTGTGGAGGATGTGCGGGGTTTCTGTACCGTGATCGAGCAGGGCACTCTCTCCGCCGCCGCGCGTTTGCTCGGGGAGACCAAGGGCAGCCTCAGCCGCCGTATCTCCCGGCTCGAGCGCCGCCTCGGTGCGGTGCTGCTCAGCCGCACGCCGCGCGCGGTCACTGCCACCGAGGAGGGCCTGGCGTTTTACGCCAAGGCACGCGATGCGCTGGCACTGCTGGATGATGCGGTAGAAGGGGCGCGTCAGGCCGACGCGGTGCCGCGGGGGCATCTTCGCGTCACCGCACCCCACGACCTGGGGCTGGACGTGCTGCCGCCGCTGATTGCCCGTTTTCGTGCGCTCCATCCGCAGATCAGCGTCGAGCTGTTGCTGACCGATGCGCAGCTGGATCTGGCCGCGCACCGCATCGATCTGGCACTGCGCGCGATCAGCGGCGAGCTGCCGGACATGGGCTATCGCGCCAGTGTGCTGATCGAGCTGCGTACCGCCCTGTACGCCGCGCCGGGCTACCTGAGCCGGCGGCCGGCCCCGCAAGCGCCCGCCGAGCTGGAATCGCACGATCTGGTCGCCGCCCGCGGCAGCTCGCGGGGAGCCGTGTCATTGCATCTGTCGGGCAGCCGTGGACGGAGCGCGCAGGTGCTGGCCACACCGGCGATCCAGGTCAGCGACTATGCCGGCGCGCACCGGCTGTTGCTGGCGGGCGCCGGCATTGGCGCCATTCCCGACATCGTCGCCGCGGCCTCGGTCCGGGCCGGGG
>JBJHBY010000253.1:2219-4789 GCA_050485745.1 Gammaproteobacteria bacterium | reverse complement strand
TTCGTGGTTGTGGCCGCCGGTGGGCATGGTGCCTTCGGCACTCCGCCGGGGGACGCCCTGATGGCCTTTAGTCTCGCCGATGACTGACGTGTAAAGGGTTATTAACCCGGTGATGATTAATGCGGCACAGGGACGTGTCGCCGCCGGGCGAAGCCCGGTCGCGAGCCCTTGAAAGACCAGCCATTCCACGCAATGGCGCCAGTCTTTCAAGGGCGACCATCAAATCGATCAGGACGATCGATTTGATGATCAGGTTAATCACGGCTGGCTGTGTTGCCGCGCTGGCGTCGTGCCAGACGACGCCACAGCCAGCCGTCCGGCCGCAGCTCGCCGCTGTGGACATAGCGCAGCGAATTGAGGTGGTGAAAATTCCAGTTCATCAGTGACTGGGCCGCATCGGTGCCGCAGAACAGCAGGCGGTCACCGCTGTGCAACCGGGTGTCGGCGGTGGGCAGCAGCAGGTCCTCGTCATCGCGGCGCAGCAACAGCGGAATGGTCGCCAGCGCATGTTCCCGCTGCCGCGGGTCGCGGCACAGGCTGCCCAGGGTAATGGGCTCGCCCAGTTCAAGAGCGCGCGCCACGGCCGGGCATCGGTTGCTGCTGACGCGCACGGTCCAGCTCTCTGGTGTCATGTCCCCACAGGCGGCACGCATTTGCGCGGCCAGTGCCCGGTTCCAGTCATTGCCCTGTTCGGCAGCGAGGTCGAGAAACTCGCGCAGCAGGGGTGATGCCAGGACCGACATGAAGCGGCTCGCCACCAGGAAGCTCGGCTGTACCGGCAGGTCTGCCTCGACCGCGCGAAACAGGCCGCGATTGTGCAGGCGGTTCTCCAGCGCGACCAGGTAGATCGACGCTTTCATCTGGCGTGCGGTCATCATGATCGAGAGGTTGTCGGCATCGCTGTCGGTGCCCGCAACCAGGGCGGTGGCCTGCTCGATACCGGCCTCGCGCAGCGTCGCCGCCTCTGTGCCGACCCCACGGATACAGCCGGGTGGTGCTGTGCCATCGGGCGAGACCACGACCACCTCGATACCGGCGTCCAGCAGCACCCCGTGGATGGCGCGCCCGAACGCGCCGAAGCCGCACAGGATCCAGCGGCCGCGCAGGGGTTGAGGTCGCTCCGGGAGTGGCGTGTCCGGCAGAGAGGTGAGCCAGTCATACACCCGGTGGGTATCCGGTGTGAGGATGCCCAGTTGCAGGCGCCGGGCAAATTCCGCGCAGGGGTCGACCACCAGGTCGGTGCCGAAGGAGCGCATGTTGGCGCTGGTTTCCGGGGTGTCGGCGCGGCAGAACACACGACCCTTGTGGTTCATCAGCTTGGCGGTGATGGCGACCTTGAGGTTGGTCCGTTCATCGTCGGTGACCGCCAGTACCCCGGCGCACCAGCGGTGTTGCAAGCCCGCCGCGACCAGGTTTTCCGGAACCTCCGCGGCCATACAGAATGCAGGCACATGCACACCCATGTCGGTGCTGCGCAGGTTCTCGATATTGTCCCGGTCACGATCCAGGACCACCACCCTGCGGTCCCGTCCCAGCAGGGAGCGCACCAGCAGTCGACCGGTATCGCCGTAGCCGCACACCAGATAGAAGGGCTCGGTCAGGTTGCGCAGGCTGCGCAGCAGGCGTGCGCGGGTCATGGCATGGCGAAAGCTGTCGTCCTGTACCAGGGCGATCAGGGTGCCGATCGAATAAAGCCAGGCGGATACGGTCAGGTAGATGCTGGCCATGGTCCACAGGCGCTGGCCCGCGGAGAAGGCGTAGGGCACCTCGCCGAAGCCGATGGTACTGCCGGTGTAGCTGACCACGTAGAACGCTTCGAAGAAACTCATGCGCCAGGGCTGCCCCTGGTCGTCCACGCCGGGTATCAGGGTAAAGCCGAGTACGGCGATGCTGTAGGCGCTGATCAGCACGATCAGCGGTGGCCGCATGCGGCGCAGGGCGATGGGCAGTACCGAGCGCACGCGACGCTACCGGTGCATTTTCACGGTTTCTACCGTCAGCAAGACGGTGGAAACCAGGTTGGCCAGCAGGGCGCCGCCGGAAAGGGACACGATGCTGGCCATCACCGTCGGTGTCAGGCCGACCTCGACTACGTGTACGGCAATCGCCCAGACCAGCGCGGCGGCAATCAGCTGCAGATCTGCGACCAGGCTGGAGGCGAGCAGTACAGCGCCGATCTGGGTGCGCTCCCCGAATTTCATCACGGTCGCGATCAGGCTGACCACCAGGGCGGCGAACAATTCGTAGACGTTGTGGTGGTCGGGGTTGTCGATTTCCCCGAGAAAGAAACCGAAATTCAGGGTCAGCGCCAGGAGGACAAAGAATCCGAAGACCACCTTTTCAAGATTCATGGGGCATGGCTTCCTTGATGACCGGAAAGGCCCTCCGCAGAGGGTTGCCTGAAGGGTGTTCGGGCCAAGCATAGGTTGATTTGCCGGTGAGTGCCATGCCGGAGCCCGCGCCGCGGCGGTTGTCCAGCGGGCGGGCGGTCGTCCCTGGCGGGAAGTTTTTGCCGGAATGCGGTACAATGCCTGCTCACTGCCGAGTATCGAGTTCCCGACCATGAGCAA
>JBJHBY010000253.1:0-2209 GCA_050485745.1 Gammaproteobacteria bacterium | reverse complement strand
CTGCAGCCAAAAAGAAGCCGCCCGCAGCCGTTGAAACCCATGACTCCATCGCCGAGCAGACCGCTGCGTTTCTCGCCTCTGGCGCGAAGATCGAGAAAGTGCCGCGCGGTGTCAGCGGCCAGCCCATGGGCGCGGTGTCCAGGCATATCGTGCTCGGCAAGTCGCGCGACAAGGCCTGATCAGGGGCCCGTTTTTCAGCCAGTGCCGTCCGTCAGGATCATCCGGGCGGGGCGGCTTTCCGGGGCAACGCCCGGTTGCAGATCTTCCGGAATTCTCCAGGAAGACGTTCGTCCTCGTTCCGCAGCAGAGGATCCTCATCCGTGAATGCCGATAATGGTCTCACTCGCCGTGATGTACTCAAGGCGGGCGCAGTGCTGATGGCGGGCTCCGGCCTCGCCGCAGCCATGCCGGCGGCGAAGGGGCTGCCGTTTTCCGAATACGCCGGCTTTGATGCCCTTGGGCTGGCGCAACTGGTGCGCAGGGGCGACGTTTCCGCACTGGAGTTGCTGGAGGCCGCGATCGCTCGCACTGAGGCGGTAAATCCGGTGCTGAATGCGGTGGTTCTGCGCCACTATGATCTGGCGCGGGAGGCCATTGCCCGCGGTCTGCCCGAGGGTCCGTTCCACGGGGTGCCCTTTCTGCTCAAGGACCTGGGTATCTCCCTGAGGGGTACGGTCACCAGCGAGGGATCGCGCTTCTTCCGCGATGCCGTCGCTGATTACGACAGCACTTTGGTGGAGCGCTATCGCGCCGCTGGCCTGGTCATTTTCGGCAAGAGCGCCAGCCCGGAGTTCGGGGGTGCTGCGGCGACCGAGAGTACGCTGTGGGGACCCAGCCGCAACCCCTGGAACACCGCATTGACCCCGGGCGGTTCCTCCGGTGGCGCCGCGGCCGCGGTTGCCGCCGGGATCCTGCCGATCGCGCACGCCACCGATGGTGGCGGATCCATCCGCATTCCCGCGGCCTGCTGCGGCCTGTTCGGGCTGAAGCCGACCCGTGACCGCATTCCGATGGGACCGCTGCGGGGCGAGGGCTGGTTCGGGCTCAGTATCGGCCACGCGGTGTCGCGCTCAGTGCGCGACAGCGCCGCCCTGCTCGATGCCAGCATGGGGCCGGAGCCTGGCTCACTGGCCCATGCGCCGGCGCCGCCGCGGCCCTACCTGGAGGAGGTTGGCCGTGACCCGGGACGCCTGCGTATTGCCCTGATGCCGCGTCCGATACTGGATATTCCGGTTCACCCCGATTGTGATACCGCCGTGCGTCGCGCGGCGGCACTGTGCGAATCGCTCGGCCATCATGTCGAGGAGGCCATGCCGCGGCTGAATGTCGAGGAGGCCCTGGCCGCCTCCGGAACCGCCTCGACCGTGGGTATGCTGGCCATGGTGCGGGCGCGGGAGCGCGCCCTCGGGCGTGCCGTAACGCCGGAGGATCTGGAACAGACCACCTGGGAGCGGCTGCAGGATGCCCAACGCATCAGTGCGGATCAGGTTGCGACCGTGCGCGATGGCCTGTTCAGGGCGCACCGCGCCATCGAACTGTTTATGAGCGACTACGATATGATCCTTTCGCCGACCCTGTGTGTACCCTCCATGCCGGTCGGCGCCATGAGCATGGCACAGTCCGCTGATGTTTCCGGTCAGGCATCGGTGCTGTTTTCCGCCTTTCCGATGCTGTTCAATATCACCGGGCAGCCCTCCATGTCTGTACCTCTGCACTGGAGCGACGACGGTTTGCCGGTTGGCGTCATGTTCACCGGCCGCTTCGGCGATGAAAGCAGCCTGTTCCGCCTCGCCGGGCAGCTGGAGCAGGCGGCACCCTGGAACAAGCGCTTTCCCCGGGATCCCTTGCTGGCCTGATGACGGTTAACCCGGCATGATCCATTGTCGTGTCAATACGCGGCACATGGCGGGTGCCTTAACCAACAAGGAGCAAGCGATGACGATTGACTGGTCTGCCTTCACTCCGGTATCCGCCCTGATCGGCGGCGCCCTGATTGGCATGGCCGCGGCCTGGCTGGTGCTGCTGAATGGCCGCATCGCCGGGATCAGCGGAATCCTCTCCGGGCTGCTGACTCCGCGATCCGGCGATATCCGCTGGCGGCTGAGTTTCGTGCTGGGACTGCTGCTGTCGCCCTGGCCCTACAGCCTGGTGGTGAGCCGCCCGGTGATCGAGATCGAGGCGAGCTGGTACATGCTGATCCTCGCCGGCT
>JBJHBY010000252.1:0-4807 GCA_050485745.1 Gammaproteobacteria bacterium | reverse complement strand
GTGTACACCTTTACGGTAGTACACCGGCCGGTGGCGACCAACCAGCTCCTGCCCTTCATCATCGCGGTCGTCGAACTGGACCTGCAGGGACTGGACAGCCGTAATGGTGTGCGCATGATGTCCAACCTGGTGGATGTCACGCCCGACGCCGTGCGCATCGGCATGCCGGTACAGGTGGCCTGGGAAACCATGAGCGATGAGGTGTCCGTGCCGCGCTTCCGCCCGGCCTGAATACCTGAAGCCGCCGGCACCACGGAGTAGACGGGATCAGGCGTTGAAGGTATCGACCCAGCTGAAGCGCGTGTCGCATAGCAGGACGTTGCCATCGCGCAGTTCCAGCACCGGAATGAACGGGAAGGCGTTGTCGGAATTGTCATACATCCGCACCCGGTCACAGAGCGGCAGCACGGCACGGACATTGTCGATGGTGCGGGGAATGCGGCTGCGGATTTTCGCTTCGGGTACACCGTGGCCCCCCTGGGCCTTGCGGGTGGCCACGCGTGCGCAGTTCAGGGCGTCGATCTGCAGGTGAACATACACCAGGATGATCTGGTAGCCGTGGGCCCTGGCCTCGGCGACGAAGTCGATCTTGGAGGGGTGTGAAAACACCGTCTCGAAGCAGAAGCTGGCACCGGCACGCAGGTATCGATAACGCATGTCCTCGGCCAGGCGCGCCGCTTCGTAGCTGTGCGACTCCGGGTCTTCCGGCCAGACCTCACGGGCGATGTCATCCGCATTGATCAGGGGCAGACCAAAGGGCTTGAGAAAATGGCGGTGAAAGGTGCTCTTGCCGGCGCCGTTGCCGCCGACAATCATCCACAACTGCGGCGGCTGCGGGCCCGGGTGATGCGGGCCGCTCATGCGGCCCGGTCATGGGCGACGAACTTGCCGTTCCTGAACTGGCCAACCTTGACCGTGCCATCAGGGTATACCGCATCCAGCAGGCCGGGGTGGGTGCGCGAAGCGCGGTATTGCACCGAGGAACCCAGGGCCTGGGCCACCTCGTCGCGCCGCGCCTCCACCTGGGCGAACACGGCGGCGGGGTCAACAGGACGCGTGTCAGCGGGCTGCACTTGCAGTCGCGCCAGGCCCGCCTTCACATCAAGCAGGTCCTGCGGGCCCAGCATGCCCTCAACGCGGCGGCCGAGATCGGCCCAGTACTCGATCTGCTCGGCATCGCTGCGGTGCATCAACTCACCACTGGCCCTGGCCTCACGCATGAGCCGGGCGTCGAGTCGGAGCGGATTGCCTTTGGCCATGGGTCCACCTGTCGAGGAAAACGCGGTCACACCACTGTAGCAAATCGCTACAGACTGTCAACCCCCGGTGCCTGCCCCAGCGCATGTCGGGCCAACCTGCGGGATCCGCCCACGCACGTGTGGAACCTGTTCTTATGGAAAAAAGTCAGAACTGAGCCCATCATCCATGCCCCATCGATCTATCCAGACGCAGCAGACGGCACGGTTCTTGTGTTGTTTCTACAGGCCGGCACGAATGTTATGGTGAAAATGCCGGCGCGGGTTTTTCCCGAAAAAAACCCGCGCTTTCAACACACCCGAGCACTGCAACGATTGCAAGGAAGATTGCAAAGGAGGCCCCATGAAAATCCAGGACATCATGAGCACGGGCGTCACGTACCTTCCCGCCAACAGCTCCGTACAAAAAGCTGCGGAGACCATGCAGAAACTGAATTGCGGCTTTCTGCCAGTCGGAGATGCACAGGAAGAAAAACTCCAGGGCGTAATCACGGACCGGGATATTGTCGTTCGCGCGATCGCCAAGGGACGTGACCCAGGGAAGACCCCGGTGGAAGACATTATCAGCCGCAATGTCCTGTACTGCTTTGCCGGGGACGACATCCGCAGCGCCTGCGAGAGCATGCAGAAGCAGCATGTCTACCGGCTGATTGTGCTGAACAATCCCAAGGAGAAAAAGCTCGCAGGAATCATCTCCCTGGGCGATATCGTCCGCCACGGTGATATCCACCTGGCCGAGCAGGCCGCCAAGGGGATCCTCAAGGCCGCCTGATCAGAGGAAGGCTCACCCGGCTGCTCACCACCCTGTTGCCAGGTGCAGGTGCTGCAAGCGCCGCACAAAAATACTCGGCACATGCGCAGCCGGGTGCTGCGGATCCAGGGCAATGCTGTCCGTGCCCGCCAGCAGCTCTTCGAGGGCCACCCGGACCTCGAGGCGGGCCAGGGGTGCGCCGATACAGAAGTGAATGCCGTAGCCAAAGCCGAGATGGCGGTCGCCACGGGGGCGATCGAGCCGCAGCGCATCCGGCTCATCCCAGACCGCCGGGTCGCGATTGGCCGCGGCCCAACACAGCAACAGCAGGTCACCCGGTTGCAGCGCCGTACCGCACAGACTGGTGGTGCTGCGTACCACGCGATAGTGGAACTTGAACGGTGACTCCAGCCGCACCACTTCCTCAATGAAATTCGGGATCAGCCCGGGTTCCCTGCGCAGCCGCGACTGCAACCCGGCGTCCTCCGCCAACAGGCGGATGGCGGAACCCAGCAGGCTGGCGGTGGACTCCCCCGCCGCGCCGAACAGCACCATCAGGATCCCCACGGCCTGCTCGCGACTGATCAGCCCGTCGTCGACGCCGCCGGCCAGGGTCGCAGTGAGGGAGTCACCGCGACCCGCAGGATCGCAGGCGCGGATTGCATCGAAGTGCTCAGCCAGATAGGCGGACTGTGCCAGGGTCTCGGTGAGCACAGTATCAAGCTGGGCCTGATCGAGGCGCCCGGCGAGAAAGTCTCCGCCCATCATCGCCCAGCGCCGCACCGCCTCCAGCGCCCCGTCTCCCAGCCCCAGCAGGCGCATGACCACATAGGCCGGTAGTGGTTCGGCCAGCAGGGCGCAGATATCACCGCCACCGGCGCGCCGGAAGTCTTCCACACGCTGCCGCGCAAAGACGCGCAACTCCGGTTCCAGCCCGGCGATACGCGAGGCCTTCAGGGGCGGCAGCATCAACCGGCGATGGATGGCGTGATCAGGTTCGTCGGCGGTGGCGATCACCTGGCTGGCACTACCCGCCGCGCGCAGATCGAAGATCCGGGGGCGTTCGTCCTCGCCACAGACCAGCATCGCCTCGAGGTTGGCGGAAAACACCTCGTGGCGCCTGACCGCCTCCTCGACCGCCGCGTGGCTTGCCACGAGGAAAGCGCGGGTCCCGCCGATGCCACACACCGGCCCTCGCTCGCGCATGGCGCGGTACAAGGGATGCGGATTTTCCAGGGTCTCGCGAGCGAAGAAGGCCCGCGGGTCAATGGCGGCCAGGTTATCGTCAATGGCAGCGGAGTCCATGGCGCAGGTGCTCTCCCGATTATTGTTTGTCGCAGGCTACGCCGGCTGGGGGTGATGGGCAAGAAGAGTCTGTTGCCAGCCGGTCGTCACGGCATGTCCTGCGGCCCGGGCATGTCGCGCAGAATCGTGAGGATCTTACCGCGGTCACGACCGTCAAGCATGGACAGCGCCCGGGCCAACTCAAGGGCATCCAGGCCGTGAAAGCGACCGGGAGAAGGCTCCTGGCCCCGATAGGTACTCATCAGGCCGACCGGCACATTGGCACAGGCACCTCGCGCCAGCAGGAATTCGACATCCTCAAGGTGGTTATAGAGCACCGCCGCATGCAACGCGGTAAATCCGTCGATACCAACCGCGTCGATGTCAAAGCCACGATCCAGAAAAAAGGCCATGTACTCGTGCAGTCTGGCCCGGGGCTGGTGTTCCATCGCCACGATAAAACCCAGGCCGTTATGTCGCGCAAGAAACTCAAGATCGGCCTCGTGGCCACGGAAGGCCTTGAAATACCATCGCACCATCGGCTGCGGATGGCGGTGGGTTTCGGGGTGCAACGAATAGATCAGCAAATACTGTATGTCGCTTCTCGACAATGAGTAGAAAGCCGCCCCAAGATAGAGCGCAGGTATCAACACAACCAATGTAACCAGGCACATTTTGAACAGCTTGTTCATATCAACTCCATATGACTGTGCGACGATCCGTCATCCTGTAATGAATACAAACAGCGAGATAGTCCGAAACAATGCGATGATCGGCGATATCCAGAAATCGCGACCGAAACCCTACTGCCAACGCGCCTCTCACCGAATCATAGACCCTCATTCTTGAAAAATCGGTTACCTTGGCATGTTCAAACCAGTGGATAGCTGCCTCAGCCGCGAGTTTTCCCAGGATCCTCCGCATCTCCCCGGGGCCTGGCCTGAAGGAGAACGCCTGATAGAGCAAGCGAACATAGCCCATCGACAGAGACGCATCGACAGCCTTGACCAGCAATTTCTGGGCGAAGCTTCTGATCCGATCGCTGACTTCCAAACGATCAATTAAGGGGTGGTCACCCTGAAAAAAGAAATAAAGAATTGTTTTCGTCTCTTCCGTATTGAAGATCAATTCCCGTGGATGAAAGGCTCCGAGTGTCACAAACTCACTGCTATTCATTGATCCGTCCTTGGATAAACATCACTGTCGGCTGCCCAACAGCCCTGTGCCCTCTCCCTGAGGACAACAGGCCAAAATTATGGCTATCCGTGTCCTGAAACGTTGAGCCTCATCACAAAAGCCATATCAGTTATTAAGGCACCTCTGATCAATTCGGCGATCGCTCAGGCCTTGCGTTGATTCGTCTGGCGAGACGCGGTCACGCGGGAAGACTGGCTGCCTTTCAAGTGACCGCAACGAGGTCAGGCGGATCAACGCAAAGCCCCGAAGGGCGGGCCTCTGGCGCACACTGGACGTCGTTGCAACGCTCGTCAAGGAGAGCAACCCTTGACCTTCGCGT
>JBJHBY010000251.1:0-4888 GCA_050485745.1 Gammaproteobacteria bacterium | reverse complement strand
CCACCTATCCGGATGCGACCTTCGTTATCACTCACCGCGACCCGCTGGCGGTGCTGCAGTCCGCCATCACCATGATTGCCTACGGCGATCGCATCCGGCGCAACCGCATCGACCTGAAGGAACTGGCGGACTACTGGATCGGGCGCATCGAGCACCTGCTGCGCGCCTGCGTGCGCGACCGCGACGCCATGCCCGCAACGCAGACCGTCGACGTGCTGTTCCACGAGTACATGGCGGACCAGAAGGCGACCATCCGCCGGGTTTATGATCTGGCCGGCCTGCCCCTGACAGGTGAGGCCGAAGCGCGCATCGACGCTTTTCTCGCCGACAATCCACGCGGCAAGCACGGCAAGGTGATCTATGACCTGGCCGGCGATTTCGGCGTCGATGTCGCCGCGCTGCGCGAGCGCTTTGCCTTCTACTACGATCGTTTTCCCGTCCGCCAGGAGCCCATCTGATGTCCACACCCCACGAACAGGCTGCACAGCAGCGCCTGGTGAGCGGCCGCGCCTGGGATGATTTTTGCGAAACAGTGCGCCAGGCTGGCCATGTCGTCGACCAGTTCGGCGACGACATCAGCGACCTCGACCGCGCCGAGTGGTACCGCTTCCTGACGCGACTGCTGCGCAACGGCTTCGAGCGCTTCATGGAAAACTGCGAGCCGGAGCGCCCGCGTTTGCGCGATGCGCCCTGGCGCCAGGGCATCAACTTCCAGTCGCCGGACCAGGATCACCTGCTGGCGGAGTTCGTCGATGGCCGCCACGACTATCGCATCAGCGGCAACCGCGGCACCCTGCCCTATTTCGTCATCGCCTCGTGGACGGCGAAGCAACCCGCCGATCTCGCCGCCCGGGACTGGGCCGGGCGCGGCGTGGATGGCCTCGGTGAGTTCGACCCGGCGATGCTGCAAACCACCGGCTTCATCGGCAGCGAGTCCATCGACTTCGACGAGGACGGCAATTTTGAAGTGATCGTCAGCCAGAAACAGCCCGAGGATGGGCGCAACTGGCTGCCGATCACGGCCGACTGCGTCGGCCTGCTGGTGCGTACCCTCTACCACGACCGCGCCAATACCGTGCCACCGCACATGCGCATTGAGCGCCTCGATGGCGCCGCGCCACGCCCCCTGCGCCCGGATGAGATCAGTGCCGGCCTGGCCAAGGCCGGACAACTGGTGCTGGCTTACGCCGAGCTGGTGCGCAGCTGGTGGCAGGACAACCTGGGCAAGCGCCCCAACCGCATTCGCTTCAGCCGCGCCGTCTACCTCAGCAACGGCGGCGTGCCCGACCGCCACCACGGTTTCGGTACCTGGGAAAAGACCGCCGACGAAGCACTGGTGCTGCACTTCACCCCCAGCCCCTGCGAGTACTGGATCTTCCAGCTGTGCAACATCTGGCAGGAAAATCTCGACTGCTATGAGGAGGGGCAGGGTTACACCACCATGGCCCGGGCCCGCTTCGAGGCCGACGGTTCGGTGTTCGTGGTGGTTGCCGATCGCGACCCCGGGGTGGGAGGCAATTGGCTCGACCCCTGCGGCCATCAGCACGGTGGTATGAGCCTGCGCCTGATCAAGACCCGCGGCGAGCCACCAGCGGTTACACTGTACCGCCTGCCACTTGAAGAGCTGGCGCGTCTCGGCCCGGAGGGCCTGGCCGGGCTGGACCCGGCAAAGGCCATCGTCAGCGGCGAGATCACCGATTGACCGGGGAGCAGCCCCATCCATGGAGTCCTGACGCATGCCCCACTTGCGGCGCGGCGGCCCACTCGCCGCCGCTCTTCTCTGCACCTTGCTTGTCGGTGCCTGCAGCGGCGAACCCGCGACCCGGGTCGACCCGTCCGCACTGCCCGAGGCCGACACCGAACGGGGCTGGCCCCATTACGGTGGCGACGAGGGCGGCAGCCGCTTCGCGCCACTGACCCAGATCCACCCGGGCAATGTGCGCGCCCTGCGCCCGGTCTGGGAGTACCGCACCGGCGATCTCGCCCCGGAGAACTTTCCGGATCCGTTCAATAGCCCCTCACTGCAGGTCACCCCGATTCTCGCGGACCGCACCCTGTACCTGTGCTCGCCGCGCAACCGGGTCATTGCCCTCGATGCGGTAACCGGTGCAGAGCGCTGGCACACGGATACCGACCCGGCTCTGCACGGGCTCTATAGCGTCACCTGTCGCGGCGTAGCCTACCATCGCAATGCGCAGGCCGCTCCGGACCAGCCCTGCGCGGCGCGTATTCTGGCCGGCACCCTTGACGGCCGCCTGGTCGCCCTGGATGCCACCAGCGGAGCGCGCTGTGAGGCGTTTGGCGACAACGGCGAGATTGACCTGAAGCATGACCTTGGCGAGGTGCGCCCCGCGGAATACGCGCTCACCTCCGGTCCCACGGTCATCGGCGACAAGGTCATCACCAGCGCCCATGTCGCTGACCTGCGCCGCGCCGATGTGCCCAGCGGCGTGATTCGCGCTTTCGACGTCAACAGTGGCGAACTGGTCTGGGCCTGGGACCCGGTGCCGGGACACCTGATTCCCGAAACCGGCTACCGCCCCGGCGCGCCCAACGCCTGGGCGCCGCTGGCCACCGACAGCGAGCGCAGCCTGGTCTTCGTGCCCACCGGCAACCCCTCCGGCGACTACTACGGCGGCAACCGCGACGGCATCGATCACTACGGCAGTTCGGTCGTCGCCCTGAGAGCGGATACGGGCGAAGTGGTCTGGCACTTCCGTACCGTGCATAACGACATCTGGGATTACGACGTACCGGCACAGCCGCTGCTGTTTGATTTCCCCGGCCCCGACGGCCCCATCCCGGCCCTGGTGCAGGCCACCAAAATGGGCTTTCTGTTCGTGCTGCACCGCGAGACCGGCGAGCCGCTGTTGCCGATCGAGGAGCGCCCGGTACCCCAGGGCGGCCCCGTGCCGGACGCTGTCTCCCCGACCCAGCCCTGGCCGGTGCTGCCGGAGCCCCTGCACCCGGATACGCTGACCGAGGATGACCTCTGGGGCTTCGCCTGGTTCGACCGCCGCGCCTGTGTACGGCGCTTCCGAGAACTGCACAACGAGGGGCGCTTCACCCCGATCGGCACCGAGCCAACGCTGAACTACCCCGGTTTCATGGGGGGCAGCAACTGGGGTGGCGTGAGCTGGGACCCGGTGCGCCAGTTGCTGATCGCCAATACCACGCGGGTGCCGGCGATCATCCAGTTGATTCCGCGCGCCGACACCGAGCGCGAGGATTTCGACAAGGTGGTGGAGCCTCAGCTGGGCACACCTTATGCGGTCAAGCGCAGACCCTTCCTGTCGCCTCTGGGCGCGCCCTGCAACCGCCCACCCTGGGGAGTGCTGACCGCGATCGATATGCGCACCGGGCGCAAGGCCTGGGAGGTTCCCCTGGGCAACCTGCGCCACCTGGCGCCGTTCCCGCTGTCGCGCTGGAACATCGGCGTACCGAACACCGGGGGCTCCCTGGTCACCGCGGGCGGCTTGACCTTCATTGGCGCCGCCACGGATGCCTACCTGCGTGCCTACGCCACCGAAAGTGGCAAGGAGTTATGGCGCGCCAGCCTGCCCGCCGGCGGTAACGCCACACCGATGAGCTATCAGATCGATGGCCGCCAGTATGTGGTCATCGCCGCGGGCGGACACGGCCACCTCGGCTCACCACAGGGCGACAGTATCGTCGCCTTTGCGCTGCCCGAGGGCATGAACAACGATTGATCCGGAGGGAAGCGAACATGGCAGGCTGGACTCATCACTACGCGCAGATCAACGGCTTGCGCATGCACTATGTGGAACAGGGCGAGGGCATTCCGGTGATCCTCTGCCATGGTTTCCCGCATCTGTGGTTCAGCTGGCGCCACCAGATTCCCGCTCTGGCGGCGGCGGGCTGGCGCGTCATCGCACCGGACATGCGCGGCATGGGGGGCACGGATGCGCCGGAGGCGATCGACGCCTATGGTGTGGATGCGATCACCGCGGACCTGCTCGGCCTGCTCGACCACATCGGCGCCGAGCGCGCGGTGTTCGCGGGGCTGGATTTCGGCGCCTTCGCGGTTTATGACCTGGCACTGCGCGCACCGGAGCGGGTCATCGCGGTGATCGGGCTGGAGAACCCCGCCGCGCCCCACAACCCCGATGTGCCACCGCTGACCGAGTACGCGGAGATCGCGAAGGAGCACTTCCTGCACATTGACTACTTCCGCGAGCCGGGCCCGGCGGACCGCGCGCTGAATGCGGCGCCGCGGGAGTTTCTCAACAAGGTGTTCTATGCACTGAGCGGCGACTACCCGATGGCGGAGGTGTTCAAGCACCCCCCGGGCACCACTTATCTGGACGCCCTGCCGGAACCACCGCCACTGCCCTGGCACTGGATGAACGAGCTGGAGATGGAGTTCTTCGTGTCGGAGTATTCACGCACGGGCTTCACCGGGGGGCTCAATTATTATCGCTCGATGGATCTGAAGTGGCAGCAGCGCAAACCGTATGAAGGGGTGCAGAGCCAGGTGCCGGCGTTTTTCATCGGCAGTGAGAATGATATCGACCTGGAGGCCTTCCACGGCGATGACCCGATCCAGCTGATGCGCAACCAGTTCCCGGACCTGCGCGAGGTGCACATGATTCCGCAGGCGGGGCATCTGGTGCAGATGGAAAAGCCGGAAGCGGTGAACCAGGCGATGCTGCGCTTTCTCGACTCGTTGCGCTGAGCGACGCGGCAAGCTGACAGGCAGGTCCGGCGGAACCTGGAGCTGGCAACATGGTGAGGGGGGGATGGGGGCGTCGCCCCTGAGCCCGGTGTCGCCCGGCGCGTTGCGCCGGGCGATCCCCTGCGATGCTCGCGCCCCGGCCTGCGCTGCGGAACTCGACCAAAATCGCTACGCGATTTTCGGGACTCAGGA
>JBJHBY010000250.1:0-4893 GCA_050485745.1 Gammaproteobacteria bacterium | reverse complement strand
GGCCGGTGATGCACCAGCACCACGCCCGGGAACGGCCCCGCTCCCGTGGGCCTGGCGAAGTACGCATGCACGAGGTCGCCCCCGTGGCCCCGCACCACCGTCGTCTCTCAGAAGTAGCCTACGTCGTTATGTCGGGGAATGGTGGGCTCTGAGATGTTTTTACTTGTGAAGGCCAGCACGCCACCAAAACCACTCTGCTGCGCCCGCGCCAGGGCGTGCTGCGGGTGCGAGGCCAGCCCGGCGTAGAACACCCGCTCGACCCCGGGCTGCTGCTCCAGCCATTCCGCCAGCTGCTGGGCATTGTTGCTGTGGGCCTGCATACGCAGGCGCAGGGTTTCCAGGCCCTTGGCAAACACCCAGGCGTTGAAGGGGCTCATGCTGGGTCCGGCGGTGCGCAGGAAGCCGAGAATCTCCGCCAGGGGCTCCGCCGGCCCCACCACCACGCCGCCGAGGCAGCGGCCCTGGCCGTCGAGATACTTGGTCGCGGAGTGAATGACCAGGTCCGCACCCAGTTGCAGTGGCCGCTGCAGCACCGGGGTACAGAAGCAGTTGTCCACCACCAGCAGGGCGTTGTGTTCCCGCGCCAGCGTACCCAGCGCCGCCAGGTCGGCGATCTCGCTGAGCGGGTTCGAGGGGGTCTCCAGGAACAGCATGCGCGTGTTCGGGCGCAGCGCAGCGCGCCAGGCCTCGACGTCGGTGAGCTCCACGAACGAGGTTTCGATGCCGAAGCGCGCCAGGTAGCGGGTGAACAGAGTCACCGTGGCGCCGAATACGCTGCGTGAACAGAGCAGGTGGTCGCCCTGCCGCAGCAGCGTGCAGCAGGTACTGAGAATGGCGGCCATGCCGGAGGCCGTCGCCACCGCGGCCTCGCCCCCTTCGAGCAGGGCAATGCGCTCCTCGAACAACCGTACTGTGGGGTTGGTATAGCGCGAATAGACGTTGCCGGGCTCGTCACCGGCAAAGCGCGCCGCGGCCTGTGCGGCGCTGTCGAACACATAGCTGGAGGTGGTGAAGATCGGCTCACCGTGCTCGCCCTCCGGCGTGCGCTGGTGACCGGCGCGGATCGCCTGGGTGTCGGGGCGAGCCTCAAACAGGGCCTGCAGGCGCTCGCGGTCGAGCTTGGAGAGTTCCCTGGCAGACATGGTGGCTCCTCAGGAGATATCGTTGTGCAGGCCGATGACAGCGCCTTCGCCACCGACCACGCGCTCGCGCTGGCTCTTGTTCTCATCGCTGCGCTCGGCGGCGAGATGGTTCAGGTAGTGCTCGTCGACATCACCGGTCACGTAATCGCCGTTGAACACCGAGCACTCGAACTGTGGAATATCCGGGCTGCCCTCGGCCGAGCTGGCAATGAGGTCCTCGAGATCCTGATAGACCAGCCAGTCGGCTCCGATTTGTGCACTGACTTCCTCCTCGCTGTGGCCGTGGGCAATCAGCTCCCGCGCGCTGGGCATATCGATGCCATAAACGTTCGGGTAGCGCACCGCGGGTGCCGCCGAGGCAAAGTAGACCTTGCGCGCGCCTGCGTCGCGGGCCATGTCGATGATCTGGCTACACGTGGTGCCCCGCACGATGGAGTCGTCCACCAGCAACACATTCTTGCCCTTGAATTCGAGGCTGATGGCATTGAGTTTCTGGCGCACCGATTTCTTGCGCTCGCTCTGCCCAGGCATGATAAAGGTGCGGCCAATGTAACGGTTCTTGACCAGCCCCTCACGGAACTTGACGCCGAGGCGCTGTGCCAGGGACTGGCCAGCGATACGGCTGGAGTCCGGAATCGGGATGACCACATCGATGTCGTGATCGGGGCGCAGGCGCAGGATCTTGTCCGCCAGCTTTTCACCCTGACGCAGGCGTGCCTTGTACACGGACACGCCATCCATGATCGAGTCAGGCCGCGCGAAATAAACGTGCTCGAAGATGCAGGGCGCGAGCTGCGTGGATCCGGCACACTGCCGCGTATGCAGCTGGCCGTTCACATCGATGTAGATGGCCTCCCCCGGGGCAACATCGCGTACCAGGCGGTAGCCGAGCACATCGAGCGCCACGCTCTCGGAGGCAATCATGTATTCGGGCCCGCCGGCGCCCTCACGACTGCCAAAGACCAGCGGGCGGATACCATTGGGGTCACGGAAGGCGACGATGCCATAGTTGGCGACCATCGCCACCACGGCATAGGCACCACGGCAGCGCCGGTGCAGGGCGGCGATGGCCTCGAAGATGTCCTCCGCGGTAGGCACCAGCTTGCCCATGCGCTGCAGTTCGTGGGCGAACACATTCAGCAGCACCTCGGAATCGGAGTCCGTATTGAGGTGGCGCAGATCCGACTGAAACAGCTCGCGGGACAGCTCCGCGGCGTTGGTCAGGTTGCCATTGTGGGCCAGGGCGATGCCATAGGGCGAATTGACATAAAACGGTTGGGCGAGAGCCGGGCTGGAGGTACCGGCAGTGGGATACCGCACATGGCCAATGCCGACATTGCCGGTCAGGCGCTGCATGTGGCGGGTATGGAACACATCGCGCACCAGGCCGTTGCCCTTGCGCTGGTTCATCTTGCCCCGTTCACAGGTGACGATACCGGCGGCATCCTGGCCGCGGTGCTGCAACACCGTGAGGGCGTCATAGATTTCCTGGTTGACGTTGCCCCGGGCAACGATACCGACGATCCCACACATGCTGTGTCTACCCCACTTTCACTGACAGATCCGCCGCACCCGGCAGCAGACCACTATTAACATCGCGACCGGGCTGCACCCGGGGCCGACACCTCCATGTGCCGCAATCATCCGGCAGTGTTCTGCCAGGTTATTGCTGTTCAAACCAGCCCCGCACATCCAGCAACGCGGCGGGAAGGACGTCCCTCGCCCAGCCCTCGAGCACCTGAAAATGCGGGATCAGAAGCGACTGCCGCCACCATGTGTCGTCCTCCACCGGCGTCAGCCGGGGCAACATCACCAGCACGGCCAGGCAGATCAACACACCGCGGCCCAGCCCGAAGACCATGCCCAACACCCGGTCCGTGCCCGTGAGACCCGTGATCCGCACCAGAGCCCCCAGGGCATGGCCGAGTATCCCGCCCAGGATCAGCGTCACCAGGAACAGGGAGGCAAAGGCGAGAACAAAGCGCAGCGAGGGGGTGTCGATCCAGTCCGCCAACAGGATGGCAAACTGGCCGTGGAAAGCGAAGGCAATCACCAGCGCCAGCACCCACACAACCAGGGACAGCGCTTCGCGCACGAAGCCGCGCCAGAGACTGATCAGCGCGGACACTACGATGACCGCCGTGATCGCCCAATCCGCCCCGTTCATCGGCCTCCGCCAGCAGTCTCGTCGAGGCTGCGGATTGTAGCAAAGCCCGGGCGGAAACGGCAGCGTCCGCCCGCGGTGCGATGGAGTTAGCGCGAAAAATCGGCTGCGGTGCACGCGAAGGCGACGGCAACGTTATTCCGGTACCGGCTGGAAGCGGCGAATCAGCGCATCGACGGAGAACCCGGTGTCGATGGCTGCCTTGACTGACTCCGCCTCCGCACGGGACAGATGCGGCCCGACCAGTACCCGGTAGACCTCGCCGCCATTGCGGCGCTCCGGCTCGACATAGGCGCGGTGGCCGGCCTCACGCAGGCGGTCTCTCAGCTGCACGGCGGCATCCCGGCGGCTCAGGCTGGCGACCTGAATCACCCAGGCCAACGGCAGGCCATCGGCATCCAGCAACGGCTGATCGGCCAGTTCTTCCTCCGGTTGCAAGGCCATCCCGGGCGCAGGCTCACCCTGTGCGGGTGGCTGCTGCACCGGAGGAGGCAGATCCTCGGGTGCCGCCGCCGGCTCCCCGGCGGCGTCTGCAGGAGCAGTATGCGCAGAGGCCGGGCGACGCGGCTGTGGCACCGCCTGTGGCGTCATTGCCTCGGGCACGGGGATGCGGCTGCTGGTATCCACCGCCGGCCCGGGGCTGCCACCAAAGAGCCAGGCCCAGGCGACAATTCCGATGCAGACCAACAGGGTAGCGCCAACCAGACGTTCCTTCACACCTGTCTTCATGCCTCGCCCTCATCAGCGGCGACCGCTGCGGAGCGCCGCTTGCCGTCTCGCTTGATCCAGTCCAGCACTGGCCCGGCCACGTGGAACGAGCCGAACACGACCAGGCGATCCCCTTCCCCCAGCAGGCTGAGCACGCGACGCCAGGCCTGGCGCAGGTTGCGACTGACACTGATCATGTGATGCCCACGGGCGTGGATGCGCGCCGCCAGCTCGGAGGGTGGCAGGGCTCTGGGCAGATCCGCGAGCTCGGCCAGGAACCAGGCGTCGACGCGCGAACCCAAGGCATCGATCATGCCCTCCACGTCCTTGTCCGCCATCACCCCGAACAGGGCACAGGTGCGCCCCACGGCCGGCAAGCCATCCAGGCGCCGTGCCAACAGGGCCGCGGCAGCGGGGTTGTGGGCGACATCGACGATCACCTCGACACCTTCCACCCGGGCACGCTGGAAGCGTGCCGGCAGGCGGGCGGCGGCCAGCGCCGCGAGCAGCGCCGGGGATGGCGCTACCTGCAGCAGGCACAACACCTGCAGGGCTGCGGCCAGGCTTGGCAGCGGCAGGCGGGCGGCGGGCATGTCGCCCTCATACCGCTGACCGGAGACATCACTCACCCACCATTGCAGGCGCTCCGTCGCCGCCGATGCCTGCAGATCAAAGGCATCACCGACCCTGTACAGCGGTGCTTCAATGACGCGGGCGCGTTCCACAATCACCGCGGGCGGGTCGGCCTCCGCCACGACCAGCGGCCGACCCGCGCGGGCGATACCGACCTTCTCGGCAGCAATGCTGTCGCGGCTGGAGCCAAGCCAGTCCTGGTGATCGAGGTCGATGCTGGTAATCACCGCGATATCGGCATCAAGC
>JBJHBY010000249.1:0-4908 GCA_050485745.1 Gammaproteobacteria bacterium | reverse complement strand
GTCTCGACCACAGGTGGTAATGCTGGGTTACGCCGCTTTGCGGCTAACCCAGCCTACGGCGCACCCTACAGCGTCCGCGGGTGCCGCGCCGGAAGGGCACAGGGGCCGACGGCCCGCCCTAGGACGCCCTGTCGGGATCATCGCTGGCGAGCTCATCCACCATCGCCAGCAGCTGCGCCCGGCTCACCGAGCCGGGGCTGTGCAGGGCAGCAGCACTGATGCCGGACACCATGAAGAGGATGCGGTCCGCGGCCCCTGAGGGGTCCCGTCCCGCGGGCAACGGGGCGCTGCCATGGGCGGCACGCAGGTCGCCTGCAAAGGCCGCGCGTGCCGCGATCCAGCGCCGCGACTGCTCCGCCTGAAAGCGCGCGTCGATCGCCGCCAGACTCCAGAAGCGCAGGCGGATCTGCCACTCCATGATGCTCTCGGGTGCCAGCGGCAAGGTTTCCTCAAGGCGCGCACGCAGCGCCGCAAACCCGGTGCGCCCGGCCACACGCGCCGCCACGCGCTGCTCGTAACGCCGGTTGACCCAGTCCAGGGCCGAGGCGATCAGATCTTCCTTGCTCTCGAAGTAGTGTTCGATGATGCCCTTGGAAAAGCCCGAGAGGCGCGCGATCTCGCGAATGGTGGTATGTTCCAGCCCGCGGCTGGCGATGCAGCGCGCCGCGACCTCGGCGATGGCATCGCGGCGCTGCTGGTGATCGACTATTTTCGGCATGAACCGCCGGCGCCTCCTGCGCTACTGCAAAACCGCCATCAGGACTCGTAGGCTTCGTCGATATTGGGAGCAAACATATCCATGCCCGGGGGGCACTGGGCACACTGCTCGTCCCAGAAGGCCCGGGCGGACTGGATCAGGCCGGCATCATTGAGTACAAAGTGGTCGGTAACGTGGAGATCCAGCCCCTGGTTCTTTTCGGGAATGCGCACCTGCATGACGAAACGCAGGATGCCCTCGTTGCCACAGGCAATGATCTGCTCCGGCTTCGGGCTCAGCTGCCGACTGCTGTCCTGGTGGGCAAAATCCCAGAAGCGCCCCACGCCCTCGTGACCCACAAACGCCGGGGTGCCAACCGGGTCCTCCCAGGTGGCATCCGCGGCAAACAACGACAGCAGCAAAGCGCGATCGTTGGTATTCCAGGCCTTGACGTACTGCTCGATCACCTTGCGAACCTGTTCGGGGGTGGCGGACATGCTGAAATCTCCTTCTGACGCGCCTCATCAGGCGCGGTGAATGACGCTCTCGGCGAAACGCTCGATGGTTTTCTTTTTCACGGCCAGTTGCGAGGGGTCATCCCCCTCGTCGAGATAGCTGATACCCGTCCAGGGGGACGGGATCCAGGGCATCAGCACCATCATATCCGACGCCCCCAGCTCATCCAGGCGCGCCAGGGTATCAGCCTCCGGAGCGTCCATCAGGCTGAAACCGATGTGGAACGGGCCGCTGACACCGGCACTGCGGCGCTCACCGTGCAGCACACCGGCCACATCGCGGATCTGCTCGAAGGTCATCGGCAAGCCCAGCCAGCCATCATTGCGCGCGGCACGGCGCAGGGCCGCAGGCGCCCCGCCGCCACACCAGATCGGCACCGGCTGCTTCGGTACCGGCGACAGCAGCGCGTGTTCGAAGTTGAAGAACTCGCCCTGGTGAGCCACTTCGCGGCCGCTCCACAGCTTGCGCATCACCGCCAGCATCTCATCCAGACGCCGGCCGCGGCTATGGAAGTCGACCCCGGCGAGATCATACTCCTCCTTGATCCAGCCGGCGGAGACACCGCAAACCACACGTTCGTTGCTGAACACCGCCGCGGTGGCAATGGCCTTGGCCGCGGTGAAGGGATCGCGCAGGCCGGCAAGGAAGATATTGGTGGCCAGGCGCAGGCGGGTGGTGGCGGTGGCCATCGCCGCCAGGGTCACCCACGGGTCCGGCCAGGGCAGATCATCGGGCCACCAGACCTTGCCATCCGGTGTGTAGGGATACTTGCTGTCGATACGCGTCGGCCAGATCAGGTGGTCGGCGACGGTGATACCATCGAAGCCCGCGGCCTCGGCAATGCACGCCAGTTCGACGAACTGCTCGACCTCGGGAACATTGACCAGTGCCAGCCAGTAGCGCATGCGTGTGTCTCCGCAGTGAATGAGGACCGCTGCTCGCGGCTGCGCAACAGTTTACAGGACAAGCGTCCCAATACCCAGCCTGTCGCCTTGGGGCTGCAAAAGGGGTGAAATCGACCGGGTTCAGCCGCGACTGAGGTCATCAAACAGCTCAGCCCATTCCCGCAGGCGACGATCCAGTTGCCGGCGCTGACGTGCGTCCAGCGAGGCATGCAGATCATCGAGCAAGGCCATGGAGCGCGCGGTATTGCCAGCAATGGCAGCGGCGTAATCCTCGCTCCAGAAGGTATCCGGGCGAGTCAACAGGGAATCGAGTTGCTCGGCAAAAGCCGCGGGGTCGCTGCGGCGCAGGGTCAGGGCCTCGGCGAAAGCGGCACGCCACTGCGCCTGGCTGTGTCGGGCAAAGTCGCCCAGATCCCGCTGCTGCCGCGACCAGTCCTCAATCAGTGCGCGCTGCCCGGTATCCAGACGTCCGGTCCAGCGCTGCACCTGGCGGCGCAGGTCCCGGGCACTGCCCTCCGCACCGCGGCGCGCATTGCGGGCAAGGCGCTCCTCGCTACGCTCCTCCAGGTTGGCCAGCAGCTCATCGACTTGCGCATCGGAGAGCATCGCCAGCATGGCGACGATATCCGGCTGCACCCGCTCCAGCAGGTTCCGCCAGAACACGGCTCCTCGGTCGATATGGGGTTGCCAGTCCACCGCTCCGGACTCACTGGCGGCGAGGTCCGCGCGCAGCGCCTGCAGGGCCTCGCTGTAGAGGGGCAACTGGGTTTCGCGATGCCAGTCCAGCGCCTCGTCGAGGCGCTGGCGCAACGCTTCGCGCTGCTCCCCCTCCCAGCTGACATACTGGCGCAGGTTCCGCTGGATCAGCCAGTCGGCGCGCTCGTAGGCGGTGCGGGCCACACTGCAGGCAGCCAGCACCAGGGCCAGCACCAGAACCACCGTCACACTGCGCAGACGCATTGACTCTCCTTTGCCAAAAGCGAAACGCCAGACGCCGGACGCGAAAAGCACAAGCCAAGGCGCCTTTGATACGTATTTAGCCCCCGGAGGCGATCACCTCGCGCCGCACCAGCTCCGCGCCGCGCTCACGCTCATAGCGACGCGCCGGGGTATTGATGATGTCCGCCAGGGGCGCTGCCTCATAGGCGCGGGCCACACACTCCGGCGCCGCGGGCTGATACAGGGTCGTACGCTGCCAGGGTTCACGGCCGCAGGCGCGCACCAGGGCATCCATTCGCTCCGGTGGCATTTCCTGACCGTGGCGGGCACCGGCGGCACGGGTGATGGACTCGTTCATCAGGGTGCCACCGACGTCGTTGGCACCGGCGGCGAGGCAGGCCGCGACCCCGGCCTCCCCCATCTTGACCCAGGAGGCCTGGATATTCGGGATCAGCGGGTGCAGCACCAGCCGCGCCACGGCATGCATCAGCACCGCCTCGCGGAAGCTGGGCCCACGCCGGGCCCGGCCCTTGAGGTACATCGGCGCCTCGCTGCCAACGAAGGGCAGCGGCACGAACTCGGTGAAACCACCGGTTTCCGCCTGCAGGTCACGCACCCGCAGCAGATGCCGGGCCCAGTGCTCCGGGCGCTCGACATGGCCATACATGATCGTGGCGGTGGTGCGCAGGCCCACCCGGTGTGCCTGGCGCATCACTTCCAGCCATTCGTCGGTGCCGATCTTGTCCGGGCAGATCAGCTCACGCACCTCGTCATCGAGGATTTCCGCAGCAGTACCCGGCAAGGTGCCGAGGCCGGCGGCCTTGAGTTGCTGCAGATAGTTCTCAAGGGGCAGACCCAGGGTCTTCGCGCCCTGCCACACCTCCAGCGGAGAGAAGGCATGCACATGCATGTCCGGCACCGCCGCCTTGACCGTGGCGAGAATGTCCAGGTAGGTCTGCCCGGTGTATTCGGGGTGGATGCCCCCCTGCATGCACACCTCGGTGGCGCCACGCTCCCAGGCCTCGACCACGCGGCGGCTGATTTCCGCCGGGTCCAGGTCATAGGGGCGGCCGCGCAGGTTTTCGCTGAGCTTGCCCTTGGAGAAGGCACAGAACTGGCACTTGAAGTAGCAGATGTTGGTGTAGTTGATATTGCGGTTGACCACGTAGCCCACCCGCGGGCCGCAGACTCCGGCGCGCAGCCGGTCAGCCGCCTGGCAAACGCGACTGAAATCCTCCCCGCGGGCGGCGAACAGCCGCACGATGTCGGCCTCGTCGAGGCGCTCACCGGCGGCGGCGCGATCGAGTATGGCCTGCAACCCGGATGTGGCCGCCGCCGATACGGGTGCCACCAGGCCATCGAGCAACGCCGCGGGCGGGGCATCGCTGGTGCCGGGGCTCCAGTCATCGGTGTGGGGCAGTCCCTCGGCATCGGTCATGTCCAGCACCCGCGCGCGCAGGGCCGGGTCCAGCCAGCGCTGAGCCTGTTGCACGTAGCGCGGATAAATCGTGAGGCGCTCGACCAGGTGTTTTCCCGCGGCGGCGGTCTCCCGGGAGAGATGCTCCAGGTGCGGCCAGGGTGCTTCGGGATTGACGTAGTCCGGGGTCAGGGGTGACACCCCACCCCAGTCGTTGATGCCGGCGGCAACGATGCGCTCCAGAACCCCGGGGCTGAGATTGGGTGGCGCCTGGATGCTCATCTCCGGGCCGAACAGGATACGCGCCACGGCAATAGTCCAGAGCAGCTCCTCGAGATCCGGTTCCGGTGCCCGCGCCATCAGGGTTTCAGGCTTGGCGCGGAAATTCTGGATGATGATTTCCTGCAGGTGGCCGTGGCGCAGGTGGCTGGCGC
>JBJHBY010000248.1:0-4914 GCA_050485745.1 Gammaproteobacteria bacterium | reverse complement strand
GCCTCAGGGAAGAGGAACGCTACTGACATGCTCTACCTCGATACCAGCGCCATCCTGCCCTTCTACCGGCAGGAGGCCGCGAGCGATGCCGTGCAGGCCCTGCTGCTGCGGCAGCGACAACCGGTGTTGATCAGCCAGTTCACGGCGGTCGAAGTGGCCAGTGCCCTGGCCCGCTGGGTGCGCACCGGCGAGTTGACGGAACCCCAGGCCAACCGCGTCGAGAGCGCCTTCTACGACGACCTGAACCAGGGCCGCTTCATGACCTGCGAGATCGGCGCTCGCCACTACCAGCGGGCGATTCACTGGATCAGCAGCCGCAAGACCGCCCTGCGCACCCTGGACGCACTGCACCTGGCCTGCGCGGAAGAGCGCCAGGCTACTCTGGTCAGTGAGGACGAGGCCCTGCTCAGGGCAGCGGCCTTTCTTGGCCTGGCCGCGACCCGGGCCAGCGCTGCCTGAGGGCGAGTCGCGAACAGAACGTGCTGGCCCGGTGAATCTGCTACCCCGGTGAATCTGTTAACATAACCGCCTGCTCCCGACCGCCCCACCGCCGTGACGACCCCTGCCCCCGACAGCGCCGACTTCCGCTTTTGCCTGGCCCCGATGATGGACTGGTCGGACCGGCATTGCCGCGTGTTCTGGCGGCAACTGACGCGGCATGCACGGCTGTATACCGAGATGGTCACCAGCAGCGCCCTGTTGCATGGCGACCCGGCCCGGCTGCTGCGCTTCAGCGCCGCGGAACAACCCCTGGCGCTGCAGGTGGGGGGCAGTGAGCCGGCGGCGCTGGCGGCCTGCGCCAAGCTGGCCCAGACGCACGGATTCGTCGAGATCAACCTCAACTGCGGCTGCCCTTCTGACCGGGTACAGAGCGGTCGCTTCGGCGCCTGCCTGATGGCGGAGCCGCGTCTGGTGGCGGACTGCCTGCGGGCAATGCGCGATGCCTGCGACCTGCCGGTGACGGTCAAGCACCGCATCGGCATCGACGAGCAGGACAGCGAACAGGCCCTGACCGATTTCGTCGGCATCCTCGCCGATGCGGGCTGCGACACCTTCATCGTGCACGCACGCAAGGCCTGGCTGCAGGGTCTGAGCCCGAAGGAGAACCGCGACATCCCGCCCCTGGACTACCCCCGGGTATACCGCCTCAAGCGCCAGTTCGAGGGGCTGCGCATCATCATCAACGGCGGCATCGCCGACCTCGACGCCTGCGCGCAGCATCTGGACCACGTCGACGGGGTGATGCTCGGGCGCGCGCCCTATCACAACCCCTGGCTGCTGGCGGCGGTGGATGAGCGCCTGTTCGGCGCCGCCGGCCCGGCACCGGACCGCGCCGCCGCGCTGCGCGCCATGTACCCCTACATCGAGGCCGAGCTCGCCGCCGGCGCCCGCCTCAACCACATCACCCGCCACCTGCTCGGCCTGTTCCAGAGCCAGCCCGGCGGCCGCGCCTTCCGCCGCCACCTCTCCACCTTCGCGCACCGCCCGGGCGCCGGCCTGGAGGTGCTGCAGCAGGCCCTGGCACAGGTGGAGGCGCTGCACGGGCAACGGCCCGCGCTTTCCGTTGTCGGATAATCCTGTTAAAACAGTGGTTTTGCGGGCCCGAATGCCGCCACACGCGGCCCCCGCCGACACCGACAAGGATTTCCGATGCCCAGCAAGCTGGAACAGCTGAAACAGTTCACCGACGTGGTCGCCGACACCGGCGACATCGAGGCCATCCGCCGCTTCCAGCCCCTGGATGCCACCACCAACCCCTCCCTGTTGCTGAAGGCGGCGGAACTGCCCGCCTACGCCGCGCTGGTCGGGCGCGCCCGGCAGCAGGGCCGCGCCCAGGCTGGCAGCTCGGCGGAGCAGCTCAACGCCGCCTGCGATCGCCTGGCGGTGGACGTGGGCCTGGAGATTCTCAAGCTGGTGCCGGGGCGGGTGTCCACCGAGGTGGATGCGCGCCTCTCCTTCGACAGCCGCGCCACCGTGGAGCGGGCGCGGCGCCTGATGCGCCTGTATGCCGATGCCGGCATCGGCCCGGAGCGCATCCTGATCAAGATCGCCGCCACCTGGGAGGGTATCCGCGCCGCGGAGCTGCTGGAGCGCGAGGGCGTGAACTGCAACCTGACCCTGCTGTTCGGCTTTGCCCAGGCCGCGGCCTGCGCCGAGGCCGGAGTCACCCTGATCTCGCCCTTCGTCGGCCGCATCCTCGACTGGCACCTGGCCCACAGCGGCCGCGACAGCTTCGCCCCGGAGGAAGACCCGGGCGTGCTCTCGGTGACGCGGATCTATCGCTACTACAAGCAGCACGGCTTCGACACCATCGTGATGGGGGCGAGCTTTCGCAATGGTGGTGAGATCGAGCAACTCGCCGGCTGCGACCGTCTCACCATCAGCCCTGCCCTGCTGCAGGAACTGGCCGCAGACGACGGCGAACTGCCCCGGCGCCTGCGCCCCGGCGGTGGCAGCGACGACCCGCGCTGGCCCGGCGGCGAGGCCCTGTTCCGCTGGCAGCTCAACGAGGACGCCATGGCCACCGAGAAGCTGGCCGAGGGCATTCGCAAGTTCGCCGCGGACCAGCGCAGCCTGGAACGGCTGCTGGCGGAGGGCTGAGGGTGCTGGCGCGCATTCGTGAGTTCTTCCAGCAGTGCCTGGATACGGAATCCCCCGGGGAACAGGGCCGTGAGGGCTGCATCCGGCTGGCCAGCGCGGCGCTTTTGATCGAGGTGTCCCGCGCTGACCATGCGGATGACCCGCGCGAGCAGGCCGCCATCGCCGCGGCCTTGAAGCAGTGCTTCGGCCTGGACGACGCCACTCTGGAGGAATTGCTGGAACTGGCCGCAGAGGAGGCCCGCGAGGCGACCTCCCTGTACCAGTTCACGCGCCTGATCAACGACCGCTACAGCGAGGCGGACAAATACCAGCTGGTGCGCATGATGTGGCAGGTGGCCCACGCCGACGGCAGCATCGACCGCTACGAGGACCACCTGATCCGCAAGATCGCGGACCTCATCTACCTGCCCCACAGCCTGTTCATCCGCGCCAAGCTCGAGGTCACCGCGGGCGCGCCCTGAGCCCGGTTGTTTCCGGAGATACGCGCCCTTCAGCCCGTCTCCGGAAACAGGCCGAGCTGGTCCCGGGGCGGCGGCTTGGCCAGGCGCAGGCCCAGCCCCAGCAGCCGCACCGGGCGCCGCCCGCGCTCCCAGGCGCGGGCACAGAGTTCATCCCAGAGCGCCGTATCGATGCCGGCGCTGCTGCTCTCGACCGTCGTGTGGCGAAAGTCGTTGAAGCGCATTTTCAGTACCTGCCCCGCCGGAGCCGGCTGCCCCGCACGCTGCCAGCGCTCCTGCAGGCGTTCCTGCAGGCTGGCCAGCTGTTGCCGGCAGCTGTCGAGGTCCGGCAGGTCGCTGGCGTAGGTGGTCTCCACGGAAATCGACTTGCGCTGCTGGCGGGTGCGCACCGGGCGCTCGTCGATGCCCCGGGCCAGTTCGTGCAGGCGCTGGCCAAAGCGACCAAAGTGGCGCACCAGCTCGGTCAGCTCACAGCGGCGCAGGTCGGCGCCGGTGTGGATACCCAGGGCGGCGAGGCGGCGCCCGGTCACCTCCCCGACCCCGTGCAGGCGCGACACCGGCAGTGCGGCGATGAAATCCGCCACCGCCTCGGGGCGGATCACGAACAGGCCGTCCGGCTTGCGCCATTCACTGGCCAGCTTGGCCAGGACCTTGCCCGGCGCCACGCCCGCCGAGACGGTGATACCCACCTCCGCGCGCACCGCGGCGCGGATGGCCTCGGCGATGCGCGTCGCACTGCCCTGGAAGGCATCGCTGTCGCTGACGTCCAGATAAGCCTCGTCGAGTGACAGGGGCTCGATGCGTTCGGTGTAGCGGCGGAAGATGCCGTGGATATCGCTGGCCACCTGGCGATAGCGGGCCATATCCGGCGGCAGGATCACCAGATCCGGGCACAGGCGCAGGGCGCGGGCCGTGGGCATCGCGGAACGCACCCCGAAGGCGCGGGCCTCGTAGTTGCAGGTGGCGATGACCCCGCGGCCGCCGGGGCGGCCACCGACGGCGACGGGCAGCCCACGCAGGCGGGGCTGGTCGCGCACCTCCACCGCCGCGTAGAAGCAGTCGCAGTCGACGTGGATGATCTTGCGCACGGCGTGCTCAGGGCTTGTTGCCGGCCTCGAAACGGGCGCGCTGCTCGGGGGTGGCCTCGGTCTGGTACTTCGATTTCCACTCGGCGTAGGGCATGCCGTAGACGATTTCCCGGGCCTGCTCGTAGTCCACCGCCTGGCCCCGTGCCTCGGCCTCGGCGGCGAACCACTTCGACAGGCAGTTGCGGCAGAAGCCCGCCAGGTTCATCAGGTCGATGTTCTGCACGTCCTTGCGCTGGTCCAGGTGGGCCAGCAGCCGGCGGAAGGCGGCGGCCTCGATATCGCGGCGTGTGTTCTCGTCCATGGTTCGGGCTCCCGTTGCTGTGGATGGAGGGGTTGGCGGGGGGCGGCCGGGCTCAGCGCCGGCGCGGGCCCATGTCGAGCACCAGGGCGCGACGCGGGCCGATTTCGCAAAAGGCCACAAAGTACAGCGCCTCGCCCCGGGGATTGACCGCGTCGATGGACACCCGAAAGCGCCAGGTCCCGGCGCGCTCATCCCACTGCGGCCGCGGCCGCGGCTCGGTGTAGAGCACAGCGTCGATCATGCCATGGGTACGGGCCAGCAGCGCCTGGTGGCAGTGGGTCCAGGCCGTGTCCTCATCCGCGGCCACGGTGTCCTCGGCGGGCTCTTCGGGCGGCTCCCGGGACGTGGCTGACTCTGTTGCGCCCGGGGTCTCCCCGTTTTGCTTGCCAGCGGGCTTTTCGGCTGTTTCTTCAGTAGCCGCCGCGGCCGGCGCCTCGGCAGCCGGCGCCCTGCGCGGCGCAGCAGG
>JBJHBY010000247.1:0-4925 GCA_050485745.1 Gammaproteobacteria bacterium | reverse complement strand
GCAGCAGGTCGCGCAGGGTAGTCAGGAAGCCTTGCCACAGGGTGTCTTCCCCCGGGGCCTGCAGGGGCGCCTGGTAAAGCTCCCCCAGCAGCTGGTCCAGATGCTCGATGGCGGTGGTGTTGTCGGTCTCGGCCATGGACTGGGCCTGTGGTCGGATGGCAGCGGGCAGACTACCCGGTTGCCGGTGGAAATGCGAGACACCGCCAGGGCGCTCCCGGGAACATCTGACCTGGGTGGTAACGCCGGGTTACGCGGCTTTGCCGCTAACCCGGCCTGCGCGCGACCTGGTTGCTGGTCGAAATACGGAGGCCGCTTCCGGCGCTTTCGGGGTCGGGGCGGGCGGGCTATCATCTGGCCTTTGCCCGATATCAGCCAAGGAGTTCGCCCATGCCGCTTCACCCCCAGGTCCAGGTCATGCTCGATGCCATGAGCCAGATGGATATGCCGCCGATCGAGACGCTCGAGCCCGCGGCGGTGCGCGCCATGATGAACCAGCCCATGTCCGTGGGTGCCCCCGTGGCTCGGGTCGAGGACCGGCGCATTCCCGGCCCCGTGGGGGACATCCCGGTGCGTATCTACTGGCCCGGAGAGGGAAGTGCCAAGCGCCTGGTTGTATTCTTCCACGGCGGTGGCTTCGTGCTCTGCAATCTCGACAGCCACGATGCCCAGGCGCGGTTGCTGGCGCTTGCCGCGGATGCGGTCGTGATCTCGGTGGATTACCGGCTGGCGCCGGAACATCCCTTCCCCGCGGCACAGGAAGACTGCTACGCGGCTACCTGCTGGGCCCTTGAGCACGCCGCGGAACTCGGCGCCCGGCCCGAGACCCTGGCGGTGGCGGGGGACAGCGCCGGCGGTTGCCTGGCGGCGGCGGTGTGCCTGATGGCGCGGGATCGCGGTGGCCCGGCAATCGCCTACCAGATGCTGATCTACCCGGTCACGGACGCGGCCATGGACACCGCCTCCTATCGGGACAATGCCGAGGGCTACTTCCTCAGTGCCGGCATGATGGCCTGGTTCTGGGGGCACTATCTCGCCAGCCCGGAGGATGCCACCGCCGCCTCGCCACTGCGTGCCGGGAACTTCGCCGGTCTGCCACCCGCCAGTGTCATCACCGCCGAATACGACCCCCTGCGCGACGAGGGTGCGGCCTATGCCCAGGCCCTGCAGCAGGCGGGGGTCGAGGTCAGCTATCGCTGCTGGGAGGGCATGATCCACGGCTTCAGCGGCATGCTTGGGGCAATCGACGCTGCGGAGCAGTCGCTGCGCGCGATTGCGGAGGAGTATTGCCGGCGGGTGTGAGGGGGAGCGCGAGACGCGAGACGCAGGGGCGTCCTGCGAACTGAATTGTGTTGTGGCTTCAGGCGTCCGTCTTCAGACATCCGACCGGTTTTTCCGGAAGATGCTTGACGGAAGACGCCACACGCAAGAGCTCCCATGTATCGCGTTTTGGTTTTGCATTTCGCGTCCAGCGTCTTGCCTTTCGCGTCTCGCGTCTCGCGTCTCGCTCAACTCGCCATATAGGCCGCGACGGCACGGCGCTTCTGGCTGGCGCCCAGACCCTGCTTCATCACCTCGCGCCGCGCCGCGACGGTCAGTGCCTTCAGCTCCTGCTCCTCGCTGAGCAGCTGGGTCAGGTGGCGCTGGTAGAACACCGCGGTGTCCGGCCCTACAGGAAATTGCTCGAAGTGTGCCACCAGGGCCTGGTGGCGCGCGCCGGCGAGTTCCGCCACGCGCAACCAGTCCGCCTCGGCGGCGGCGGCGCGCATGGCCTCGGTCTGCTGCAACAGTGCATTCCAGCTCAGGGTCGCGTGTTCCATCCGGGTATCGGGCATGGCGGCGACTCAGCGGCGACGGCTGTTGTTGACGATCTGGGCAGAGGCTTCCAGTTGCTGGAACAGGAAGTCGCTGGTCTGGTTCAGCTGGAACACCAGGGCATCCAGGGCCGCGAACTGGGTGCGGTAGCGGGATTCGATGCTCTCCAAACGCAGGGCCAGACGCTCGCGCTCCTGGTCGATGCGCCCCAGTTGCTGCTGCAGGGATTGCTCGCGGTTGGCGAAGACCCCTTCGCGGCTCAGAAAGCGGGTGCTGAGCTCGTTGAGCCGGCTGGCGACGCCATTCTCTCCCGCAAACAGGGCGGCCACGTCGCCGGGGCGTTGCTCCAGGGCGCTGTCCAGCCGCTGCTGGTTGAGATTCAGCGTGCCGTCGCGGTTGGTAGTGATGCCGAGGAAACTCAGCGCGCTGAAATCATCGGGTGCCCCCTCCACCGCGCCGGACAGGGCGCGCTGCAACTGGCTGCGAACCAGATTGAGGCTGGCGTCACCGCCGAGCAGGCCGCGGGTGCCGTCCTCGGGGTTGAAGTCGGCCACCTCGCGGAACACACCCACCAGCGCGTTGTAGTTGCCGACGAACTCCTCAATGGCGCTGCGGATGCCGGAGCGGTCGCTGGCGATGTTGACCAGGGCCGAAGGCGGTGTTTCAGCGTCCGGGCCGCCCGCGCGCAGCAGGTTCAGGGTCACACCCTGAATGGCGTCCCGGAATTCGTTGCTGCTGCTGCTGACCACGAAGCCGTCAATCGTGATGCGGGCATCGCGCCCTGCCTCCAGTTGGGTCATCGGGCTGTTGGCATCGTCGACGTCGAAGGCAAAGCCCGCAAGAGCCCCCTGGGCATCGCTGACCTCGATGCCGAGCTGCCCGGCGGCCCCGCTCCTCTGCGAGGTCAGGGCCAGGCGCGTCTCGGTGCCGCCGTTGCCGTCGTCGACGGTGATCAGGCTGGCGCGCACGCCGGTATTGCCGGGGGCGTTGTTGATCGCGTCGCGCAGTTGCGCCAGGGTGGTACCGGCGTTGACGTCGACATTGAAAGTGGCGTCGCCGACGCTGATGCCGAGGCGGCCGCTGCCCACCTGGCTGTTGGCGCTGCTGAAGCCGCTGCTGGCGATGCGGTTGGTCTCCGCCAGGTTCAGCACCTCGATGCGGTAGTTGCCGGGCTCGGCAGCGCCGCTGGCGGTGGCGGTGAACAGGGTACTGTCACCGGAGGTGGCGGTACGGCGGCTGAAGAAATCCGGGTCGCTGAGCCGGGTCAGGGTGCTCTGGAAGCTTGACAGGCCTGACTTGACCATGCCCAGGGCGGAGATGCTGGACTCGATCCGGGTCTGGCTCTGCTCCATGCGGGTTTCCGCAGGGCGGCGCTCGGCGTCGAGGATTTGCTCGATCAGGCCTTCGAGGTCGAGGTTGGAGCCGACCCCGGCGGCGGTTATCAGGGCCATGGGATCACCTGTACGGGTGGCCGGATTTGCGGGGTGAATGTCAGAAGTCTGTCGCACTCCCGCGGGAACGGCAAGTCACGCATGAAGTGTGCCAGGAAAGCCGCGGCCGCAGGGCGACCGCGGGGAACCCGGCCGGCTGATGTGCCGTCAGGCGCGCTCCTTGATGAACAGTGCAGCGGTCTGCTCCTGCAGGGCCGCGGCGATCTTCAGGGTTTCCTCCGGCGGAATCTGCCGGATCAGCTCGTCCGTCTGTGAGTCGAACACCTTGACCACGGTGCGGCCGGTGCTTTCCTCGATACTGAAGGACAGGGAGCGCTGAATGCTCTGAACATAGTCATTCAGCTGGCTTACCGCGGACTCCAGGTTGCCCGCGCCCGTCGTGGAAGCGCTGGGCGGAGCCTGCAACTGCGTGCCGGGGGTGTCCATAGCTGCCTTGCCGGCGGAAATGCCTGTGCCCGCAGGAGCGGGCTTTGAAGAGCCATTGCCGATCACATCGTTGATCATGGCGTGTGTCCTCGTTCACGGCGCCACGCGCCTTCCATGGCGCGTGGTGCGGTTCCCTGAACTTACTGCAGGAGTGACAGCACCTGCTGGGGCAGGGCATTGGCCTGTGACAGCACCGCGATGCCGGCCTGTTGCAGGATCTGGTTGCGGGTCAGGCTGGCGGTTTCCGCGGCGAAGTCGGCATCGAGAACCCGCGAGCGCGCTGCCGAGACGTTCTCGGAGATGCTGGACAGGTTGGAGATGGTCGACTCCAGGCGGTTCTGGATGGCACCGAGGTCGGCGCGGGTGGCATCGATCTCGGCGACCGCGGCGTCGATGGTGGCGACTGCGGCCTGGGCACCGGCCGAGGTGCTGATGTCGATGGACTCGACCGAGATATCCTGCGGGCCGGCGGCGACACCGTCGATGGACTGGCCATCGCTGAAGCCGAGGTTGGTCAGGCCGTTGTTGTCGGTCACTTCGCCGAAGGTGATATTGGCGCTGTCACCGGTGGCGGTGGTGCGGAACTCGATGCGACCTTCGTTGACGGCGGCGCGCACCTGGCCACGCAGGTCGGCATTGTCATTGATGGCGCGGTTGATCTCATCGGCCAGGGTCAGGGTGGAGTAGTTGCCATCGGCCAGGGTGATGGCCTGTGCCGTGCCGCCGTTGACGGCGATCTGGAAGGCGGTGTTGGGTATGTCCGCCTGCTCGGCGTCGCCGGTGGTGGCGGTCGGGGTGGTGCCGAAGATGTCGTCGGCGGCTGCACCGGTGACGCTCAGGGTCTCGCCACCGAAGGTGCCGGTCTGGGTCAGGGTGAGCACGCCGCCGCTCTCGGAGACCGAGACCAGGCCGTTCAGTGCGCCGCCGTCGATCTGGCTCTGGATGGTGCTGGCCAGGCTGCCGGCGCTGTAGTTCTCATCCAGGGTGATCAGCTGGTTGGTGCCGCCCAGGTCGATGGTGAAACTGCTGTCCGCGGTATTGGGTGTGGGAGGCTCGGCGCCGATGCCGGTTTCCAGGGAGTTGATGCCGAAGATGTCGTTGGCCGCGCTGAAGAGCGCTGCGCCATCCAGAATGATGTCGTTACCGCTGTAGACTCCGGCCTGGGGCAGCTCGCGCAGGGCGACGCGGCCGGCATCCTCGTAGGCCTCGATACGGCCTGCGAGGTCAGCATTGTTG
>JBJHBY010000246.1:0-4929 GCA_050485745.1 Gammaproteobacteria bacterium | reverse complement strand
GGCATAGGGCAGGCCCAGGGCGGCCGCCAGCTGTGCCCCGTACAGGCTGGAGCCGAGGATCCACACCGGTACCCGGGTGCCCTCCCCCGGGATAGCCCTGACCCGCTGCCCGGATGCCGCCGGCTCGAAATAGTGGATCAGCTCCTGCACATCGCGGGGGAACTGCTCCACCGCCGCCATGCTGTTGCGGCGCAGGGCGCGCTGGGTGTCCGGATCGGTACCCGGCGCCCGCCCCACACCGAGATCCACGCGGCCCGGATGCAGGGCCGCCAGGGTGCCGAACTGCTCAGCCACCACCAGGGGCGAATGGTTCGGCAGCATCACGCCGGCGGCACCAATGCGAATACGCCGGGTACCCTCGGCGGCGTGGGTCAGGGCCACCGCCGTGGCGGCGCTGGCGATGCTGCGCATATTGTGATGCTCGGCCATCCAGTAGCGCAGGTAGCCGTGCCGCTCCGCCTGATGGGCCAGGCTCCTGCAGTTGTCCAGCGCCTCGCGGATGCTGTTTTCACGGGTCACGATGGCGACGTCTAGGAGGGAAAACTGGGGCATGAAAATCAACTCTAAAAAGTCAATAAAACAATGAATTGGGAAATTAACATAAACAATTTTGTGAGGCTGGAACAGATCACAGGGGCCATACCCAAAGCAACATCGGCACACTGACGAGGATCACCAGTATCTGTACTGGCAGGCCGAGGCGCCAGTAATCCCCGAAGCGGAAGCCTCCGGGACCGAGGATCAGGGTGTTGTTCTGGTGGCCGATCGGCGTCAGGAAGGCACAGGACGCGCCGACCGCCACGGCCATCAGGAATGGATCGGCACTGGCGCCCAGCAGGCTGGCGGTGCCAATCGCGATCGGGCACATCACCGCCGCCGTAGCGGCGTTGTTCATCAGGTCGGACAGGCTCATGGTCACGAGTAACACCAGCACCAGTGCCACCACGGCGTTGCCCTGGGCAACCCCCTCAAGCAGAAAACCAGCCAGCAGACGCGCTGTACCCGTGCTCTCCAGCGCTCCAGCCACCGGAATCAATGCCGCGAGCAGAACGATGACCGGCCAGTCGATGGCGGTGTAGACCGAGCGCAGGGGGATGGTGCGCAGCGCCATGGAGGCGAGCACGCCCCCGGCAAAGGCCACCGCGGCAGGCAGAAGCCCAAAGGCCGCGCCCGCCACGGCCAGCAGCATCACCAGGCTGGCGGTGATTGCCTTGCGCCGATTGGGAATACGCAGGGTTCGCTCCGCCAGGGGCACACAGCCGTTATCACTGGCGAATTCAAGGATGGTTTCCGGCGGCCCCTGCATCAGCAGCACATCACCCGCCCGCAGCGGTGTGGTGCGCAACCGCGCCATGGAACGCGCACCCTGTCGGGATATCGCCAGCAGGTTGATGCCGTAGCGGGTACGCAACTGGATGTCACTGGCAGAGCGCTCGCTGAGGCCGGACTGGGGCAGCACGGCAAGCTCCATCAGACGAATTTCATCCGCGGCGCCGGTCTTGCTCTCGCCCCTGGCCTCAGCCTCTTCGTCCGCCGAGTGATCGGTATACGTGGCGACCATCGGGCCATCCGCTGCTGCCTCGGCCGCAGCATCGGCATTCTGTACCTGTGGGGCCGGATCACCGTCACTGCCCTCCTCGCCCTCCTCGTCCCCCTGCTCGGCGTCGGCAGCGGGCCGCACCGCTTCCTCGAGCTTCAGGCCGAGGGTCGACAAGGCTGTGGGCAGCGCGGCGGCCTCCGCCTCGATCACCAGGATGTCGTCCAGGCGCACCTTGCGATAGGGGTTGGGAGGGGTCAGCCGCATTTCATTGCGGATCAGGCCGATGACCTGTGCGTCTTCATCTTCCAGCAGGCGATCGATGTCGTGCAGCGACAATCCCACCACCTTGCTGCCGTCCCTGACCCGGGCCTCGGTGACATAGGCTCCCACCTCGAAACTGTCGGCATCGGCCCGTTGCCGCGCTGGCACCAGACGCCAGCCGACGAGAGCCACAAACAACACACCCACCACGGCCACGGCCAGCCCCACCGGGGTAAAGTCAAACATGGCAAAGCTGTCGGCACCGGCCTCCGCGCGGAAGCCCGAGACAATCAGGTTCGGGGGAGTGCCGATCATCGTGGTCATGCCACCCAGAATACTGCCGAAGGCCAGGGGCATCAGCACGCGGCCCGGTGGCAGCCCCTGTCGGTTGGCGACCTGCAAGGCCACCGGCATGAGCAGCGCGAGGGCGCCGACATTGTTCATAAACCCCGAGAGCAGTGCCGCAATGCCGGTGATTGCGGCGATGGTCAGGGCCGGCCCCGCATTGCCGGGCAGGGCGTACCTGAGCAGCGCATCGACAGCGCCGGAACTCTGCAGTGCCTGGCTGAGCACCAGTACGCAGGCCACCGTGATCACCGCCGGGTGGCCGAAGCCCGAGAAGGCGATGTCCGCCGATACCAGCCCGGCCACCACACAGGCAAGCAAGGCGCCAAGCGCCACCATGTCATGCCGCCATCGCCCCCAGAGAAACATAGCCACCGTGGCAAGCAGGATCAGCGTGATCAATAACTGCGGGGTATCCACGATCCGGAATCCTCAGGGCCCTTTGAAGCGGTGGAGAGTGTCACGCGGCGGTGTCATTCCGGGACGTTTCACTGCGCAAGGTGTCGTTGCGGGAGGGCTCGCTGCGAGTGGCTTCGTCGCCGTCCCCGGGCGGGGGTTCACGGCCATCGGGGGCACTGCGCTCATTGCAGAAGCGATCGAAATACAGCGCCGCCTTCACCGCCTGGTCACACAGCCGATGCAGCAGGCTGCTGTGTTCCAGCACCGCGGCGAGCTGCCGAGGGGTCATCAGGCCGGCCGTGCCCGCACGCAGTATGCGCGCCTTGAAGCCCTGGTAGTCGTACTCGAACTGCTGGCGTAGCACCTCCAGCTCGGTGTTATTGATCGACGGACCGTCCACCCTGGCCTGCGCCAGCAGGGCCATGGCTTCGGCGCGCAGATGGGCCAGCTGTGCGGCCTCCTCCCCCTCCGGCAGCCGCGCCAGGGCCTGCAGGGGGATCATTTCTTCAGCCAGCTCCGCCACGTTGACCTCGTACTGGGCCACCCGCAACGCATGGGGCAGCACACTGGCCAGTTCGCTGGAGCCATGGCTGCGCTGGATCCCCGCGACGAACTCCCCCACCGCCGTCTGCAGGGTTTCCAGGGCATCCGTGCTTCGCTGCAGACGCGTCACGGACGGGCTTTCACTGCTCAGGACCTCCGCAGCGAGGCCGCGGGCATTGTGGCTCATACGCTGCAGTTCCAGGCTCAGCGCATCCATGGCCAGACTGGGGGTGGCGAGGACGTTCTGATCCAGATGCTTCGGCCGCGCCTCGTCTTCCTCGGCGCTGCGAAAACGGTGTTCCAGGCGCCGTACCAGCCAGCCAGTGGCCGGGTACATGATGGCGATGCCCAAAAGCTTGGTCAGGGTATGGAAGATCGCCAGCGATACCGCGACATGCGGCTCACCCGCAACCAGACCGTGCAGGCCCCTCGCCAGCCACAGCAGGGCTGGCAACAGCGTAAAGGCGGCCACGGCGGTAATCAGATTGAAGATCACGTGGGCGGAGGCCACGCGTTTGGCTGGCGAGGTGGCACCCAGAGCGGCAAATACCGCGGTGGAGGTGGTGCCGACATTGGCGCCGATGATCATCGCCGCGGCGGCACTCGCGGGCACCAGACCACCCGCGGCCGCGGTGAGAGTGACCGCGAGTGCGGCGCTGGAGGACTGCATCAACACCGTGAGCAGCACGCCGAACACCATGAAGATCAGCAGGCTGAGCAGACCGTGTTCGGCCCACCGCTCGAGGGATACGGCCTGGCCGAGACTGTCGAAGCTGTCGCGCAGAATATCGATGCCGAGAAAGAACAGACCAAAGCCGGCGATGGCCTGACCCAGGGCGCCGCGGCCGGAGCTGCCGCCCATCACCCACAGCCCCATGCCGATGCCGATGGCCGGCAGTGCCATGGCGCGCAGGTCAACGTTGAAGCCCAGCAGAGCAACAATCCATGACGTCAGGGTGGTACCGAGATTACTGCCATAGACGATACCGATGGCCTGATAAAGAGTGAGCAGACCGGCATTGACGAAGCCGATGGTGGCGAAAATCACCGCGCTGGAGGATTGCACCGCGGTGGTGATCAGCAGCCCCGAGGCGATGCCGCGCCAGGGGTCGCGCGTGGCTGCGGTGAGGATGTTGCGCAGTGTGTTGCCCGCCGCCACCTTGAGGCCGTCGGTCATCAGGCGCATACCCAGAAGGAACAGGCCGATGCCCCCGGCAAAGGTGAAAATGGCGCTGGTCAAATGGTCTCTCCCCGGGTCTGGCGCATCGGCCTCTGCCAGCGCATATTGGCAAAGCCCCGCGGCGCGGTCCAGCGTGCCGCATCGCGCGTGTGCCGCAGGCGGTTTTCGACTAACCTTTTGCACACCGACATTGATGCACCGGAAGGCCCGCTTGCCACAGCTTCGTGCTCCCACCCTCCCCTGGCCCCTGCGCCTGACCGTTGCCACACTGCTATGGCTGCTGTGTGCCGGGTCAACCTGGGCGCAGGAGGAGGAAGATCTGGTGCGCATCAATATGCGTGACGCGGAAATCCGCTCAGTGATCCAGTGGATCGCGGAGCAGACCCGGCGCCAGATCGTAATCGACCCGCGGGTGCGTGGCCGCGTCACCGTGCTCGCCGACCAGCCGATGACTCTCGACCAGGCCTACGAGGTGTTTCTGGCGACCCTGGAGGTCTATGGCTTCGCCGCGACGGAATCCGGTGGCGTGCTGCGCATCCTGCCCGCCAACCAGGTGCGGCAGTCGCCCCGTGATGTGGTCGAGCAGTTCGGCGAGTTGCGTGGCGGTCAGCAGGTGGTCCACGTGCTGCAGCCCGAGAACGTGTCGGCGAGTGAGCTCGAC
>JBJHBY010000245.1:0-4957 GCA_050485745.1 Gammaproteobacteria bacterium | reverse complement strand
CACGGCGCCGCCCAGGAAGTCAGTCTCGATCGCGCCCGGCGCCACGGCATTGACCGAGATCTTACGGTGACCGAGTTCCTTGGCCATGTAAACGGTAAGCACCTCGATGGCACCCTTAACCGAGGCGTAGGCCGACCAGCCTTCAGCCGACACGCGGGTCAGACCAGTAGATAGGTTCACGATCCGACCGCCATCGGCGAGCAGCGGCAGCAGCTTCTGGGTAAGGAAGAACACGCCCTTGAAGTGAACGTTGACCAGTTTGTCGAACGCTTCCTCGTTCATTTCAGCGATTGGAGCCACATCGCCATGGCCGGCGTTGTTGACGAGGTGGTCAAAGTTGTCGCGTCGCCAGGTATGGCGCAGCGCAGTCTTCAGCCGTTCAGCAAACGCCGGGAAAGTAGATGCATTACTGACGTCAAGCTGTAGGGCAACCGCCTTGCGACCCAGCTTTTCGATCTCAGCGACGACGGCCCTGGCGTCCGCTTCGCGGCTCTGGTAGGTAATGATGACGTCGCCGCCCTTGCGGGCAATAGATAAGGCCGTGTTGCGGCCGAGGCCGCGGCTGGAACCCGTGACGAGGGAAATTTTGCTCATGTGATCATTCCCGTGTGGTCGTTGAGAGGAGCGTTCATTCTGCTGCTCGGAGCGCCGACCACCTTTGCCTAAATCTCTGAGTTCTTGGCCTTTTCCTCCGAAGATGCTATCTCCTGCCACCTGAAGTCCACTATGATGGCCGTGGGAGAATAGATCGCGGTACTAAGGTGTGAATGACACATTGCTTGATGCGGTGCGCCGCTACGCCGAGGCGTATGCCTGCCCTAACGGCGTGGCCCGAACCCCCATCCCCGGGCTGACCGCCATTCGGGCGACCAAGCCGAGTGGGATCGACTACGCGATTTCCCATCCGCTTACCTGTCTTGTGTTGCAAGGAAGCAAGAGGGTGACGATGGGGACGGAAACGTTCGACTTTACGGCAGGCGACTCGCTGCTGATTACATCAGACGTGCCAACACTCAGCCAGATCACGCGCGCGAGTGCCGCCGAGCCATATTTCTCGCTAGTGCTGGATCTGGACCTTAAAGTTACTGCGGAACTCGCCATGGAGATGAAGCTGGGGTCAGCGACCCGAGGCTCGCCCGTGCGGGTCGAGCCCACTGACTCCGAGGTTAGCGATGCGGCATTGCGCTTAATGCGTCTGATAGAACGTCCCAGTGCACTGCCTTTTCTGCAAGCGCAGCTCGTACGTGAAATGCACTACTGGCTTCTGGTCGGAAAACACGGCCCCGTGATCCGCGAGCTTGGCCGGCCGAATAGCCACGCCCAGCGTGTGGCGCGTGCCGTTAGCTTGCTACGCGCCGAGTTCGCGCAACCGCTCCCGATCGAGCGTTTGGCATCTGTGGCAGGAATGAGTCCGTCATCGTTCTACCACCACTTCCGATTGGCAACATCGCTATCGCCGCTGCAGTTCCAGAAACAGTTACGTCTCATCGAAGCCCGCCGGCTAATGACATCGGAAGGCACATCAGCTAGCAGCGCCGCGTTTGCGGTCGGTTATGAGAGCGTCCAGCAGTTCACGCGAGAATACCGCCGGATGTTTGGCTTGCCACCCGGGAAGGACACGGAGCTTATCAGGAGCGTCGTCGAAGTGGAGAGATAGTATTGGACCACGGGGACAGAGCGCTGGGGAACCGGCGCTGACAGGTCGGCAGATGTCAGCAGAGGGCATACCACACAGCTAGGGTTCCGGCCGGGCCGCTCGGCCCATCAGGCCGTGCGTCATGCCCGGGGCGCGATCCGCTCCAAAGCTCCTTCTTGACACGATCGGTTGTATGGATGATGATCATCATCCAAAAAGGAGAATTAACGATGACGGTTTCCGACTCTGGTTTGTCGACATCCTTCATAGTTGCTTCTGTGGCGGTGACCACCCTGTGGTTGGGCACCATTGTGGCGCTGGGCGCGTCAGGGGTATTTCATGTGCCCGCTGGTTCGCTGCCGCTCCCGACCCTGGCCGCCATAGTGATTCCGCCCGCGGTGTTTCTGGCGTTGCTCAGGGCCAGTGCGTGGGTCCGCGGGCAGGTGCTTGCCATCGACCCGGTCTGGCTTGTGGCCGTGCATGGTTTGAGAATTCTGGGCGCCGGGTTTCTGGTGGCGTATGCACTGGGCGCATTGCCCGGTATATTTGCCCACACGGCAGGCTGGGGGGATATTCTGGTGGCTTTTCTGGCACCGTTTGCCGCTGTTGTGCTGGCAAGAAATGCGGCCTTTTTACGTTCTAAATGGCTATGGCGGTTCCACTTTCTGGGGCTGCTGGATTTCGTGGGCGCGGTGGGCTCAGGCCTGGTTGCCAGGCGCCTTCTGAATGCGGGCCACGATTTGCCGACAACGGAAGCGCTCTCCCAGTTTCCCCTGTTGCTGATACCGTGTTTTGCCGTCCCGCTATGGATCTGTCTGCACCTTGCGGCCTTCTACCAGATTCGGTGGGCCCGGCGGCAGGCCCGCGATGAGCGTGATCAATCGCCGGCGGCGGCTGTACCCGCCCGTCCCTGAGCGCATAAACGCAGGGATTGGTCTATGCATGAAGGCGAACCCGATTGCGGCGCGCGGAGGCAAGGACCGGATCAGACAGCTGGCGACCATCCAGCGCCCTGGCTGTTACGAGCGCGCCGCCCATGCCACTGACAATAGCCCCGGCTTGGTCTTGTTCGTGCAGGTACTCGGCAACCAGTGCCACCAGTTGCCGAGTACCTGCGCCAGGGCCATGCGCGAGAGAATGATTGCAGCGGGGCTGACCAAAGCCGAATCAATTGATCGATTGCTTGAGGGCGTCGAAAGCGCCGTCAACGGTCCGGAACGGGTTCAGATTACCTTCACGCTTGTGCAGGCCTGGGGAGCAAAACCGTCAAAATGACAACGTCTATCGACAGGCGGCTGCACTGGCTTCCAGGCGTGCTTGCTCCTTGCCCAGCATGATGCTGATCTCCTTCAGCTCGGCAATTCGCCGGTTAACCTCCAACCGCTTCTCCGCCATCAGCCGAGCGCCTTGCTCGCAGTCGATGCTGTCACTGCGCAGGGCGTCCAGCACGTCACGGATCTCACGCAAAGAGAATCCCAGCGCCTTGAGCTGACGCACCATGATTACTCGCTCTACCGCCTTATCGGCATAGTCCCGGTAGTTGTTACCGCGCCGCTCCACCTCTTGTAGCAGACCGGCCTTTTCGTAGTAGCGCAGGGTATGCCTGCTCACGCCTGTGCGTTGCTCCAGCTCTGCGATTTGCATGAGGCCTCCGAGGTATTGACCTTAGAGCATACTTTACCCTTTAGGGTGTGGACAGACCTCGTATCGGAGACCTGCCATGACCCTGTTGATCACCGGTGCCACCGGCTTCATTGGCCGCCACGTTTGCGCTCAACTGACCCGCGACCAGCATCGGCTTTGCGCGGTATTGCGACAGCCACAGACACAACAGCCCGTTCTGCGTGAGCAAGTCGAGGCGCTGGGAGGCGCTGGAGACCGCATCCATGCTGTGAAGGGAGACCTTGACCTGCCGGGGCTGGGCCTGCCCGACAACCTGGCCGCCCCCGACGTGATCATCCACCTCGGCGCGCGCTTTGCGTGGCAGTTGGACCGTCAGACCGCGTATCGCACAAATGTGGCCGGGAGCTTGGCAGCAGCGGCGCTGGCCAGCCGCCATAGGAGTCGACTGGTCTTCATCAGCGGCTTCATGCTGGAGAACCTTGCGCATTTGCACGGGCTGGGCATCCGCAGTGAAGACCCTGAACAGGTGGACTGGCGGCGTGTCTATCGCCGCGCGGGAGGGTATGAGGCCAGCAAGCTGGAGGCGACCATCCGCGTGCGTGCCTTGGCGGCCAAACAGGGTCTGGACATGGTCGAAGTACAGCCCGCCACTGTGGGCGGGCATAGCGTGACAGGCGCACTGGATGCCGCGCAGCCCTTGTTCGCTCTGCTGGATAACTTGGCGCACGGACGTATGGCCATGGTGCCGGGTTCCCGGGCGCATTGGTTGCCACTGGTGGCGGTGGACCACCTGGCTACGCTGATCGCCTTGGCCGCTACCACCGACAGCACCCCGCCTCGGCTGCTTGCGCTGGACCCAGCCACTCCCAATCTGCAAGGACTGCTGGCAATCGCCGCCGACGCGCTCGGACGGCGTGCCCCCCGGCACCATTTGCCCCTGCCGGTTCTCGCCGCGCTGTTGCACATACCGGGCATGCCCCGCCTGATGAATACCTGGCCGGAGGCATTGCATTTTATACAGCCTACGCGATTTGATACGTCCGCGACGGAAGCCTTTATGCAGAATATGCGGCTGTCTTCACCTCCTGTGAAGAGCGTGATCGCCGCTAGCGCTCGGTGGTATCAGGCATATACGAACGGAACTAGCGGCCGGAACTAGGGGACGGCCGGAACTAGGCGGAACTAGGGGACACCCATAAACTGGAGAACCGACCAGCACCGGAAGGTGCGAAAAAGGAGGGGCAGGGGGGTGAGCGACGCTGCGGAAAGGCGCGGAAGGCTGCGAACGCCGCCTTCCGCGATCAGGATCAGGCCATGCGGTCGTTCAGCACGACCATATGCCCGTCATGGGCATTCAGTCGACCGTTACACAGGGTGTCGATCAAGGCCTGCGCGGCAGCAAATCCTTCATGCTGGTTCACCTGCAGCCATGGTTGCTCCGGATTGCTCACCCGGCGGATAAAGGCCAGCTGTGCCGCATTGAAACGCCGCGTGACCTCTGCCGGCCCCCAGTCGCTGTTCCGCTTCTTGATCTGGTAGGGGGCAAAGTACGGCTCCGGCTTCGGCCCCGGCAATTCACTGTGGTCGGCGTCGCTCAGGTGATCCTGCGAATGCGAGGCACCTGCATAGGTGTCGTGCACCAGCTGCTTGCCAAAATGCCGGTGGACCCGGTAACGCAGTTGGGTATCCCCGGCAAAG
>JBJHBY010000244.1:1530-4987 GCA_050485745.1 Gammaproteobacteria bacterium | reverse complement strand
GGACTGGGCCGAGGGGTCCCGCAGCCACAGCAGCGGGCCCAACAGGGTTCCCAGCAAAACCACCAGGAAAACCCCGGCGGATACCAGCGCGCGGGGGTTGCGCAGCAGGCGCCAGCCGACCAGACGCCAGTAGGGCCGAGCCGGGCGTCCCGGGTGCTCCAGCAGGGAGGCGCGTTGCGCCGGGGCGAAATCCACCGCGGTCGGCCCTGCCGGCTGCCCGTTCATCAGCGCACCCGAATGCGTGGGTCGACCACGCCATAGAGGATGTCCACCGCCAGCACCATCAGCACCAGGAAGGCCCCATAGAACACCGTGGTGCCCATGATCACCGTGTAGTCGAGCTGCTGCACCGCCTCGACGAAGTAGCGCCCCAGGCCAGGGATGGCGAAGATCAGCTCCACCACGAAGCCACCGGTGGTGACCGCCGCCACCGCCGGGCCCAGCACGGTGATCACCGGCAGCACGGCGTTGCGCAACTGGTGGCGCAGGAAGATGCGCGACGGCGACAGGCCCTTGGCCCGCGCCGTGCGCATATAGTCGGTGCCGACCACTTCAAGCATGGAGGAGCGCATCAGGCGTGTCATGTAGGCCATGGTGCCCAGGCCCAGCACCAGCGCCGGCACCAGCATGTGGCGCCAGGTGCCCCAGCCCGCCACCGGCAGCAGGGATTGGCCGACGCGGTCGTTCAAAGCAAGGATGCCCCACTGCGCCAGGGCGGCGATGACAAAGCCCGGCACCGAGATGCCGAGAATCACCGCCAGCATGATCAGGTGGTCCGGCCAGCGATCCCGGAACAGGGCCGATAGCGCCCCCCAGAACACCGCCCCCAGGGTGGCGAACACCAGGGCCAGCACACCCAGGGTGGCGGATACGGGGAAGTGCTCGCGAATGATGTCGTTCACGCGGCGGTTCTGCTGCGTGTAGGAGATGCCGAAATCCCCCTGCAACATGCCGCCGATGTAGATGCCGTACTGCTGCCACAGAGGCTTGTCGAGGCCGTAGCGCGCCTCCAGGTTCTTGCGGATCTCCGGGCTCACGGCACGCTCGTCGGAGAGCGGATCCCCCGGCACCAGGTGCATGGCGAAGAAGGTCGCGGTGGCAATGAACCAGATGGTCACCACCCCCGACAACAGCCGCCCGAGAATGTACCGGCCCATGCCCTACTCCACCCAGGCGTAGCGGAAATTGGGGTCGCCCCCGAAGATGGTCCGCACCACCCCGCGCAGACGCGGGTGCTGCACGTAGACCAGCCCGCGCTCGTAGGTGGGCAGGATCATCACGTCCTCAATCGCGATGCGCTGCAATTCCGCCATCGCCGCCATGCGCTCCCCGGCGTCGGTGCTGTTCTCCGCCACCCGTACCCAGTGGTCGTACTCGTCGCTGCGGTAGCGACCGCGGTTATTCTCGTTCCAGGAGGCGAACAGATCGCCGAAGGTAATCGGATCATCGAAGTCCGGCCCCCAACCCGCGGCCGCGATATCAAAATCGCCACGCATCATTTTGTCGAGGCGCTGGCGGAACACCTGCTGGTCGATGCGCAGCTCCAGGCCGAGGCCGTTGCCCAGCAGGGCCTGGAAGAACTCGGCCTCCCGCGCCGCCTGTGGCGAATCCCCGGAGAGCAGCACCAGTGGCGGCCAGGTCTCGATGCCCAGCTCCTGCCGCGCCTGCTCCAGATAGTTGCGCGCCAGGGCGAGGCCCCGGGCCACCGGTGGCGGCGGGTACTCGTCGCGCAGGCGACCGTGGGCACCGCGCACGCTGCGCGGGAAGATCGATACCGCCGGTTCATTGCCGGGCAGGGCGATGACCTTGTTGACCAGCATCGCCGGATCGAAGACCGCCTGGATGGCGCGGCGCAGGTTGCGGTTGGCGGTGAGCCGGCCCTCGCGGTGATTGAAAGACAGGAAGAACAGTGCGCCGGTGTCAAAGCTGCGGATGGCATAGCCCTGCTGCAGCGCGTCCTGCAACGCCTCCGGATCGAGCCCGGCGAGGGCGATGCGGCCATCCTTGAACAGGTTGTAGGTGGCGCCAGGGTCCGCGGTGACGTAGCGGATGTCGATCTCCGCCAGGCGTACCGCGTCGCGCTCCCAGTAGTGGGGGTTGCGCTCGAACACCAGGCGCGCGCCGCGCACCCAGCGGGTCAGGCGAAAGGCGCCGTTGTAGAGCAGGTTGCCGGCGCCGGCGGCATAGCGTGTGCCCTGGGCACGGTAGAAATCCTCTCGCACCGGGTAGTAGGTCTTGAACGCGGTGAGGCTGAGAAAATACGGCGTCGGGCGCTCGAAACGCACCTCCAGACGGTGATCATCCAGCGCCTGTACGCCGAGATCCTCCACCGGCCGCTCGCCGCGGTTGATGGCCTCGGCATGGGCCAGGGGATAGAGGATGAAGGCATAGGACGAGCCCGTGGCCGGGCGCAGCGCCTCACGCCAGGCGAACACGAAATCGTGGGCGGTGACCGGCGCGCCGTCGCTCCAGCGCGCGTCGCGACGCAGCCAGAAGGTGGCACCATCCTCACGCAGCTCCCAGCACTCGGCGACACCGGGCTCGATGTCGCCATCCGGCCCGTAGCGGGTCAGCCCCTCCATTACATGGCCGAGAACAAAACCGCTGATCTGGTCGGTAGACACCAGGCTGTTGAGGTTGGGCGGGTCAGTGGCCAGGGCCAGGGTGACGCGCTGCCGCTGCGCATCCACCGCCGCGCCGGCCACCGAGGCAAACAGGCCCATCGACAACACCAGGCCCACCGTCAGGCACAGAGCCGGCAAGCCGCGCCAGCGCCCGGCCGCATGTCCTTGCGGCGGCAATGCCAGCCACAACAAAAAGCTGAAACGACGCGGAGAACAGCGCATGGGGATCCATCAGCCCGAGTTCGCGGCATGCTAGCACAGGGGCCGGCGGCGCCCAACGGCATGCGCTGCTACACTACGCCCGGCCCGGGGTGGGCCGGCCACACCGGGGGACAGCGCGATCACACCGATGCACCAGTACAACCCCTTTCACCTGCCCGGGCCGGACCTGGAGTGGTGCGGGCACTTCCCCGTGTCCCGCGAGTTCGACGACCCGTACTTCTCCCACGATGACGGCCTGGCGGAGAGCCGCCATGTGTTCCTCGACGGCAATGACCTGGCCCGACGCTGGCGCGCCCTGCCGGCCGACACGCCGGGCCTGTTCACCCTGGGGGAAACCGGCTTCGGCAGCGGCCTCAATCTGCTCGCCGCCTGGCACCTGTGGCGCGAGGTCGCCCCCCCCGGCTGGCGCCTGCAGCTGATCTCCACTGAGCTGTACCCAATGGATGCAGCACAGCTGCGCCAGGCCGTGGCGGCCTGGCCGGAGCTGGCGGGCCTGGCGACGGCCCTGCTGCGCCACTACCCCCCCAGTGTGCCAGGACCCCACTGGTTGCCCCTGGAACCCGGGCGCGTCGACCTGCTGTTGCTGTTCGGTGATGCCGCCACGCAGCTGG
>JBJHBY010000244.1:0-1520 GCA_050485745.1 Gammaproteobacteria bacterium | reverse complement strand
GCCTGGAGCCGTCCCGGGAGTACCTTCGCCACCTTTACCGCCGCCGGCGAGGTGCGCCGGGGCCTGGCCGCGGTCGGTTTCGCGGTAGACAAACGCCCCGGCCACGGTCGCAAGCGCGACATGCTGGCGGGCCACTACCGCGAGGACGCCCCGGTGGCAACGCCGGTGGTAGCACAGCCCGCGGACTACTGGGCCTGCCCGCCGTGTATTTCACTTTCCCCCGATCGGCAACGCCCGCAGCCACCAAGGCCAGCAGCCGCACCGGAGCGGCGCGCCCTGGTGGTGGGCGCCGGTCTCGCGGGCAGTGCGTGTGCCGCCGCACTGGCGCGCCGGGGCTGGCGGGTGACCCTGCTGGATGCCGCCGCGGCGCCGGCACAGGGCGCCTCGGGCAATGTCCGGGGCGTGCTGTATACGCGACTGTCACACCGCGACGACACCCTGAGCCGCTTCGCCCTGGTCAGCTACCTGTTCGCCCGGGGCCACTACCGCGCCCTGCTCGACCAGGGCCTGCTGCCGGCCGCGGCAGCAGGCCTGGAGGGCATGCTGCAGCTGGCCCACGACACGCGCGGCCAGCAACAACTGCAACGCCTGGCGCCGTTGCTCGCGGCGCAGCCCGGGCTGGCCGAGGTGCTGGACGCGGCGGCCGCCAGCACCCGCGCCGGCCTGCCCCTGCGGCAGGGGGGGCTGTGGTTCCCCGACAGTGGCTGGCTGGACCCACGTGCGGTGTGCCGGGCCCAGGCCGCGACACCCGGGGTGACGGCACTGTACGGCCAGGCCGTGCAGGCCCTGCGGCGGGAGACCGACCCTGCGGGTGGCGAAGGCTGGCGCGTGGTGCTGAGCAGCGGTACGGAGCATCCGGCGGAGGTGGTGGTGCTCTGTGCCGCCCTGGACAGCCCCGCATTCGCCCCCGCCGGCAGCCAGCTGCCGCTGCGCCCGATCCGCGGCCAGGTCAGCGCCCTGCCCGCCACCATCGCGCCGCGCTGTGTGATCTGCCACGAGGGCTATGTCGTGCCCGAGGGCGACATCCTCTGGATAGGGGCGACCTTCGACCCGGGGGACGACACAACCGGGCTGCGCGCGAAGGACCACCGCCGCAACCTCGACAGCCTCGCCCGGGCGCTCCCCCCCCTGGCTGCGCTGACCACGCAGGCGCCGGACCCGGCCAGCATGGAGGGCCGCGCCGGGGTACGCGCCGCCAGCCCGGACTATCTGCCCCTGGCGGGCGCGCTGCCGCGCCAACCCGATTTCGACACCGCCTACGCCGCGCTGGCGGACAACGCCCGCCGCGCCGTGGCCACGCCCCCACCCCTGTGGCCGGGGCTGTTCACCCTGTGCGGGCTGGGCTCCCGCGGCTTGACCTACGCCCCGGTCTGCGCCGAGCTGATCGCCGCCCAGGCCAGCGGCGAACCCCCACCCCTGCCCCGGGATCTGGTGGCCGCACTGAGCCCGGCGCGCTTTGCCGCACGCGAACGGGTACGCGGGCAGCGCGGGGGCACACCATGACCCGGCGCGCCCGGTCC
>JBJHBY010000243.1:0-4994 GCA_050485745.1 Gammaproteobacteria bacterium | reverse complement strand
AGACAGCAGTTCGCCCGTCTGCGAGAGGACGTATCCCGGCTGCGCCGCCATGATCACCGCCGCACAGAAAGCGGGCTGCGACGTCATGCGTGGCCCGGTTGCCTATGCCGTGCCAGGAGGGCCGGTGGCAGATGAAGCCTATGCGGTGCTCAAGTCCGGTATTCTTGATTCTCTGCGAGACAGTCTTCCGGTCGATCTGGTGCTGCTTCACCTGCATGGTGCCATGGCGGCGCAGAGTATGGATGACTGCGAGGGCGACCTGCTCGCGGCTGTCAGGGAGGTGGTGGGCCGGCAAACGGCCATTGTGGCCCTGCTTGATCTGCATACGACGTTGAGCCCGCGGATGGTCGAATGCGCGGACCTTCTGCATGCCTACAAGGAGTACCCGCATACAGATGTTGCCGAACGTGGGCGCGAGCTCTTTGGCATTGTCCACAGGATGGTAAGGCAGGGGGTGCGCCCCGTTGCGGCTGTTGCGGAGTGCCGGGTCTTGGGCGGCTTTCCCACCACACGCGAGCCCATGCAGGGCTTTGTCCGCTCTTTGGTGGAAATGGAGAAGCGGGAAAGCGGCATACTCTCCGTTTCTCTCATCCACGGCTTTCCATGGAGCGACAGCTCCGCGAATGGTGCCAAGGTGCTGGTCTACGCTGATGGTGATATTGACCAGGCAGCCGAAACCGCACAGGCTGTGGCGCAGCGCTTTGCGCTGATTGCCGGGGACGCGGCGGAGCATCCGGTCTCCATAACAGAAGCTATCGGGCAGCTTGCTGCCCATCCCGATGCCCGTTTCATTCTGGCAGATTCCTCAGATAACCCTGGCGGTGGCGCTGATGGTGACGCCATGCATCTGCTGGCCGCCTTGCGCGCTGCCGGGCGCGTTGGCATTGGCGCAGCGCTCGTTCACGATCCCCAAGCCGTGGTGGCCTGTCTGCAAGCCGGTGCGGGTGCGCAGCTCACACTTCCGGTCGGCGGGCGAATGTCGCGCTATTCAGGTGATCCGATAGTTATTGAGGGCGTTGTAGCTGGTCTGGCAGAGCGGGTTGAGCGGGGACCCGGGGATGCCGCCGCCGGACCGCCAGTGGGGCCTATCGTGCGATTTTCGACCGAGTTCGCTGACTTCATCCTGTGCGGGTCGAGGCGCGAGGCGCTGTGGCCGGGCCTATTCACGGCGACGGGAGCTGATCCGCTAGGCTACAGGACTATCGTTCTGAAATCCTCTACTCATTTTCGCGCGTCATTTGCGCCGCTGGCAGACCGGATTCTATCGGTCGGTTCGCCGACAGCCATGAATCCGGACCTTGCAAGCCTGCCCTTCCGCCACCTGCCCAGGCCAATCTGGCCGCTTGATTCTATCAATCTCGCCGCCCTCCCGTTGACAGCGCGTGACTGATAAGTGAAACTGATATCACATTTCATTAATCAGCCATCCAGGTCTGGATTAAGGGGGGAGACAGCATGCGCCGCGGAAGTTTCAAGAACGGTCTGGTATCAACAGTTTCTGGTGTCGTCCTGTTTGCAGGCCTGAGCGCGCCGGCATTTGCCGTGCAGCCGGAAACAGGTGCCTCTGACGACGTGATATTCGTTACGGCGCAGAGGCGGGAGCAATCGATACTCGATGTCTCCGCCTCGGTAAGTGCGCTGGGGGCCGCAGACCTGCAGGCACGGGGCGTTGAACGGCTTGACGATATCGCGTCGGTATTTCCGAACGTGTATATCAATTCGGACAGCGGGGTCCGGTCCACCGTCATCACTGTGCGCGGCATCTCCTCGAACCCGAACAATCCGGGTGTTGAGCAAGCGGTCGGCGTCTTTGTCGACGGCGTGTTCCAGGCGCGTCCGACGACCATCAACACCAATCTCTATGACCTTGAGAGGGTGGAGGTGGTCCGCGGGCCACAAGGCGCCCTCTACGGCAAGAACACGATTGCCGGGGCAGTCAACATGATAACCCGCGGGCCGGGCCAGGTGCCCGGTTTCGAAGGCGCCATCTCCGGCGGAAATTACGGCGCGATCAGTCTTTACGCCGCGGGCGACCTGGTTTTTTCGCCGGCGGCCAGGGCGCGCATATCGGTATCTTCGCAGACCCGTGATGGCTTTACCCGCAACACCTTCACAGGCGGGCGGCTGGATGATCATGACGAGCTGGCCGCCCGTCTCACGTTTGTGGCGGATGTCTCCGAGAGGCTGCAACTGACCCTGCGTGCGGACATTGCGTCAAATGACAGCAACGGTGGATCCTCCGAAATACTTGATAATGGCGTGCTGGCCGGCTCGCCGTTTGAGGATGCTGACCCGTTCGACCGGCGTGTGGCCCAGGACTTCGGGACCGAACAGACGCGCGATGTCTGGGGCGTTTCATTGCAAGCGGACTGGAGCTTTGCCACAGGCGTGCTGAGCTCGTTGACCTCCTACCGCACCTTTGAGTGGTATAACTCCAACGACAATGATTTTACGATACTGAACCAGTTGCGCTCTGGTATCACCGAGGACCACAGGCAGTTCTCGCAGGAAATCACGTTTACCTCTCAAACTGGAGGAGGTTTCGATTACATTGTCGGTGCCTTCTACAGCCATGAGGATTTCGAAACGATCTCCAATGCGGTGATAGGTCCCGATCTTGGTATTTATCCTGACGAAGTGAGTGCTGACATTTTTGGCGACCTCGAAACCACGAGCTATGCCGTGTTCGGTCAGGGCACCTATCACTTCAACGATGCATTCAGCCTTACCGGCGCGCTGCGTTACTCGCGGGACGAGAAGGCCGTCACTCACAGCCAGACGGGGGACCCCTTCCAGCTGCTCGCCCAGAACCAGGCCCAGCGGAGTTTCTCGCGCTCAGATGACGAGTTCACACCCTCGATCGCATTGAACTGGAGGCCCGATCCCGCGTGGCTGCTCTATGCCTCCTACAGCCGGGGCTACAAGTCCGGCGGCTATAACGTCTTCTCGATCACCCCTGGCGATAACGCGGAGTATGCTCCCGAGTTCGTCAACAGTTACGAAGCTGGCGCGAAGACGACTCTGGCTGGCGGGGCGCTCTATCTTGCCGGGTCATTGTTCTGGCTTGATTATTCCAATCTCCAGGTCAATCAGCTGATCAATATTGGCGGCATTCCCACCTTCACGACGTCGAATGCGGCTACCGCTGAGGCGAGGGGCATAGAACTCGAAGGGGTTTGGCAGGTTGCCAGCGGCCTTTCGGTCTCAGGCTCCTATTCCTACCTCGACGCGACCTTCAAGGATTTCACCAATGCCAACCCGGCAGGTGACGACTACTCGGGCAATGACCTGCCGCAGGCACCTGCCCATACATTCTCGCTAGCAGGCGATTTCTCCACCCCGATTACTGACAGCGTCGGCTTCGTGGCGCACGCCAATCTCAACTACCGCAGCTCGCTCTTCTTCGGGCCGGAGAACAATCCCGACTATAGTCAGGACAGTGTGACCCTGATCAACGCGCGGGCCGGGTTTACCTTCCAGGATGAGCGCTGGAGCGTGATGCTCTGGGGACGCAATATCACCGATGAAGTTTATGCCGTAAGGCGCGGCGCGGGCGTTATCATTCCGGGGCAGCAGATACAGGCCCTCGGTGCGCCACGTACCTGGGGTGTCGAGCTGCGCGGCCGCTTCTAGCCCGAAATGGCCAGCCCTGCGCTCAAGCCGCTAGCAATCCTGCTTCCTCTGGTTGCAATAGCGGCGGGTGCAGGACTGGCCTGGGCACTCGGTTCGGCCGGCATACTGGCATTTGCTGCGTTGGGGCAGGAGGCGTTTCTCGCCGCTTTGCCCCGGCGCGCCTTCTCCCAGCTGGACATCTTTGCGCTGATGGCGATGCCGTTGTTCGTGCTGGTAGGCGAGCTCATGAACCGCGGCGGCATCACACGCGCGCTGATCGATTTTTCGGCCCTGTTGGTCGGCCGCGCGCGCGGCGGGCTGGGACATGTAAACATCGCCACTTCGCTGTTCTTCGCAGGCGTGTCGGGATCAGCAATGGCTGATGCAGCGGCCCTGTCGACTACGCTGGTTCCTGCCATGCGTGAGCGTGGATACAAGGCCGATTATGCCGGGGCCATCACTGCTGCTTCGTCAATGATCGGGCCAATCATCCCGCCGAGCATAATCCTGATCTTCTATGGCGCGATCATGGGGGTGGATGTCGCGGCGCTATTTGCCGCCGCCATCGTACCCGGACTGGTGCTGGCCGCTGCGTTGTTCATTGCCAACGCCGTTTTCGCGCGCCTCGGCAATCATCCTGCGGCCGAGCGGCGCCCGCCTGCGGCCAAGACAACCCTTCAGGCAATGCCTGCCCTGCTTATGCCGGTCGTGATCCTGGCAGGCATTGTATTTGGCATGGTTACACCAACCGAGGCCGGGGCACTGGCGGTTATCGCGGCGCTGGCCGCTGCCGCGCTCTACAGGACACTCGACTGGCGGATGCTGCGCGATTCCATCGGTGGAGCGACCCGGCTCACCGGAGCGATCTTCTCGCTGCTGCTTGCAGGGGCGGTCGCCAACTTTCTGGCATCTCTGATGGGCATCCCCGCGCTCATCGGAGGCTGGACTGCCGGGCTGGGGGTGAGCAGCGACATCTTCCTTCTCATGCTCATTATCGTGTTTCTGGTAAGCGGTATGGTTCTCGACACCCAGATCGCGCTCGTGCTGATTGCGCCGATCCTGGTGCCAGCCGCCTATGTGTTGGGTGCCGATCCTGTGCACCTTGGCGTGATGGTCTGTCTGGCATGCACGATGGGGCTGATCACGCCCCCGCTTGGCGGTGCGGTGCTGATCGTCTCATCGGTGACCGGCACGTCTTACTGGCAGTTGATGCGGGCCATCGCGCCGTTCATCGCGCTGGAGATCGCAGTGCTCTTCCTGCTGGTGTTCACGCCCTCATTGACACTGGCCCTGCCGCGCGCCCTCGGTTTGCTATGAGCGGCCGCTGGACCCGCCGCAGTGTACTGGCTGCCTTTTCGGGGCTTGCTGTGACTGCCTGTGAT
>JBJHBY010000242.1:0-5006 GCA_050485745.1 Gammaproteobacteria bacterium | reverse complement strand
CGACTTTCTCCGGGACACGCCGTGAATACGTCCCTGTAGGCTCTCCGCCGACGTCCATGTCGGCGGAAGGTCCCGGGAGCCGGAGCCACCCGCCCAACCTTGCTGGCCAAGTAGGGACCCATGAGAATCGCCATCTATCCCGGCACCTTCGACCCCGTCACCCGCGGCCACATCGACCTGGTCGAGCGCGCCGCCGGCCTGTTCGACCGGGTTCTGGTCGCCGTTGCCCACAGCGAAAAGAAAAAGCCCCTGTTCAGCCTCGACGAACGCATCGACCTGTGCCGCCAGACCCTGGGCCACTGCGACAACGTCGAAGTGCTCGGCTTTACCGGGCTGCTGGTCGACTTCGCCCGACAGCACGGCAGCCGCTTCGTGTTGCGCGGGGTACGGGCCATCGCCGACTTCGAATACGAGTTGCAGCTCGCCAACATGAACCGCGCCATGTATCCCGAGCTGGATACGGTCTTCCTCACACCCTCGGAAGAGCTGTCGTTCATTTCCTCGTCCCTGGTGCGCGAGATCGCTTCCATGGGTGGCGAGGTACAGCGCTTTGTACACCCGCTGGTGCACGCGGCACTGAACGCGCGCTTCCCCCGGCAACCCTGATCAGCCGTTCGGAGTCGACCATGGCCCTGATGATCACCGACGCATGCATCAACTGCGATGTCTGTGAGCCGGAGTGCCCGAATGAAGCCATCTACCAGGGCGAGGACATCTACGAAATCGACCCCGCGCGCTGCACCGAGTGTGTCGGCCACTTCGACGAGCCACAGTGCCAGCAGGTCTGTCCTGTGGACTGCATCCCGCTCGACCCCGCGCACATGGAAACCGAGGACGAACTGATGAGCAAATACCAACGCCTGAGCGGGAGGGTCGCCTGATGCGTGCCTTCGGGCTGCTGCTGCTGTGGCTGCTGTGGCTGCCGGCTGGAGTACAGGCAGAACAGACGCCCCAGCCCCACACCCTGCTGGCACCGGAAGCGGAGAGCGGTTACGGCAAACTGGCCACGCACCGCTCGAAGCGGGAGATGGTGGTTACCGCCAACCCCCTGGCCACCCGTGCCGCTGCGGATATCCTGGCCCGCGGCGGTTCCGCGGTGGACGCGGCGATCACCGCCCAGCTGGTGCTGGGCCTGGTGGAACCGCAGTCCTCCGGCATCGGGGGCGGCGCGTTCATGCTGTATTGGGATCAGGAACTGAAACGTCTGCATGCCTATGACGGCCGTGAGACCGCCCCACAGGGCGTGGGGGAGCGGCATTTCATCAACGCTGAGGGCAACCCCATGGGCTTCTTTGAAGCCGTGGTTGGCGGCCACGCGGTGGGGGTGCCGGGGGCGGTGAAGATGATGGCCCTGGTGCACCAGCAGCACGGCCACCTGCCCTGGCGTACCCTGTTCACACCGGCCATCCGCCTGGCGGAAGAGGGCTTCCCGATCTCGCCACGGCTGCATCTGCTGATCGACCGCATGCCGCAGCTGGCGGTGAACCCGGAGGTCAGCGCCTACTTTTTCGAGGAGGACGGCAGCCCCCGGGCGGAAGGCAGCATCCTGAAGAACCCCGAGTATGCCCAAAGCCTGCGTCTGCTGGCCCGTCACGGTGAGCAGGTGTTCTACCGCGGCGAGTTGGCCCGGGCGATGGTGGATGCGGTGGCGGCAGACCCGAATCGCCCGGGCACCCTGAGCCTGGACGATCTGGCCAGCTACCACGCCTTCGATCGCGAGCCCGTGTGCGGCGCCTTCCGCCAATACCGTGTGTGCGGCGCGCCACCACCGTCCTCCGGCGGCACCACCGTTCTGGCCATTCTCGGCATGCTGCAGGCATTGAGCGAAGACGATGACGCCGCGGCGCTGCCACCGGACGACACCGGCTTTGCACACCGGTTCGCCGAGGTCTCGCGCCTGGCCTACGCCGACCGCGACCACTATGTGGCGGACCCGGACTTCGTCGACGTACCGGTCAGTGGCCTGATTGACCGTGCGTATCTGGCTGAACGCGCGCGGCTGATCGATCCTCAGCGTGCCATGACCCGGGCCGATGCCGGCCGCCCCCCGGGGGTGCTTGCGGGACGGGAAACAGGCATCGACCTGGATATCCCCGCGACCAGCCACTTCAGCGTGGTGGATCGCGAGGGCAACGTGGTGAGCATGACCAGCAGCATCGAGATGGGCTTTGGCTCGCGCATCATGGTCGGCGGCTTTCTGCTCAACAACCAGCTCACGGACTTCTCCTTCGTGCCGAAGGATGCCAATGCCCGTGCCATCGCCAACCGTCCCGAGCCGGGCAAGCGGCCGCGCTCATCCATGTCACCCACCATCGTCTTCGCCGACGAGCGGCCGGTGCTGGTGCTCGGCTCCCCCGGCGGCAACCGCATCATCGCCTATGTGGCGCGGGTGCTGGCCGAGGTACTGGACGGGCGCCGGGATCTGCCGGCGGCCATCGCCGCACCCCACGTGGTTCATATGAACGAACAGCTGGAGCTGGAGCGGGGGCTGAGCCCGGAGGGGCTGGGGGAGCAGCTGCGCACCCTCGGGCACAGCGTGGATTACCGCCACCAGACCAGCGGCATCGGCGCCATCCAGCGCCTGCCCGAGGGCTGGTTCGGGGTTGCCGACCCGCGCCGCGAGGGCAGCGCTGCCGGCCGCTGAACACCGGGCCATGTGCCCTTGCCCATTGTGGCATCAGCCGGCGACGTCAAACACCAGCTCCGCCTGGGCGCGGATGTCGCGCAGGCCCTCCTCCAGGGCCAGGCGCCCCGAGGACGTCCACAGCAACACCGAATAAAACACATGCCCCAGCAATCGCGTTGCCAGTGGTGCGCGCTGGGCAGGCAGTTGTGCAAGATCGTCTCCGATGTAACGGTCAATCACCGCATTCAGGTGTTGCGAAGCCTCCGCATGAGCGGCGCCAGCGGCAGCCGACGCCGCCATCACTGCGCTCAGCAACAAGGGCTTCTGCAGCAGCTCCCGCACCACGAACTCCAGCCGGCGCGCCACGCGCAGGCCGGCGCTGGCGCCGCGAAAACGCCGCCGGCGCAGCGCGGCCAGCACCTCCTCGCTCCATTGCACGATCACCGCCAGCAGCAGGTGATCGCGGTTGCTGAAGTACTTGTAGGCCGTGATACGGGACACGCCGGCCAGGCCAGCCACCGCGTTCATCGTCACTGCCTCGTAGCCTCCCGATTCCGCCAGCTCCCGCGCGGCACTAACCAGGCGCTCCGGTGTCAGGGCGGGCGCGGCAGCGGCTTGCAGAGGTGATGGGGCGGGCATCAGTCCGGCTCGTGTCGTCAAAGAGTCAAAGCTGAAAGTGGCGCGGAGACAGACCACGGTTTTCCGAACCAGTCTAACACAGGGGGGCACAGCGCTGCGGCGCAAGGATTGACACGCGCAAACCCCGGGTGCTTACATATGTAAACCAGCATGTGCAAGCGATCGGCCGCAGATCGATCTGCCGCGACCTGACGCAAGAACAGCGGATACAGGCAGCCAGACTGAAAACCGGCACACTGAAAACAGAACAAGGGGTACAGGCATGCAACGGCAACTTCCCAGGGTCTGCATCATCGGTGCCGGCACCAGCGGCGTGATCGCCGCCAAGGTATTCAAGGAGCGCGGCATCCCCTTTGATTGCTTCGAGAAGGGCAGTGGCGTCGGTGGGCTGTGGCGCTTCGACAACGACAACGGCGCCAGCACCTGTTATCGCTCGCTGCATATCAATACCTCCAAGCGCATCATGGAGCTCTCGGATTTTCCATTTCCCGAGCACGTCTCCGAGTACCCTGCGCACTGGGAAATCCTCGAGTACTTCGAGGCTTACTGCGAGCACTTCCAGGTCAAGCCGCACATCCGCTTTCGCACCGAGGTCCTGCACGCCGAGCGCCTCGCCGATGGTCGCTGGCAGGTCGATGTGCGCGGGCCCGGCACCGGACAGGACGAACAGCGCGAGGAACGCCTTTACTACGATGCACTGATCGTGGCCAATGGACATCACTGGGATCCGCGCATGGCGGAATTCCCCGGGCACTTCGATGGTCTGCAATTCCACGCCCACCACTATATCGACCAGACCGAACCCCACGACCTGCGCGGCAAGCGTGTGGTGGTGCTGGGGGTTGGCAATTCCGCCATGGATATCGCCTGCGAACTCGGCCAGGGCTATCGCGAGGGGCGCGGCCCTGCAAAGGTGTTTCTGGCGCAGCGCTCCGGCGTCTGGATCACCCCGAAGGTACTGGGCAATGTCGCCCAGGATTCAGGTGTGCGCCACCCGATGCGCCATCCGGGACGCTGGGAACATTTCAAGCGCCGCTTCGTTCCCCGCGGCCTGCGTCAGGCCTTGTTCAATTTCACCGCCACCACCTGGATCAACCTGGTGGCCGGCAACCCGAAGCGGGTGGGACTGAAACCGCCGCAGGACAAATTCACCGCGCGGCACCCGACCGTCTCCCAGGACATTCATTCGCGACTGATCCATGGCGACATCACACCGAAAGGCAATATCCGCGAGCTCGCCGGCAATGCAGTGGTGTTCGAGGACGGCAGCCGCGAAACAGCAGATGTGATCATCCACTGCACCGGCTACAACATCAGCTTCCCGTTCTTCGACCGCGATTTCATCAGCGCGCCGGGCAACGACATCGGCCTGTGGCAGCGCATGTTCCGCCCGGACATTCCCGACCTGATGTTTCTCGCCCTGGTGCAACCCTTGTGCGCGATGATGCCGATCGCCGAGCTGCAGTCCAACTTCATGGCCGACTACCTGACCGGGGAATACCAACTGCCCGAGGCCAACGCCATGGCCCGTGAGCTGAACGAATACCACGAAACCATGAAGGCCGATTTCACCCCATCCCCCAGCCACACGATCCAGATCGACTGCGACGAATACACTTACCTGCTTTACCAGGAGTGGGACGCCGGTCGAGCACGCGCCCGGGCCGCCGGCAAGCCGCTGACTGTTGCAGCGGCGTAGGTGGGGGGAAGGGGAGGGAGACGCGGGAAGGAAGACGGGAGA
>JBJHBY010000241.1:0-5100 GCA_050485745.1 Gammaproteobacteria bacterium | reverse complement strand
GGTTATCACTGTGCGGCGAGAGTAGCCAGTGATGTCTGCGATCCTGACCACGCTTGGGTTGCACTGGCCTGTGTGCCCGTTGTGGGCATCTGATAGCACCAGCAGCACGAACTTTTCTACTGGTGAGCGCGGGCGCTGCTCCAGCGCCCAGGCGGTTGCTTTGTGGCTCATTCCAGCATGCCCCTCGAGTGAGTCGCGGCGAGGTAGGCCTCCCAGCGATAGTATGGAATCCAGCCATGGCTGGGCGTGAGAAACCCCCACACCCGCCGCTTGGGCCCGCTGATCCAGATGGTTGTCACCGTTGGTGTGAGCAGCTCCAGGCGATGGAGCGTCTTCGCGCCGCGGAAGATGACTTGCCCGGGGCGTCGAACCCGGCTGGTGCCGTCGTGGAAGTGCTCCCGGTAGCGCCCGCTCAGGATGATGCTGATGTTCCAGGCTGGGTGGTCATGTACCGCCCGGTCATCGTCGCTGGCGCCGAAGCGGTGCAGGTAAGCGTTGAACCACTGATTTCTTGGCCATATAAACCAACGGCGGAGGTAGACATCCGTTCGGGTGGCGTCCTCTCCAACCCGGCCGTCCTCTACCACAAAATCCGGCGGGCGTTTGAATAACCGCATATCTACTCCCCCTTTGTCGCAAAAAGCTCCCGGTTACCGCATCCGGGGCCGACGCTCATGCCCGGGCGTCGGCGGTGTGCGCTGGTGAGCCACCCTGCTGCGGGAAAGGCTCACCAGCTCATGCTCTGTCTCAGCCCCCCGAGGCCTTCAGCTCCGCCAGCCGGCGCTCCAGGGCGGCAATCTCAGCGGCGGCGTCTGTCAGGTACTTCTCAACGAGGTACAGGATCGGCTGGGTGTCGCCGGTCACCTCGATGAAGCGCTCGAGGTCGTCCAGGGTGAACCTCCTGGAATCGTCTGGGTTCTGGGCGAGCTTCCGGGAGAGATCACTGGGGGAGTAGTCCATGTCGGCCGCGATGGCCTTCTGCGGCTTGCCCAGCTGATGCACACGGGCGGCCACCAGCTCCCGGCAGGAGCCGTAGCTTTCGGCCAGGCCGGCCTTGAAGTTGAGCGAAAGCTGCATTTTTTGTTTCCCCCAGTTTCCTGTACTTTCCTGTAGAAGCCCTGGCCAAATAAAAATGCCTTATGGCGCTGCCGCTTTTCGGCGCCGTACCGGCAGATCAACCGCCTTGAAGCGGCCGGCGCTCAGACGTTCAATCTCGATCGCTTGCTCAGGCGGGATATAGCTGCCCCACTGGTAGATCGCCTGGGGCTTGATACCAAGCTTCATCGCCAGCTCCGGGATACCGTCAAAGTGCTCAATTACATCCCTGAGAGTTACCATATTAATTAAGTCCGGCTTACATATTGGCCGGATTGTAAGCACCCCTTAATCTATATGTCAAATTCTGCTCGCTTTCAACCTGTAAGAAATGCTTACAACATGCGCACCATGGATACCCTTCATCGGCGCATGAAGAATGCGCGCTTGGCTTACAAGGCAAGGACTGGCGCCACCCTAGAAATGATCGCGACGGCTATCAGCCAGCGACTGAACATTGAGCCGCGACTCTCAAGCCAAGCAGTGTCAATGTGGGAAAAGGACACCACCCCGAGCCTCGATAACTTTATGGCTTGGTGCGAGGTCGTTGGCGCTTCTGCGGATGAGATACTGCTAGGCAGGGCGGTAGCCGATGAGAGCAAGGTGGCGCAGTACGAGTTTGTGCCCAGGTTCAACGTCAATGGCAGCATGGGCCCCGGCAGCGAGGTGCACTCGGAGCAGATTGTGGACCACCTGGCATTCCGGCGGGATTGGCTACAGCGGCGGATGGAATCACCCAGGCAAGCGTTCTGCATCGAGGCCCGCGGGGACTCCATGGAGCCCACTATCAAGAGCGGAAGCATCTGCCTGGTAGATCCAGCCAAGCGCCTGAGCGACGGCGTTTATGTGCTTAGCAGGCCTTCATCCGGTGATGAATACGAACTCGCCATAAAGCGAATTCGACGGCAAATCACTGGCGGCTTGATCATCGAGAGCGACAACCCGAAATATCGGCCTGAGGAGCTTCCCCCGGGGTTTGATCTGGATGCGCTGAGAATAGTGGGCGCTGTTGTATGGGCCGGAACTGACGTTTATTGACTGGTGGGCGAGAGTCCGCAAGCCGCTAACACTTTGCTCAAAGGCTCCTCTGCCGCCCTAAGATCAACGTCGATACCAATGGCCCCGCGAGCACCTCCATGCACCCTTAGGCGCAGCATCGAGGCCTTGGTCATGTCGGCCACGAACTGGTGGACTGACTCCCGAGGGTGGAATACTGCATCATTGGTCGTCGCGGTGGTGAAAGCTTCCCTTCTCGGCTCGCGGTCATCAAACCGATATATCGCGTCTACGCTGTTGCCATATACCCTTTGCGACAGCAGGAAGTACGCCTGAAGACCATTACCCTCACAGCGAACGATCACCGACCCGCGACTTGAATCAACCCTGGTCCTTGAAGACGCTGAGTGTCGCAAGTCACCCGTGATATCGTCGGCGATCTCGTAGTACGACCACGGGACAGGTTCTCCGAAGCCAACTTGTGCCCTGCGGGCCTCATCCGCTGCGGAGTATCCCTGCCAAAGCGGATATATCACCAACTCAATCAAAACCCAGGTCGACAACACCGCAGCGGCGATCACCACCACCTTGTGGGCCATTGACATCCTCTGGCGAGTCCCGCACGCCGGACAAATCTCGGCCATCGCAACAATCGGCTCGCCACACCCCCGACACTTGTGCTCGCCTGCAGCCACTCGCCCACCCATGAAATCTATTTCACAACTGATAGCACACGCGTTAATTCAGCTCAATCTAGCCTCCCTGGAAGCAATGTAAGCCCTGCTTGACTTTTATTTAAGCGTGGCTTACTTTTCTGCCCACGCAGCAGATCAAGGAGCCATCCATGACCCTAAAGCTAGTACACAGCGCCACCAAGCCGCCTGGCGGCAAGCCGACCAGCACGCCGCGCCTGCATCACTACCAGCGCCGCATCGAGGCGGAATCCCGGGCCATGGAGGCCAGAGGCCGCCTGGCGGCGGCTCAGTACCTGAAACACCGGCAGAACTGGCACCTGGTACGGGCGCTGTTCGAGCTGTCTGGCGCCATGGCCGCGGTGCTGCTGACCTCCTGGGTGCTGCTATGACAGTGGATGCAGATCAGCTGAAGGAGATCTGGGCATCGATCACCACCACCGCCCACGATCGTGAGAGCGCGGCGGTGCGCGACCTGCAGGAGCACAGGGCGAAGCTCGAGCAAGGGATCCTGGACCAGGTTGCACCGTGCCTGCGGCAAAAGGTGCAACTCATGTTGGCCACCTCCATCCAGCTGGCGCAGCTGGAGGAGACCATCCGCCTGGCGCGGGAGATGCAGAAGCAGCTAAGCGCGGAGCAGAGCAATGCACCCGCATGAGGTGCAGGCCAGCGCCGAGGGGTGCGTGTTCATCGATGAGCACATCCCATCGGAGGAGCTTGCGCTGGCGATGACCGAGCCGGTCAGCGTGGATCCGATCCTGCGCCGCTTCGACCAGGCGCTGGCGATCCTCTCTGCGATAGGCCAGGACGACATCCGGCAACTGCCGGACGAGTACCAGCGGGCGCTGCAGTGGCGCCTGTTGTACCACGCCCAGCGATTCCCACAACCACTAGGAGCTACGCATGACCAAGCAACCAACAGGGATCCCTTTTAGCCAGGAGATCGCGGTACTCGAAAAGGGTGCCCTTGATGCAGATGCCACCGAGGCGCTGCAGGAAGTCACCAGGGCGGTGATGTCCACCGGCAGGAAGGGCTCGGTGACGGTAACGCTCACCATCCGCCCTGAGCGCAACACGGAGAACGTGCTGCGGATTGACGCAGCGGTGAAGACAGACATCCCGGCGCCAGGGCGCCCGTCCTCGATCCGCTTTGGAACCCAGAACGGCTGCCTGCTGCGGGATGACCCAGCGGAATCCTGATTCTCTCTCGTCGAAGTATATTGCGAGACCGGTGAGATCCTCCACGAAGCCAACCAACAGGAGCGCTCATAATGCAAGAAACTCCCCCTGTATCCATCATCCAGACCACCCCCGAACCGAAAGCTCAGCTGGTCGACGGGCAGGGCTGCATCGTTGTACCCGAAGGCTGGAAGGTCGAAGACGTTGAGGCTTTCCAGAAGGCGCCCAGGCGGGTGCGGAGGGACATCACCTTCAATAAACCTGGCGACTTCATCCGATACGTTCGGGCGTTTATCGGTGACGCTGAACCGGATCAGATCAGAGGATACGTAGCCCCTCACGAGCATCTCGCGCTTGTGATACTCGACGACCACTGTTCGCACACCACGCCTGGGTGGGCCGCGCACAGGGTGTATCTCGAGGCAGTACTGACCAAAGAATACGAGGCATGGAGAGGAATTCACGGGCGGCCGGTCAGCCAACAGGTGCTGTCCTCATTTCTTGAGGATCGGCGGGCAGATCTCGTAGCACCCAGCGGCTCTGACCTGCTGGAGCTGGTAACCCGGTTTAGGGCTACCCAAAGCGCCACCTTCCGCAGCGAAAGAACCCTGGCCAACGGCGATGTGGCGTTCGAGTACAGCACCACCACCACCGCCGGCAATGGCGTGCTTTCAGTGCCGGAAAAACTCACGCTCGGCATCAACGTCTTTCGCGGACAGCAGGAGATGGTGGAGATAAAGGTTCGCCTCAAGTACCGGCTCAAGGAGGGGGATTTGGGCTTTACGCTGGAGCTGCCAAATGTGGCCGAAATCGAAGAGCACATTTTTCAGGAACAGGTCCTGCAACCAATCATCACGGAGCTCGAGAAAGACGACATCGATTTTTTCGAGGTCGGCAACTTGCCGGACTAATGAAAGCGTTTCTCAGAAATAACCGCTCCATGCGGTTCGGGTATGACGGCTGGGCGCTGCAGGTGCGCGGGTCTTTATTTCGCGTCATTTTTGGTATGTCCGTCCTGCTTGACCCGGCGAACAAGTTTGTTGACCCGGAATCTGACACGCTCGATTACCACCCTGACTTTGTTTCTGCGATGGAATGCGCCCAGACGCGACAGTCCAGCAATCACCAGGGGCTGGAC
>JBJHBY010000240.1:0-5129 GCA_050485745.1 Gammaproteobacteria bacterium | reverse complement strand
CAGCCAGACAGGCTCCACTCACAACACTTGGCCAAGGCGCAAGTCATTGTGACCGCTACACCTTTGCATTGCCACCGCGAACAGAAAGGACTTGACAAAACAGATTTTAAGTCCCCTGCGTCTACCTGTTTCGCCACCCGGGCAGCGGGTTCGGCACCGGCAAGAATAGCCGGCCCTGATGCGATGGCGCGGCAAGGGTGCCGGCGCCGGAAGGTGGCGTAATGTAGCCCATCCCCCACAGGCCGGCAACCGCGGGAGGCCAGGCGCCGGCGCTGACGCCGCTCGTTCAACTGTCTGAGCCAGCACTGTTTTTTTTCGGCCAGCTGGCCGGAAATGCGCGAGCATCACTCCCCTCCCCCGCTGCCGCCACGCATAATGCCGGTCTGCCCTACCCCGTGAATGATGACCTGAAGGAGCCCCACCGTGACCCAGCCCGTCCACCTCAGCCTGCGCTTCGATCTGCGCGCCCCCGCCTTTGGCGCCCCGTCGTCGACACTGTTCCCCGCGGCTCTGGAGATGGCGGAGTTTGGTGACCGGCATGGCTTCGGCAGCATCAACCTGTCGGAGCATCATGGCTCGAGCGATGGCTACAACCCCTCCCCCATGGTGCTGGCCGGTGGTGTGGCGGCGCGAACACAGCACATGCGCATCATGCTGGGCGCGCTGATCGTGCCGCTGCACGACCCGCTGCGGGTCGCGGAGGACATCGCCGTGCTGGACAACATCAGCGGCGGGCGCATGATCGTGATCGCCGCCGGTGGCTACGTGCCCAGTGAATTTGCCATGTTCGGCAAGGACATCAGCCGGCGCGGCAAGCTGGTGGAAGAAGCCGTGGCGGTGCTGCGCCAGGCCTGGAGCGGGCAGCCCTTCGAGTATCAGGGGCGTACGGTGCAGGTCACCCCCAGACCGGTGCAGGCACACGTGCCGATTCTGCTCGGCGGCTCGGCGCCGCCAGCAGCGCGGCGTGCGGCGCGGATCGCCGACGGCCTGGTCACCCATCTGCCGGACCTGCACCAGGTGTACGTCGACGAGGCCAGGCGCCTGGGCAAGACGCCGATCCCCTTCGTCGACCCGGGGCCGGGCCTGGTGTACGTGGCGGAGGATACGGAGCGGGCCTGGGAACAACTGGCGCCACACCTGCTGCACGAGATGAACGCCTACGGGCGCTGGGCGGCGGAGGCCGGCACCCGCAGTGGCTACCACCCGGTGGATAGCCTGGACGAGCTCAAGGCCAGCGGCGGTTATGCCGTGGTCACGCCGCAGGAGTGCATTGCCCTGGCGCGACGTTACGGGCGGCTGATGTTCCACCCGCTGGCGGGTGGCTGCGACCCGGCCCTGGGCTGGGAGAGCCTGCAGCTGTTCGTGGACAAGGTCCTGCCGGAGCTGCGGGCGGGTTGAAGCAACCCACAAAAAAGCCCGCGGAAGCGGGCTTTTTTGTGGTCTCCACACTGCAACCGAAGGTGCGCGGGAGATGCTTAGATGGAGGCGCGGGTCGGAATCGAACCGGCGTACGCGGAGTTGCAGTCCGCTGCATGACCACTCTGCCACCGCGCCTTAAACGGAACCGGGCGGCAATGCCGCCCGGGGAGAGTCTGGAGCGGGAAACGAGGTTCGAACTCGCGACCTCAACCTTGGCAAGGTTGCGCTCTACCAACTGAGCTATTCCCGCATAAAACCTGACATTCGACCTCCGGGGAGGTCGCGAGAACTCGCGAGGCTGCGCGCCCCGCCTCAACCTCGTCAAGGTTGACGCTCGAACAGCCGAGCTATTCCCGCAGTGTCTTCAGCCACATCCTGAAGGCAGGCGCTCATTTTAGGGCGCTGGTGGGAGGTGTCAAGCGGCTTTCGCCAGGATGCTTGCTCAATCGCGCAGCTCGCGCCAGGCGGCGGCGAGGTAGGCCAGCATCGACCACAGGGTCAGCACCGCGGCGGCGTAGAGCAGCGCGCCGAACAGCCACAGCAGGGGCCACCAGCTGGTGGGTGCCAGCAGCAGGAAACCGAGAATCGCGGCGATCTGCAGCGCGGTCTTGGCCTTGCCCAGGCGGGACACCGCCACGCTGGTGCTGCGCCCCAGCTCCGCCATCCACTCGCGCAGGGCGGAGATAACAAACTCGCGACCGATGATGACGATAGCCGGCAGGGTGAACCACCAGGCGTGGAAGCGCTCCACCAGCAGGGCCAGGGCGATCACCACCATCAGCTTATCCGCCACCGGGTCGAGGAAGGCGCCAAAGCGGGTGGTCTGGTTCAGGCGCCGGGCCAGGTAGCCGTCGGCCCAGTCGGTGATGCCGGCCAGGGCAAACACCGCGGCGGTGCCCCAGTAGGCCCAGTGGCCGGCGCTGTAGAACAACAACACGAAGACGGGGATCAGCAGGATCCGCAGCAGGGTCAGCGCGATGGGGAGATTCATGACAACTACCTTCTGCCGGTCCCGGGGCGCGAACATTCTAGCAGGTTGCGCGCGGGGGATGGGGCATTGGCTACCGCCGCTCCAGCGGGCACTGCCATGAGGGTTTAGAATAGGGGCAGCAGGGCCGTGGCAGTGCGATGCAGGGCACGCCGGCGGACCACCCGGAGTTTGAGCACAAACCGAGCCAACCGTGAGCAACCACGAACCCTTCGACCACAAGGCCTTCCTCAAGAGCGTCACGCCGCGCCCCGGTATCTACCAGATGCTCGATGCCCGGGGTGAAGTGCTCTACGTCGGCAAGGCGCGCAACCTGAAAAAGCGCGTCGCCAGTTATTTCCGCGCCAGTGGCCTCGCCGCCAAGACCCTGGCCCTGGTGCAGCGCATCGCCCGGATCGAGGTCACCGTCACCCGCACGGAAACAGAAGCGCTGCTGCTGGAGCAGAACCTGATCAAGCAGAGCCGGCCGCCCTATAACATCCTGCTGCGCGACGACAAGTCCTACCCGTACATCTATGTCTCCACCGACCAGGCCTTTCCCCGGGTCACCCTGCACCGCGGCGCACGGCGCGGCAAGGGACGCTACTTCGGCCCCTACCCCAGCGCCGGCGCGGTGCGCGAGAGCCTGAATTTCCTGCAGAAGGTGTTCCGTGTGCGCCAGTGCGAGGACAGCGTGTTCCGCAACCGCACCCGGCCCTGCCTGCAATACCAGATCAAGCGCTGCACCGGGCCCTGTGTCGACCTGGTCAGCCCGGAGGACTACGCCGAGGACGTGCGTCACACCCTGATGTTCCTGGAGGGGCGCAGCACCGCGCTGAGCGATGAACTGGCGGACCGCATGGAGCACGCCGCCACAAGTCTGGATTTCGAGGCCGCGGCGGTGTATCGCGACCAGATCCGTCACCTGCAGGCGCTGCAGAGCAGCCAGTACATCGAGGGCGAGAGCGGCGACATCGACCTGGTGGCCTGTTGTATCAGCCAGGGCCAGGCTTGCGTGCAGCTGATCTATGTACGCGGCGGCCGTGTGCTGGGCAGTCGCGCCCACTTTCCGCGCAGCCACCTGGACGAGCAGGAAGGCGAGGTGCTGGAGGCCTTCATCGCCCAGTATTACCTGGCCGGCAACGGCCGCGCCCTGCCGGCGGAGATCCTGGTCAGCCACCCGCTGCCGGATGCGGCACTGCTGGAGGCGGCCCTGGCGGAGGCGCGCGGCGCAAAGGTACGGGTCAGCCACAGCTGCCGCGCCAGTCGCGCCCGCTGGCTGGATCTCGCGCGCACCACGGCGGCACAGAATCTCGGCGGCCGCCTGGCCGGCCGCGCCAGCCAGACGGCACGCCTGCAGGCCCTGCAGGCAGCGCTGGAGCTGCCCGAGCCCCCGGCGCGCATGGAGTGTTTCGACATCAGTCACAGCAGTGGCGAGGCCACGGTGGCCTCCTGCGTGGTGTTCGACGAGAACGGGCCGCGCAAGGCGGACTACCGCAAGTTCAATATCGAGGACATCCAGCCGGGGGACGACTACGCCGCCATGGCCCAGGCCCTGAGCCGACGCTACGCACGCCTGAAGAAGGATGAGGCGCAGCTGCCGGACATCCTGTTTATCGACGGCGGCAAGGGGCAGGTGGCACAGGCGAAGGCGGTACTGGACGAACTCGCCATCCAGGGTGTGCAGATTATCGGGGTGGCCAAGGGGCCGGATCGCAAGGCCGGTTATGAGGTGCTGCACTGGGCCGGAAATGGCCGTGAACGTCGCCTGCCGGCGGATTCACCGGCACTGCACCTGATCCAGCACATCCGCGACGAGGCGCACCGCTTTGCCGTCACCGGACACAAGCAGCGCCGCGACCGCAAGCGTCGCGAGAGCGGCCTGGAGGCTCTGCCCGGTATCGGGCCGAAACGGCGCCGCGAGCTGCTGCGGCACTTTGGCGGCGCCCAGGAAGTGGCGCGGGCCAGCGTCGAGGACCTGTGCCGCGTGCCCGGTATCAGCGAGCGCATCGCAAAAGAGATCTACGAAACCTTCCACGGCGGTTGATGTGCATGGACAGGTGACAGCGCCGGGCGCTCCGAAGGCGGCATCGGCGCGGGATTCGATGACGGTGAGAACTCCGGAGGTGGCAACGCAGTGAGATTCGATGACGGTGAGAACGCTGGGTTACGCGGCGGAGCCGCTAACCCAGCCTACGGGCCGGTCCAGCGCAGGTCGTAGAGGTCGGTGCGGCGATCGCGCCAGTTGTTCACCGAACCCTCGCTGCGCAATTGCTTGAGCTTGCGCAGGTCGAGGTCGGCGAACAGGATGGTCTCGGAGTTGGGGCTGGCCTCGGCAAGCAGGGCATCGTGGGAGAAGATAAAATCCGACGGCGTGAACACGCCGGACTGGGCATACTGCAGATCCAGGTTTTCCACCTTCGGCAGGTTGCCGACGCTGCCCGCGGTGATCACATAGCACTCGTTTTCCACCGCCCGAGCCTGGGCGCAGAGCTTGACCCGCAGATAACCATTCTTGGTATCGGTCCAGAACGGCACGAAGATCATATCCACGTTCTGCGCCTGCAGGCTGCGGCTGAGTTCGGGGAACTCGATGTCGTAGCAGATCAGGATGGCGGCACGTCCGGCGTCGGTCTCGAACACCTGCAGGCGGTCTCCACCCTCGATCACCCAGTCGCGGCGCTCCTGGGGCGTGATGTGCAGCTTGCGCTGGCTCTCGATGCGGCCGTCGCGATGGCACAGG
>JBJHBY010000239.1:0-5182 GCA_050485745.1 Gammaproteobacteria bacterium | reverse complement strand
AATTGGCAGGGCGAATTCGTGGTTGTCACGCCAGCCGTCGTCAAAGGTCACCGCGCAGGCTCGCGGGGGCAGGGGCTCGCCCGCGGCGCGGCGAGCCACCCAGTCACCCAGTTGCATGGGCTCCAGGTGTTGCTTCATCCAGAGCATCTGACGTCGAAATGTCTCCGGCGTCACCATCATGCCGGGCTCTTCGTACCGGGCTCTCGGGTCTCCGGCGGGAAGGACTCGGTGGTACATGAGGATCCACAGGCGTGGCGTGGTCGAGGGGCGGCGGTGTGGGCCAATAGCTGCGGCTGCTTGCTGCAGCAGTGCCCGCGCCCCGCCCTTTGCCAGAGACAGCAGGGATTTCAAGGCTTCGCTCCTTCCGCCAGTTCGCGCAGGTAGCGAAACAGTTTGCGAGCCGCTGCCGGTGGACGCTGCGCCTCGAGTTCCTTTCGGGCCTGGCGTTGCAGCTGGCGAAGGTGCTGTCGGTCGGCATTGGCATATTGTCCAATGACGACATCGATGCCGCTCTCATCACCGGAAACGATCTGGTCGCGCAGGGACTCCAGTTGCTGGAAGGCTTTGGCGTCCTCGCGTTGACCCTGTTCCAGAGCCTGCAGGGCGGCCTCGATCGGGACGGGGTCGATGCGGCGCATGAGCTTGCCGATGTACTGCAGTTGCCGACGCCGTGCTTCGCGCTGGCGCAGGTTTCTGGCAGTGACGACGGCCTGTGCAAGTTCTTCCGGCATCGGAATTCTGGACAGGGCGCCCGGGCTTAGTCCGGTGAGCCGCGTGCCCAGTGCCTGCAGCGCCTCGACTTCCCGCTTGCGGGCAGATTTGCTGGGCGAGGTGTCTTCGTCGTCAGCCGGTACCGCATCCTGTTCGATGTTCACTGCTCTACTCGGCCTCTTCAAAGCGATTATTGATGAGGTCGCAGACTGCCTGGCAGGCGTCGCTTTCATCGTCTCCACTGAATTCGAGGTCCAGTTGCGTGCCGCGGCTTGCAGCCAGCAGCATCAGGGACATGATGCTTTTGGCGTCCACCAAACGGCCGTTGCAGCCGGCGCGGATATCGCATCCATAGCGGCTGGTGGTCGCCACCAGCTTGGCCGCGGCCCGGGCATGCAGGCCCAGCTTGTTGATGATGGTAATGCGGGTCTGAATCATGTTCCGGGAACCGGCCGGGCGCGGGCTGAGTCAGGACAGCTCGCGATGCCGGACCTGTATGTCCTTGTACTGGCTGGCAAAATGCCGTGCGAGCCGTTCGGCCATATATACTGATCGATGTTGTCCACCGGTGCAACCAAGCGCGATGGTGACATAGCTGCGGTTGTTTGCTGAAAAGCGTGGCAGCCAGCGCTCGAGGAATTCGCTGATATCCCGAAACATCTCGTCGACCTCCGGCTGTTCATCGAGGAAGGCCATGACCGCGGGCTCGCAGCCAGTGTGGGGGCGCAGGTGCGGGTGCCAGTGCGGGTTGGGCAGGACGCGCAGGTCGAAAACCAGGTCCGCGTCCACCGGAATCCCGCGCTTGAAGCCGAATGACTGAAACTGCACGGACATACCCGTGCTGTTCTTGCCGACCAGTCGCTCGCGAATGGTCGAACGCAGCTCATGAACATTGAGTACGCTGGTGTTGATTGTCAGTCCCGCGGCCATGGCGATGGGTTCGAGCAGGGCCTTTTCCCGGGAAATCGCTTCCGCCAGCGCGGTGTGGCCGTCGCTGAGCGGATGGCGCCGGCGGGTTTCGCTGAAGCGTTTGATCAGCGTATGGTCATCGGCGTCCAGGTAGAGAACTTCCGTTCTTACCTCCGATGGCAAGGCTTGCAGCAGTTCACCGAAGCGCGACAGATCCTTGGTCGCATTGCGCGCGTCGATGCACACAGCGACGCGGAAGCGGGCGGCATCCCGGTCCCGAAGCAGTTCCCGCACCAGTTGCGGCAACAGGGATACCGGCAGGTTGTCGATGCAGTAGAAGCCCTCATCCTCGAGCAGGTGCAGCGCCGAGCTCTTGCCCGAACCTGAGCGCCCGCTGATGACGATCAGTTGGCCCGATTCACTGCCCGATGGCGTATTCATACAGGTCCCGGTCGCTGCCGGCGGCACGCAGGCGCGCGACATAGCGGCTGTCGCTGAAGCGCTCGGCCAGGGCCGCCAGGGTGTTGAGGTGATCCTGGGTGGCCTCCTCGGGGACGATCAGCACGAACAGGATGTCCACGGGCTCATCGTCGATGGCTTCAAAATCGATGGGTTGTTGCAGGGTGATCAGGCTGCCAACGATACCGCTGCAGTTTTTCAGTCGGCAGTGGGGCAGGGCGATACCCTGCCCCAGACCCGTGCTGCCGAGTCGTTCCCTGGCGACGAGATTGCTGAACAACTCGTCCGGGTCGAGGCTGGTGATGTCCTCGCAGATGAAGCGGGATACATTTTCCAGCACCCGCTTCTTGCTGCTGGCGGGAGCGCCGCGGAGCGTGCGTTGAGGGGTCAGGATCGATTCCAGTTGCATGGCATTCACACGGTGGCCGGCGGGGTGGGGTGGCGTTCAGCGACCCAGGGTCTTCTCCTTGTGCTTGATCAGCTGCCGATCAAGCTTGTCGGTGAGGTTGTCGATGGCGGCGTACATGTCTTCCGATTCGGACAGGGCGAACAGGTCTGCGCCGGCGACATGGACCGTGGCTTCCGCACGCTGCACCAGCTTTTCCACGGTCAGCGTCACCGTGGTATTGGTGATGTTGTCAAAATGGCGCTGCAGTTTGGTGAACTTATTGTTCACATGATCGCGCAGAGCCGGTGTGACGTCGACGTGATGTCCGCTGATGGTGATTTGCATGACTGACTCCTTGGGGGCTGCTGCTGTCTGGCTTTCTGCCTGTGTGCCGGGCGCACTTCCCGCAGCAGGCTCTGCGAGGCGCCAGTGTAGTGCGGTCTAGACCAGTCGCTTGCGCTCGTTCGATGGTGGAATCATCAATGCCTCGCGGTACTTGGCAATGGTTCGTCTGGCGACCTGAATACCCTGCTCACCAAGCAATTCTGTAATCTTGCTGTCGCTGAGGGGTTTGCGCGGATTCTCCGCTGCCACCAGTTTCTTGATCAGTGCGCGAATGGCTGTCGAGGAGCATTCGCCGCCGGAGTCGGTGCTGACGTGGCTGGAGAAAAAATACTTCAGCTCGAAAATCCCGCGTGGCGTGTGCATGTACTTCTGCGTGGTCACCCGGGATATGGTTGATTCGTGCATGCCGACGGCCTCGGCGATATCGTGCAGGACGAGGGGTTTCATGGCTTCCTCGCCATAGTCGAAGAAGCCGCGTTGATGCTCGACGATGCGGGTTGCCACCTTGAGCAGGGTTTCATTGCGGCTTTGCAGGCTCTTCAGGAACCAGCGTGCCTCCTGCAGGTTGTCGCGCAGGTAGGTATTGTCGGCTGAGCTGTCCGAGCGGCGTACCAGGGCGGCATAGTCGGCATTGATGCGCAGACGGGGAGCGATGTCCGGGTTCAGCTCGACATGCCAGCGTCCGCGCTGCTTGCGTACGAAGACGTCCGGGACAATGTACTCGGTACTGCCCTGGGCGATGCTCGAACCCGGTGTCGGGTTCAGCGTCTGGATCAGCAGCAGTGCCTGCTTCAGTTCGTCCTCGCGCAGCCGGGTACGGCGCATCAGCTGGGCGTAGTCGCGATTGCCGAGCAATGGCATGTATTTGTCAACCAGCATACGCGCCTCATCCAGCCAGTCTGTATCGGCGCTGAGCTGGTTGAGCTGGATCAGCAGGCACTCGCGCAGGTCGCGTGCGGCGACCCCCGGGGGATCGAACTGCTGGATGCGATGCCAGACCGCGAGGACTTCCTCGAGATCAAGATCCTCATCGTCTTCGCGCAGGACCTGGTGGATATCCTCGGGCTCGGAGGTCAGCCTTCCCTGGGGGTCGATGGCGTCAATGATGGCGAGGGCAATGACCCGATCGGTATCCGACATGCGGGTCAGGTTGAGTTGCCAGCGCAGGTGGTCCTGAAGGGACTCGGTAACGCTGTTGCGGCTGTCCAGGTCGAAGTCTTCATCGCTGCCGCTGCTGCCGCTGGTGGTCGGATAGACATCGTCCCAGCGGGTATCCACGGGCAGTTCGTCCGGAATGTCCTGTTCCCAGGTGCCATCCACAGCCAGGTCGTCACCGGAGCTGTTTTCCGCGGCCGTGGCGGTTGGCTCTGCCACCTCGCCGCCAGCACCGGCGTAGTCGCCGTTCAGCGGGGCTGGGGCGTCGTCCTCCTCGGGGAGTTCCAGCATCGGGTTGCTGTCGAGCGCCTGCTGGATTTCCTGTTGCAGGTCGAGGGTGGACAGCTGCAGGAGGCGTATCGCTTGCTGCAGCTGCGGCGTCATCGTCAGCTGCTGGCCCAGTTTGAGCTGAAGCGATTGTTTCATGACTGCGACATCATGCCTCGATGTTGTCCCCCGGAGGTTGGATGACACCCCGGCCGAGCCGGGTGTGTGTCAGGAAGCGACTTCAGTGTAGCGGTGCCCCACCTATCCTGCAATCCTGGTGCCAGTAATCCCCCACTACTGGAATGGCAAAGGGGTCAGAGGCGGAAGTCCGCGCCGAGGTAGACCTGCCGGACTTCGCTGTTTGTTAGTATTTGCTCCGGATTTCCTTCAGCAATAATGTGGCCTCCTCCTACGATATAGGCCTTTTCACAGATATCGAGGGTATCCCGCACATTGTGGTCGGTGATCAGGATTCCGATGCCGCGCTGCTGCAGGTGAATGATGATCTGTTTGATGTCCTTGACCGAGATGGGGTCGACGCCGGCGAAGGGCTCGTCGAGCAGGATCACCGCCGGGTCTGCCGCGAGGGCGCGGGCGATTTCGACGCGGCGGCGCTCACCGCCGGAGAGCGCCATGCCCAGGCTGTCGCGGATATGAGTCAGGTGGAACTCCTGCAGCAGTTCCTCAAGGCGTTCGTTGCGGCGGGCGCGATCAAGCTCCCGGCGGGTCTCCAGAATGGCGAGAATATTGTTCGCCACGCTCAGCTTGCGGAACACGGAGGCTTCCTGCGGCAGATAGCCCAGGCCGCAGCGCGCCCGGTGGTGCATTGGCATGGGGGTCAGGTCGCGACCATCGAGGAGGATGCGGCCGCGGTCGGCCCGCACCAGGCCCACGATCATGTAGAAGCAGGTGGTCTTGCCAGCGCCGTTGGGGCCCAGCAAGCCCACG
>JBJHBY010000238.1:0-5199 GCA_050485745.1 Gammaproteobacteria bacterium | reverse complement strand
ACCTTGGCGCGCACCCAGGCGCTGCGTGAGTCTTCCTTGTCAAACAGGCCGATCTCGCCGAAGAAGTCGCCCTTGTTCAGGTAGGCGACGATCATCTCGCGACCGTCGGTGTCTTCGATCAGAACAGTGACCGAGCCGCGAATGATGTAGTACAGGGAGTCGCTGGAGTCGCCGGCATAGATGATGGTGCTCTTGGCCGGATAGCGTCGCCGGTGGCAATGGGCCAGGAACTCTTCGATGTTCTTGATCTGTGGCGTCAAAGACACGGTAACCAACGCAATTCCCTCGGTGCTCGGATCGATTACCCGGGCCTTGAACGCGTTTCGCGGCCGGGGCCCTACGGGGCGGAGCGCCAGCCCGCAGGTCCGTTCTGCCGGGTGGCGGCTGCAGTTCGGGGGTGGCCCCGGACTTCCTCAATGATAGTACGGATGCGCGACTTTACCAGTCATCGGCGAGGGGCGCCTGTGTTAAGCTGCGCCCTGTTCCAGTCGGGGAAAATGACCATGCAGGCAACGGTGAAGTGGATCGGTGGTGCGGCCTTTGTCGGGGAGTCCGGCAGCGGGCATGCGCTGGTGATGGACGGCCCGGCGGATCACGGTGGCCGCAATATCGGCGTGCGGCCCATGGAGATGCTGCTGCTCGGCATGGGCGGTTGCGCCTCCTTTGATGTGATCAGTATTCTGCAGAAGTCGCGGCAGCCGGTCAGCGGCTGCGAGGCGCAGCTGCAGGCCGAGCGTGCGGATGAGGTGCCGGCGGTATTCACTCGCATCCAGCTGCATTTCGTCGTCCGTGGTCGCGGCCTCAAGGAGGCCCAGGTGCGGCGTGCGGTCGAGCTTTCCGCCGAGAAGTACTGCTCGGCCTCGATTATGCTCGGGCGTGCGGGTGTGGAGATTGGCCACAGCTACGAAATCGTGGAGGAGGAAGCGTCATGAGCGTGCGTCCGGCACCGACGGCCGGTCTGCGTCATATTGCCCTGTTCGTGGCGCGCTTCGAGGATACCGAGCGCTTCTACACTGAGCTGATGGGGATGCGTGTGGAGTGGCGGCCCGACGTCGACAACGTGTACCTGACTTCGGGTAACGACAACCTGGCGCTGCACCGCTACAGTGGCCAGGAACGCCCGCCGGCGACCCAGCGCCTGGACCACATTGGTTTCATTATCGATGACATCGACCAGGTCGATGTCTGGCATGATTTCCTGCGCAGCAATGGCGTCAGCATCCGCAACGCTCCCCGCACCCACCGCGATGGGGCCCGCAGCTTTTATTGCCTCGACCCTGATGGCAACGTGGTGCAGATTATCTACCACCCACCACTCGCGGCTCGCTGATTCGGCCTATGCTGCGTGGGTAACCCCGGCGATGCTGGGTAGGCTGGGTTAGCGCGAATGCGCGTAGCCCAGCGTTCTCACTAACCCAGCCTACGCGTGCCGCGTATTGGGTCCGACGTAGGCTGGGTTAGCGGCTGTGCCGCGTAACCCAGCGTTCTCACCGCCATCGAGCCTCGCGCCGATGCGGGTTACGGAGCGATCCCGGGGAGCTTCGTGGCAGGTTCCCGGGCACGTCAGGCGTGGGGGTGACGCTGGGTTACGCCGCTTCGCGGCTAACCCGGCCTACGCGCTGGCGAGTTGCAGAGTCAGCTGGCGCAGGCGCTTGCGCTGCAGCTTCAGGGCGAATTCCAGTTCGCGAAACCGGTTGTGCAGGGTGGTGTGTTCCCAGCGTCGCTGCAGTTCATGCTTCGTTTCTGCCAACTGTTCCGCCAGGTGTTCACGGGTGCTGGCATACCACTGCTGGCGCAGCTGGTTCCATTCCGCCAGGCAGGCGCTGAACTGCTGATACTCCCGCTCCAGCAGCTCGCGCCAGGTATCCGCCTGCCCCGAGCGGGCCAGGTGTTTCTCCGCACGTTTGAACTGCATGTCCACCAGGGCCTGCTGGATACGGAAGTCCGGCACCCGGTTGAGGTCGCGCGCCAGCCCGACCCGGGCGGCCAGGGCAATCAGCCATTTGGTGGGGTCGAACTGCCACCAGCGCACACCGTTGCGGTAATCGTTCTGAAACAGGTGGTGATAGTTGTGGTAGCCCTCGCCATAGGTCAGCAGGGCAATGAAACCATTGTCGCGGGCACTGTTGGTGTCGGTGTATGGGCGCCGCCCCCAGTAGTGGGCCAGCGAATTGATGAAGAAGGTAACGTGGTGATTGATCACCAGGCGCAGAAAACCGGCCAGCAGCAGGTTGGCCAGGATCTCGCCGGTGAGCAGGCCAAACAGCAGTGGGGGGAGCACGTTCATCGCCACGGCGACCGGCACATAGTGCCGGTGCTGCCACATCACGATCGGGTCGCGCTGCAGATCGCGGGCATTGCTGAAGTCCTCGCGCCCCGCGGGGTAGTCGCGCAGCATCCAGCCGATGTGGGAGTGCCAGAGGCCGCGCCCGGCGGAATAGGGGTCGCGCTCGTTGTCGTCCACGTGACGGTGGTGACGGCGGTGGCCGGACGCCCAGACCAGAACGCTGTTCTGCAGCGCGGCCGCGCCGAACAGGGCCAGGGGCAGGCGCAGTGCCCAGTGAGCCTTGTAGGCATTGTGGGCCCAGAGGCGGTGATAGCCGGCGGTGATGGCGAGGCCATTGCACCAGAGAAAGACCAGGAAGAAGGCCCAGGCACTGGCGCTGAAGCCGTGGCTGATACCGTACCAGGGTACGCCGATCGCTGCGATCAGGAAGGTCAGGCTGAACACGCTGATCTGGAGCCAGAGCAGACGGGGTTTTTCGATTGCACTCATGGGTGTCGCGTTGCCGGGGTCGGTACTCATGGCCCTGAATCTTAGCGGAAACGGCTAACAGGGAATAGTCGCATCTGCACCTATGCCGGTAAGGGTTATTGCGGATGCGATGCAAGCCCCCGGTGCTGTGCGCGGTAGCTCCCTGGTGAAGAGCCGGTCCAGCGCCGGAAGGCGCGGTGAAAGGCGCTGGGCTCGTCGAACCCCGCCAGCCTGGCGACCTCGGCAATAGGGGCGTTGCTGTGGGTGAGGTGACTGCAGGCCAGTTCGCGGCGGAAGCGATCCTTCAACTGCTGATAGCCGCTGCCCTCACGGGCCAGTTGTCGGCGCAGGCTGCGCGCGGTCAGGCCCAGTTGCATGGCGGCCTGTTCCAGCCCCGGCAGGCGTTCTGATGGGTGCTGACGCAGCAGCTGCAGCACGCGCTCGGCGGTGTTCAGGGGGCGGGCCCCGTCGAGTTCGCGCAGACCGATCAGCAGGTACGGCGCCATCGGCAGGAACGCGACCAGCGCCGTGGCGTCCCGCACCACCGGGCTATCCAGCCAGTGCGGCTCGATACCCAGGGCGTCGTCCCGGGCATCGAAGTGAATCGGGCAGCGGAAGATGCGCTCGAACTTGTCGAGGCGAATGCTGCGCGGGCCACGCAGGCTGACAACCCTGAGTGGCAGCGGCCGGCCGATCAGCCAGCCCAGCAGGCGGTGCCAGGAGGACAGTGCGCCGGCAATACCGTTCTGGCGGGAGAACAGATCCGCCACCTGGTGATCGGCAACCGGCGGGTGGCACAGCCAGGCGAGGTCGTCGCGTTGCAGGATCGCCGGGTGGCGGATCGGCGAATCGCCCCGCAACTGGCCGCAGAGGCGAAAGAAGCGCAGGCTGGTGTCCACCGCCTCGGTCAGATTGCGGGTACCGATCAGCAGGCGGCAGAGCAGGGCCATGCTGCCACAGGGCATGGGCCGTCCGGGGTAGAAGCCAAAGCACTCGTCGTCGAGTGCCCGCGCCAGCAGCAGGTAAAGTCGTGCATAACTGCCCGCACTGACCGGGTGGTTGTCCGGCAGCGCATTCAGGTTCATGCCGGAGAGACCGCTCGCATGCGTCAGGCCATTGATATCGCAGCCTTGAGCCCGGGCGAGACGCAGCAGTGGTCGCAAATAGAGCAGCGGAATCGTGGCGGCATCCGGGTGGGCTGGCAGTTCGGACATGGCGGCTGGCCACTTCGGACATTGTCGGAGGGGCATTTTGTGCCCATCATGGCCAGCATGGCAACTGATACTGATGCTGCGAGAGGAGTTCAAGATGGCCTGGGACTTTTCCACTGACCCTGAATTCCAGCCCCACCTCGACTGGATGCGGCAATTTGTAGACGAGGAGCTGATCCCCCTGGAACTGGTGATCGACGGCCTCGACCAGGCACAGCTCGATGCCCTGTGGGCGCCGTTCAAGCAACGGGTGAAGGAACAGGGATTGTGGGCGGCACACTTGCCCCCCGAGCACGGTGGTCAGGGCATGGGGCAGGTGCGGCTTGCTTTGATGCACGAGATTCTCGGGCGCTCCGACCTGGCGCCGGAGATCTTTGGCTGCCAGGGGCCGGACTCAGGCAACGCCGAGTTGCTGGCAGTGGGCGCCGACGAGGCGCAGCGACAGCGCTGGCTGTATCCGCTGCTGGCCGGGGAGGTGCGCTCGTGCTTTGCGCTGACCGAGCCCCATGTGTCCAGCTCCGACCCCACCGGTATTACCACCCGCTGCGAGCGTGACGGCGAGCACTGGGTGCTCAACGGGCACAAGTGGTTTGCGTCCAATGCCTCGGTGGCCGACTTCCTGCTGGTGATGGCGGTCACAGACCCGGATGCCCCGCCGCATCAGCGTGCCGCCATGGTGGTGGTGCCGAAGGGAACCCCCGGGCTGGTGCTGGTGCGCGATGTTCCGACCATGTCACACCCTCAGTTCCTCGGCGATGAACACCTGATGGACCGCATCGGCGGACATACTGAAGTGCGCTTCGAAAACTGCCGGGTCCCAGTGGACCATATGATCGGCAAGCCCGGCGAGGGCTTCATCCTGGCGCAGAAGCGCCTTGGTGGGGGGCGTATCCACCACGCCATGCGCATGATCGGCCAGTGCCGTCGTGCCTTTGAGATGATGGCGGAGCGCGCCGTTTCCCGCGATACCCGTGGCAGGCCTCTGGCGAAGCAGCAGATGGTGCAGGACATGATCGCGGAGAGCTACACCGACATCGAGATGATCCGGCTGCTGGTGCTGCGCGCGGCCTGGACCATGGACCACTTCGGCCCGCACAGCCGCGAGGCGCGGGCGGACATCTCGATGATCAAGTTCCGCACGCCGCGTATCATGCTGGATGTCATCGACCGCGCCATGCAGTTGCACGGTGCCCTGGGCTACAGCGCGGACATGCCGCTGGAGGGCATGTACCG
>JBJHBY010000237.1:0-5244 GCA_050485745.1 Gammaproteobacteria bacterium | reverse complement strand
GGCCGCCATCATCTGCGGGTCGCTGCCGGCGATCTGTACCGAGCGTGGCGCCGCCTCGCCGTGGTGGTCGAGGCGGCGCTCCGACTTGCGGCTGTTCCACAGGCGCTGGTCGCTGGTGATCATTTCCGAGACGGCCAGCCCGGCGCCGAAGCGGCGCGCGATCTCGCGGAATGGCCGGTCGGTGACCCCGGCCATGGGGGCGAGGACGACGCGACTGATCAGCTCATGGGGGCCGATGCGCATGGGTCGGTTTCCGAGGGTCGGGCCGGGGTTCAAGGAGGGCGCTATGATACCCGCTCGGGGGGCGGGCCGAAAGAGCGGCTGGCGAAAAACTGATCAGTTTTCGGGGTTCGAGGCAACAACGAGTTGAAGCGTGTAATTCAGTGCCCGCTCTCCTGGATTCACCAGTTCCAGGGCAATGTGCACGGGTTGCCGGGGTGGCATCTCGCGGGCACCACTGAGTTCACCGGCGAGATACTCCCGGGGCTGGAAGCGGCGAGCCGCGAGCAGTTCGCCATCCATGCCCGAAAAATGCAGGTCCAGGGCCGGGTAGGGCTGTGCGAAGCCGGCCTGGTTGGTGAGGATGACGTCCACCGCCAGGGCATTGGCCTCACGCGGGTGCTCCCGCACCATCAGGTTGTTGACCCGGATGCGCTCGAGGTCCTGCAGAACCGGCAGCTCGCAACCCAGCCACTGACAGGCGCTGGCCAGCACAGGGCGTGCGGGGCCATGGGCCAGGCTGTCGAACCGGGCATGCAGCCACTGCCCGGCCAATAACAGTAGCGCCAGCAGGCAGCCCAGGCCGTAGAGCAGGTTGGCGTGCTGCCCACGGCGCGGCGCCGGCAGTTCCAGGGGTTCGGGCTCCAGATCCGGCAGCAGGGGATGGCGGGAGCCGGCGCCGGCTGCGGGCGCTGGCCCGGCGTGCAGCGGCGGTGTGTTGGGGTGTTCGGAAATGTCGGCGTCCCGCTCCTGTTGTGGCACCAGCTCCCCTGGCGCGGGTGGTGTCGGCAGGTCATCGATCTCTGGAACCGAGGCCAGGATTTCGCGACCGGAGAGTCTTGGTGGGGCGGGTTTGGGGCGCTTTTCCTCTTCTTCCAGGTCGCGCAGCAGGGCTTCGGCCCAGGCCTCGTCACCACTCAGTTCCGGGTCGATATCATCCAGCTCGCGGAAGATCGAGCGCGGCTCTTCCTCCCAGCTGTCGAGCTCGAGAAAGCTGTCGCTGACGCGGGGCTCGGCGTGGTCGTCTTCGGTTTCCGGCTCGCGACTCTCTTCGTCATCAGCCTCATCGGCGTCGTCCCAGGACATGTCGTCGGAGAACAGGGGCGCGTCGTCATCGATGGCATCGAGGTCGGGGAGCATCCGCTCCCTCGGGCGGGACGGCGGTGGCTCGTCGACCCAGTGACGGTGAGCCTCGAAGACGTGCAGGCAAGCGCCGCAGCGCACGGCACCAGCGGCAATTTGCAGCTGCGCGGAAGTGACGCGGAAGGCGGTCTGGCACTTCGGGCAGCGGGTGACCCCCTCACGCATGATCGCCTCCAGCCACCCGGCAGCCGGAGAGCAGCACCCAGTCCTCACGCAGCCGCGGTGCCTCCATCCGCGCCAGGCCCGCATAGGCCGCGCTGACTTCGGCGGCCTGATGTCCCAGGATGCCGGAGAGCCCGATCTGGCCTCCCGGGCGCAGCAGCTTGCAAAGCGTCCCGGCGAGGCTGATCAGTGGCCCGGCGAGAATATTGGCCACCAGCACGTCGGCCTGCAGCCCGGCGGGCAGCTCGCCGGGAAACCCGGTGAGGATGCGGGCGTCGTCCAGGCCGTTGCGGCGGGCGTTGTCGCGGGTCGCGAGCAGCGCCTGTGGGTCGTGGTCGATGGCCCAGACCCGTTGCGCTCCGAGCAGGGCCGCGGCGATGGCGAGAATGCCGGAGCCGCAGCCGAAGTCGATCACCTCAGTGCCCTCGAGTGGCCGGGCATCGAGCCATTCGAGGCACAGGGCGGTGGTGGGGTGGGTGCCGGTGCCGAAGGCGAGGCCGGGGTCGAGCAGCAGGTTGACCGCATCCGCCTGCGGCGGCTCGCGCCAGCTGGGGCAGACCCACAGGCGCTGGCCAAAGCGCATGGGCTGGAAGTCATCCATCCATGCACGGGTCCAGTCGCGTTCTTCCAGGGTTTGCCAGCGGTGATCCGGCAGCGGGACGCCCAGGGCGTCGCGCGCCGCCGCAAGAATATCCGCGCTCGCCATTGCGGCGTCGAAGAGGCCGCGTACGCGCACGTCCTGCCACAGCGGCCGCTCGCCGGGAGCGGGCTCCAGCAGGGGCTGGTCGGCGCGATCCTCGAGGCTGACCGCCGCCGCCCCGGCGGCAAGCAGGGCATCCTCCAGGGCGGTGGCATTGCCGGCATCCGTGTCGATCAGCAGTTCCTTCCAGGCCATGGCAGCCGGTCTCAGGATTTGAGCTTGCGCTCCAGGTAGTGAATGCTCACACAACCCTTCTTGAACTCCGCATCCCGCACCAGCCTGCGTTGCAGGTCCTGGTTGGTGCGAATGCCCTCGACCACCATCTCGTCCAGTGCCTGGCGCATGCGCGCCAGGGCCGACTCCCGGGTGTCGCCGTGGGTGATCAGCTTGGCGATCATGGAATCATAATTGGGCGGTACGGTGTAGCCGCTGTAGAGGTGTGAGTCGACACGGACACCCAGGCCGCCGGGGGCGTGGAAGTGCTTGACCTTGCCCGGGCAGGGCATGAAGCTGACCGGGTCCTCGGCATTGATGCGGCATTCGAAGGCGTGGCCGCGGACCACCACGTCCTCCTGGCGTATACCCAGTGGGCGGCCCGAGGCAATCAGCAGCTGCTGCTTGACCAGGTCGATGCCGGTGACCATTTCGGTGACGGGGTGCTCCACCTGGATGCGGGTGTTCATTTCGATGAAGTAGAAGCGGCCATCCTCGAACAGGAACTCGAAGGTGCCGGCACCGCGGTAATTGATCTTGCGGCAGGCGGCGACACAGGCCTCGAACACTTCCTGGCGTGCAGCGTCGGGAATCCCCGGGGCGGGCGCCTCCTCCAGCACTTTCTGGTGGCGGCGCTGCAGGGAGCAGTCCCGGTCCCACAGGTGAATGGCATTGCCCTGGCCGTCGGCCAGTACCTGGATTTCCACGTGGCGCGGGTTCTCCAGGAATTTTTCCAGGTAGACCGTGTCGTCCCCGAAGGCGGCCTTGGCCTCCGACTGGGTCACGTAGACGGCATTGAGCAGGGCTGCCTCGCTGTGCACCACGCGCATGCCGCGACCACCGCCACCGGCGGCAGCCTTGATGATGACCGGGTAGCCGATGCGGCGGGCAATCGCCTGGGTGCGATCGCCGTCATCGTCCAGCGGGCCGTCGGAGCCCGGCACCGTGGGCACGCCGGCTTCCTTCATGGCGCGGATTGCGGAGACCTTGTCGCCCATCAGACGGATCACTTCCGGCGTGGGGCCGACGAAGATGAAGCCGCTCTTTTCCACCTGTTCGGCGAAGTCGGCATTTTCCGCGAGGAAGCCGTAACCGGGGTGGATGGCGACGGCATCGGTGATTTCCGCTGCACTGATGATGGCCGGCACATTCAGGTAGCTTGCGCTGGAGGGCGCGGGGCCGATGCACACCGACTCGTCCGCGAGGCGTACATGCATCAGGTCCCGATCGGCCGCGGAGTGCACGGCCACGGTCTTGATGCCCAGTTCCCGGCAGGCGCGCAGGATGCGCAGTGCGATTTCGCCGCGGTTGGCGATGACAACTTTCTCGAGCATGAATCTCGTTCCAGGCTGATGTCGGTCCGGGGTGATGGTCAGACGATGGTGACCAGCGGTTGGTCGAACTCGACCGGCTCGGCGTCGTCGACCAGAATGGCCTCGATGACCCCGGCCTTGTCGGCCTCGATCTGGTTCATCATTTTCATGGCTTCGACGATGCAGATGACATCGCCGACCTTGACGTGCTGGCCTACCTCGGCAAAGGCCGGAGAGCCCGGAGAAGGTGCCCGGTAGAAGGTGCCCACCATCGGCGAGCGCACCACGTGGCCGTTGCTGGCCGGGCGGGCATCGGCGGCGGCTTCCGTGCTGGCCGCAGGAGCCGGAGCGGCGGCGGCCGCGGCCGGCGCGGGAGCCGGTGCCATCTGCATCTGCGGGTAGAAGGCCGCCGCCCGGGCCGCATTGCTGTTGCGGCTGATGCGCACCGATTCCTCGCCTTCCTTGATCTCGATTTCGTCGATGTTGGATTCTTCGAGCAGTTCGATCAGTTTTTTGACTTTGCGAATATCCATCGTGGCTCTCTACAGGTCTCTGGAAAAGTCTCGGGATGGCTTTCAGGGTTGTGTCGGCGACTGGAGGCGGCTGATGGCCGCCTCCAGAGCCAGCAGGTAACTGTCGGCGCCGAAGCCGCAGATCACGCCCTCGGCGATATCGGAAAAATAGGAGTGGTGGCGAAAGGCCTCGCGCCGGTGCACGTTGGACAGGTGCACCTCGACAAAGGGGATGGCTGTAGCCAGCAGCGCATCGCGCAGGGCAATGCTGGTGTGGGTGAAGGCCGCCGGGTTGAACAGAATAAAGTCGATACCTTCGTCGCGGGCATCGTGGATGCGTTCGATCAGTTCGTACTCGGCGTTGCTCTGCAGGGCCTGCAGGTGGTGTCCGGCGTCAGTGGCGCGCTCGATCAGGCGCTGGTTGATGCTGTCGAGGGTATGGGTGCCGTAGACACCGGGTTCACGGCTGCCAAGCCGATTGAGGTTGGGTCCGTGCAGAACCAGGATCGACGCCATGGTGTGGATTCCGCTCCTCGCTGAGGGTGTGGTCTCGCCGGCCTGTTTGCTGATGAAGCTGGAACCGGGTTCCTGGCCACCAGATCGCTCAGGATTGTGCAGGAAAATATCGGGCAGGTGCAACTTTTATTTATTTTAGCGAAGTTAGCCACAATTTCAGGGCAGTTCGGGCGAATTTTTGCAGTGCCCTGCTCGTGTGACGGGGCTCACCCGGACAGGATCGGCACCGTTATCGCCCCGATCCGGGCCGGATCGGGGCTGATCAGGGATGATGCGCCCATCTCCTTTCAAGATCGCTTATGTTGCTGGCTTCGTGCGGGCAACTTCGCTTGTGTCAGTTGTGTCGCTGTCGAGCAGGTCGAGAACCAGGCCCGGGGTCAGCCATTGTGGCAGCAGCTGCGGGGGGGTGCCGCTTCCCCGGGGGTAGTAGATGTACAGAGGGATACTGTTGCGCCCGAAGCTGGCG
>JBJHBY010000236.1:0-5275 GCA_050485745.1 Gammaproteobacteria bacterium | reverse complement strand
CAGGCAGTGTTTCGCGCCTGGCGTGCCGAGGGCAGCCAGAACGACGACAACCTCTGGGCCATGCATGACCAGGTTATTGTGTCGCTGGACTCGGTCAAGCCTATTGAAGGCCGCCGTGGCTGGAGCCTGGAGCAGCTCAACAGCTACAACCGCGAGCGATTCGAAGACCTGGTTTCCGCTGGCTGGGATCTGGTGATCATTGATGAGTCCCACCGCATGGGCGGCAGTACCGACCAGGTCGCCCGCTACAAGCTGGGCGCTGCGTTGGCCGAAGCTGCGCCCTACCTGTTGCTGCTGTCCGCTACGCCACACCAGGGTAAGACCGATCAGTTCTTGCGCCTGATGCAGTTGCTCGACCGCGAGGCCTTTGTTGATGAAGGCAGCATCCACCGTGACCGGGTACAGCCCTTTGTCATCCGCACCGAAAAGCGTTCCGCCATCAATGCCGATGGCCAGCCATTGTTCAAGCCGCGCTCCACGCGGTTGCAGGCGGTTGCCTGGCAAGCACGACATACCGCTCAGAAGCAGCTGTATGACGCAGTCACCGACTATGTGCGCCACGGCTACAACCAAGCCATGGCCGCCAAGCAGCGCCACATCGGGTTTCTGATGATCCTGATGCAGCGGCTGGTGACATCCAGTACCGCAGCCATCCGTGCCACGCTGGAGAGACGCCAGGCCTTGCTGGATGCGCCGCAGCCACAGGCCAACCTGTTCGATAACGTGGACCTGGACGAATGGGCTGAACTCGACGGGCAGTCACAACTCGACGTGGCCCTGCAAGCCAGCAACTGGGAGCAGGAAAAGGCCGAAGTCGAGATGCTGCTTGATCTGGCCCGGGAAACCGAACGGCAAGGCACCGATGCCAAGGCCGAAGCGCTGCTGGAGCTGATCTACAAGCTGCAACAGGAAGAGAACGACCCAGAACTGAAAGTGCTGGTGTTCACCGAGTTTGTGCCCACCCAGGCCATGCTGGCCGAGTTTCTGGAAAGCCGTGGGTTTTCCATTGTCCTGCTTAACGGCGGCATGGATCTGGAGGCACGTACCCGCGCCCAGCAGGCATTTTCCCGCGATGTACGGGTGCTGATCTCCACCGACGCCGGCGGTGAGGGCCTGAACCTGCAGTTCTGCCATGTGATCGTCAACTTCGATATGCCCTGGAACCCGATGCGCTTGGAGCAGCGCATTGGTCGCGTTGACCGCATTGGTCAGCCCCGTGTGGTGCGTGCCATCAACTTTGTGCTGGAAGACACGGTGGAGCATCGGGTGCGCGAGGTGCTGGAGCAGAAGCTGGAGATCATTGCCCAGGAGTTCGGTGTTGATAAAGCCGCCGACGTGATGGACTCCGTGGAAGTCGAGCCGCTGTTTGATGAGCTCTTTGTGTATGGCTTACAAGACCCAGCATCCATCGACAAGGAGTGCGATGCGGTCATCAACCAGGTACGCGAGAAAGTGGCCGCGAGCCGCGCTGATACGGATTTGCTGACCGATGATCACCCGCTGGAAGCGGTTGAGTCCCAGAAGTGGCGGGACCACCCGGCGCAGTACTGGCTGGAGCGTGCGGTAACAACCGGCTTGGCCACCTGTGGCGGCGCAGCGGAGCAGTCAGGCCATACCTGGCGTTTAACCTGGACCGATGGCAGTGAATCTTTCCCGGTCTGCTTCGATGCGCGAACCGCTGAGCAGAACCCGGAGATGGAGTGGATCACGCTGGAAGACCCCCGAGCCCGTGCGCTAATCAGCGATCTGCCGCGCTGCGTGGCCGGCCAGCCGCTGCCTGTCGTACAGGTAACTGGACTGCCTGACACCGTGCAGGGTACCTGGTCGCTGTGGAGCGTGAGCCTGGCGGCTTCCAACAGCTCGGCCAACTTCACCCGGCGTCGTTTCCTGCCGGTCTTTGTTACCGATGATGGCCGCAGCTTTGTTCCCACCGCCAAGCGGATCTGGGATCTGTTGCTGACCGAAGAGGTGCGCCTGACGGCGGACCCGGACAGTGAGCATGCAGCCGCACTCTTTGAGCAATCGCTGACGGCAGCCAAAGGTCAGGGTGAGCGGCTGTTCTCCGAACTGCTGGAAGAGCATCGAACCTGGCTCACTGAAGAGCGTGAGCGCGCCCGCTATGCCTTCGAGTCGCGCTTTCAGGCCATTGGCCGAATCGGCCTGCCTGCCGTCCGCGAACACCGGCGTAAGCGCCTCGAAACCGAACATCAGGCCCGTATGGCGGATCTGGCGGAAGCAGAAGCCTGCACGCCGGAGCTGAATGCCGTGCTGATACTGCGCATTGGCTCGGCGGGAGGGGCCGCAGCATGACGTACTTATCCAAGGACAACGTCGCCCATCGCAGCACGCTGCTGGCTGATCGCATTCTGAAGGAGTTCCCGTCCGACCTGGCCCGGCTGTGGATTGTAGCGGACCCGGACAATGTGCTGCTGGACGAGCAGGTACTGGCCGGACTGCGTGAACGTGGCTTCGAGGTGCTTCCGTTTGAGGACAGTGTCGCCTTTCGTGCCGAATACGAAGAACGCTACCGCGCTGCCTGGGAGGCTGGGGAGCCCAATGCACCCAACGCCCTGGTTATCCAGGTGCGCGACTCCAGCACTGCGGAGCTGCCCTGGGATTACTTACGCCAGGCGCGCAAGGTCAGTCTCTCGCTCGCAGAGCTGTTTCCAAAGCTCAGCTATACGGTGCTGAGGCAGCTGGGTAGTGAGATCCTGCCGTCGCTGTTCGAGGTGCAGGCCCGCCACGCGACTCAAGCGATGGGCGAAGCCGCCACCAAAGAATTTGTGCTGACGCACATCTACCGGGTAAGCCCCCACCTGATTACCCGGCCAGAGGATTTGTGGCGTGAGCTGCTCCGGCTGCACTACCGTGAGACGCTGTTGCCTCAGACCTTGGCCGAGCATATTCAACAGGTGTTGGCTGACCGGCCGGTGTTCGCCGGCAGCCCGATCGCCGAGCTGTTCGCCAACAGAAGTTTTGCGCTGCGTGTGGTGCAGGACGCCTGGTACCGCTATCTGAACAAACTGGGGCTGATCGGCAGACGCACGGCGGAGCCGGTAGCGCCGGATTACATACCGCGGCTCGACATTCCCTTCGAACATCACGACATCCGCGCCATCGTTGATTCGATGTTTCTGGACGGCACGCTGCATCCGCTGGCCATTCAGGGTGTACCGGTCAGCTTGCCGGAATGGGCAAAGGCTGGCGTGGTGCAGGACCCGGCAGCAATGCGCAACCTGGTGCTGGAGGGTATCAAGAGCCTCAGTGAAGAGCTGCCTGGCGTCACATCGCCGCACAAAGACTGGACCCACTTTGCGCGGCGGCTTGGTGAGGTGATTTCGCGCTTCCATAGCCTGGATGCCGTGCGCGCAGATGGTCTGAAGGCGGACATGAAGGACCTGGTGGCTCGCGCCGACAGTGCACTGCAAACCTGGGTACAGGCGCACTACGCTGACCTACCTTCCCTGCCCGCTGCCAAGGGGCCGGTGATGGTGCATCAGGTGCCTCGCTACCTGGCGATGCGCCGAGCAAACGGTGAGGAAAAAATTGCGCTGGTCGTCTTTGACGGGTTGGCTGTTGATCAGTGGACACAGATTCGCGAAAACCTCATCCAGCATGCGCCGCGTTTGATGTTTGATGAAAACGCCTGCTTTGCCTGGCTGCCCACGCTGACGTCCATTTCCAGGCAGGCGTTATTCTCCGGCCTGCGCCCCCGCGAGTTCGCCGAACACATCGAGACAACCTCAAAAGAACCTCAGCACTGGACCCGGTTCTGGCAGGACCAGGGATTGCGTGCCAACGAGATCCTCTATCGAAAGGCGATCAAGCGCACTGATGAGCTGCCGGAGTTGCAGGAGCTGCTCTCGAATCCCGCCCTGAAAGTCGCCGGCCTGGTGGTGGATACCGTGGATGAAATCATCCACGGAGCTGTGCTCGGCAAACGCGGCGTGGCTGCGCAGATCAACAGCTGGTGTGAGTCGGGGTTTGTTGATCAGCTTTTTGCGATGCTGCTCGACCAGGGCTTCCACATCTACCTGACGGCCGACCACGGCAATGCGGAAGCCGTGGGCATTGGCCGCCCAAACCAGGGGGTTGCCTCGGAGCTGCGCGGCGAACGGGTGCGCACCTATCGCAGTGAAACCATGATTGCCGAGACAGAAGCTGCGATACCGGACAGCTTTCGTCTCGATATCGCTGGCCTGCCGGCCAACTTTATGCCGCTGTTTGCAGGAGAGCGCGGAGCCTTTGTTCCAAAGGGTGACCAGGTAGTGGTCCACGGTGGCATGTCCCTGGAAGAACTTATCGTGCCCTTTGTGAAAGTGAGTTACGTCAATTGAAAACGACCAATCCGCCTGCCCCAAAAATCGGCTTCGACCGCTACATAGCGCTGGAGTGGGCGTCAGCAGCTTTACGGGTACGTGCCGGCCTGGCTGAACCCGATGACTTGAATGCCCTGCTGGATGAGGCCGGGCTCGGCGTGGCGGCGCGCAAAAAGACGCGCACCGTACTGAATCGCTTATGGCTCGAACCACGACCGGAACTGGCCAGCTTCGCTGAACGCGGTATCGCCCTCTACAAGGCCAACCCTTGCGTTCCAACCGCTGCCTTGACCTGGGGAATGGCCATCGCCAGTTACCCATTCTTCGGCAAGGTCGCTGAACTGGTGGGCCGCTTGTCCGCACTCCAGGGAGACTGCGCGTCGACAGAAGTCCATCGCCGCATGAGCGAAGTCTATGGTGAACGGGAAGGCACCTACCGCATGACCAACATGGTCCTGCAGTCGCAAGCCAGCTGGGGTGCCATCGAGCGCGTGGAGAAAGGCAAGCGTCTGGTCCGCCTGAAACCCCTGGTGCTCAACGAAGCCGAAACCATCGCATGGCTGATTGAGGCTGCCTTGCGCTACGGCGGTAAATCGGTGTCTGTGGCGGCTCTGTCGTCCCTGGCCGTGCTTTATCCATTCGTTCTCGATCAACCGCTGGGCTACCTGGCGTCACAAAGCCCAAACCTGACGCTGCACGCCCAAGGCCCTGGCAGCCAGGTGGTCGGCTTGCGGACAGAAGACTAAGACCGGCCTCAGGCCCGATGAACTCACGAAAGGAGCTTCAATTATTTAGTGTCATTGGCCCAAGCCGGGCAGCAACGGTCCTACTCAACCCCCGCCAGCAACAATTCCCGAAACTCGCGGATGCGCCGGGCATTGGTGCCGGCGTCGCCGCGGCCCAGCCGCGATTTTGAGCGCGCATCCACTCGCACCCGATGGTCGTCGGTTGCGGCG
>JBJHBY010000235.1:0-5284 GCA_050485745.1 Gammaproteobacteria bacterium | reverse complement strand
CTCGTCAAGGAGAGCAACCCTTGACCTTCGCGTTGCGCCTCGCCAGTGTCCGCCAGAGGCTCCGCTGAGCCATTGCCGAATTGATCAGAGGTGCCTTAAGTCACCACCGGCAGGTTGCGGCCGTAGAAGATCTCCTGCATCTCGTGATACAGGCGCTCGGTGATATCCCGCGCCTCGGCCTCGTTCAGATCCTCGGCATTGGCCGCGAACAGGTACTGATCGAGGTCGAACTCCTTGAGCATCATCTTGGTGTGGAAGATGTTCTCCTGGAACACGTTCACGTCCACCATCTGATAGAGCTCGCGGATATCCGGCGTAATGAAGTTCTGGATGGAATTGATATCGTGATCGATGTAGTGCTTCACGCCGTCGACGTCGCGGGTAAAGCCGCGCACGCGGTAATCTACCGTGACGATATCGGAATCCAGCTGGTGAATCAGGTAGTTGAGGGCCTTCAGCGGTGAAATCACGCCGCAGGTCGACACCTCGATATCGGCACGGAAGGTGCAAATGCCGTCGTCCGGGTGACTCTCCGGATAGGTGTGCACGCAGATGTGGCTCTTGTCGAGGTGGGCCACCACGGAGTCCGGCAGCGGACCGGGCTTTTCGGAGGTATCCACCTTGCCGACATCCTTCATCGGCTCCTCGCAGACCAGAATGGTCACGCTCGCGCCCTGGGGGTCGTAGTCCTGGCGGGCCACGTTGAGAATGTTCGCGCCGATGATCTCGCACACCTCGGAGAGAATCTCCGTAAGCCGGTCGGCATTGTATTGCTCATCGATATATTCGATGTACTCGGCCTTCTGCTCCGGCGACTTGGCGTAGCAGATATCGTAGATGCAGAAGCTCAGACTCTTGGTCAGGTTGTTGAAGCCCTGCAGTTTGATTGCATTCTTCTCGGACAAAAAAGACACTCCCCTGGGAATCGCGCGCCGGGACACGCTGCATGACAACCGGTTCAGCCCGTGAACACCGCCCCCGGCGTTCTGGAACGCGATTGTCTAAAAATGCACCGGGGCGGGCAACCTCCAGTGCGCCAAAAGCGTAAATTTTCCTGCCCCGGGCTCCTCAGCCGCCCGGTGACGCCGCCGTCGCCGCCTCGAAATGCTGGTAGCCGTCCGCTACCGGGAGGGACAGTTCCCGCCCGTCCTCGTCCAGCAGATGCAGGCCGGCGCTGCCAAGGACCTTGCCAACGACACTCAGGCGCAGCCCCAGCTCCGCGGAAAGGCGCGCCAGCTCCGTCCGGGACTGCGGCGGCAGGGTGAAACAAAGCTCATAGTCGTCACCGCCAGTCAGTGCGGCGAGACGGGCGCGCTCCAGCCCCAGGGCGGCGACCAGGCTGTCAGACAGTGGCAGGTCCGCCACCCGCAGCTCCGCACCCACACCGCTGGCTTTCAGGATGTGGCCGAGGTCGGCGAGCAGGCCATCGGAGATATCAATGGCCGCGTGCGCCAGCTCCAGCAGGCGCTGCCCCAGGGCCAGGCGCGGCTGCGGGTGCCAGTATCGCGCCACCAGCGCCGGGGCGCGATCGCTGTCGTCCAGCCAGGCGAGGGCGCCATGGGCATCGCCCAGCTCACCGCTCACCACGATCAGGTCTCCGGCACGGGCGCCGCCACGGCGCAGGGCGGCCCCGGCCGGCACCTCCCCCAATACGGTCCAGCCCAGGGTCATCGGGCCGCGGGTGGTATCGCCACCCAGCAGGGGCAAACCAAAGGCCGCGGCCGCGGCCGCGAGGCCATCGCTGAAGGCCCGCAGCCAGGCGGCGTCCGGCGCGGGCAGGGTCAGGGCCAGGGTGAACCCCAGTGGCCGCGCGCCCATGGCGGCCAGATCGCTGGCTGCGGCGGCAAGGCCGCGCCAGGCCAGGTCGGAGGGCTCACAGGCGGGGGGAAAATGCACACCGGCAACACAGGTGTCGGTGGAGATGGCCAGCTCACAGCCGGGTGCGGGTGTGAGCAGCGCACAGTCGTCACCAATCCCCGCCACGACGCTGCCACCGGCCGTGGACAACGGGCGAAAGTAGGTGTCGATCAGGTCGAATTCCGTCAACCCCGTCACGCCATCCCTCCCGCCGCCGGACACGGCTCAGGACTGCACGCCCCGTGCCGCCGCCACTTCGATACCCCGGCAGTCGCGGGCGACACGGTCCAGCACACCGTTGATGTACTTGTGGCTTTCCGTCGCCCCGAACTTCTTGGCCAGGGCCACATACTCACTGATCGCCACCTTGTAGGGGACGTCGATGCGGGCACTCAGCTCCCAGGCGCCCATGCGCAGCAGGCTGAGCTCGATCGGGTCGAGATCCTTCACCGCGCGGTCGAGATACCCGGCATACAGGGCATCCAGCTCGGTTAGCCGGGCCGGCACCTGATGCAGGAGTTCATGGAAGAAGGCCAGATCCACCGCGTCAAAATCATAGGCAGCACGGAACTGGGCTTCGATATCGCCCAGACCGTCGCGGGTCAGCAACCACTGGTAAAGCGCCTGCAGGGCATAGTGTCGCGCCTTGCGCCGCGCAGCCGGGTTGAAGCCGCCGTTGTCGATGGAATGCGCCACGAAATGTCTCGCTGCCGGTAGGTCTGCCGAAGGGGCGCGAATGTTACAGGTTCGCCAGCAGGTTGACCATCTCCAGCGCGGAGCTGGCCGCCTCGGCCCCCTTGTTGCCGGCCTTGGTGCCGGCGCGCTCGATCGCCTGCTCGATGGTATCGACGGTGAGCACACCAAAGGATACGGGTACCCCGTACTCCATGGAGACCTGGGCCAGACCCTTGGTGCACTCCCCCGCCACGTATTCGAAGTGCGGCGTACCGCCGCGAATCACCGCGCCCAGGGCGATGATCGCCGCATAGCGCTGCTGCTCCGCCAGCTTCTTGCAAACCAGCGGGATTTCGAAGGCACCCGGGGCACGCACCACCGTGAGCTGGTCATCGCTAACCCCATGACGGCGCAGGGTATCCAGAGCTCCATCCAGCAGGTGCTCCACCACAAAACTGTTCCAGCGCCCCACGACCAGCGCAAAGCGGCCTTCGGGTTTTGCGAAGCTGCCTTCGATCGTCGTCATACTCATGTTCAGCATCCTGTGTTCGGGATTGGACTGCCCATCGGGCCCGGATCAGGGCTCGACGAATTCCACCACCTCGAGATCGAAACCGGAGATGGCATTGTACTTGATCGGTGCGCCCATCAGACGGATCTTGCCCACGCCGACGTCGCGCAGGATCTGGGAGCCGATCCCCACGGTGAGATAGGCGTTGTGGCTGCCATCCGCCACCGGCACCGGCGCCGGCTTGCGCCCCATGGCGATGTCGACGCTGGCGAGCAGGTCGGCCGGGGTCTCGTGGCCGGCCAGCAGCACCACCACGCCACTGCCCTCCTGCGCCACCCGCGCCAGGCAACGCTGGATATTCCAGCCGGCATGCCCGGGGGCGCGCGTGCCCAGCAGGTCGCGCACCGCCGCGGCAACATGCACCCGTACCAGGGACGGCTGTTCGCGTCGCACCTCGCCCTTGACCAGGGCGAAATGGATATCGCCATTGAGCTGGTCGCGATAGCTGTGCAGCATGAACGGACCCTGGTCCGTGTCCACCGGGCCTTCGCCGACCTTCTCGATGGTGCTTTCGTTGATCACCCGGTAGTGAATCAGGTCGGCGATGGTACCGATCTTCAGGCCGTGTTCCTGTGCGAACCGCTCCAGGTCGGGGCGGCGCGCCATGGTGCCGTCGTCGTTCATGATCTCGCAGATCACTCCCGCCGACTCGAAGCCCGCCAGGCGGGCGAGGTCGCAGGAGGCCTCGGTATGCCCGGCGCGCACCAGCACGCCGCCATCGTCCGCCACCAGCGGGAAGATATGCCCGGGCTGGGAGATGTCCTCGGCACGCGCCCCACGCGCTACGGCGGTGCGCACCGTATGGGCGCGATCCGCTGCGGAAATACCGGTGGTCACGCCCTGGGCCGCCTCGATCGACACGGTGAACTTGGTGCCAAAACCCGACTCGTTGCGCTGCACCATCAGCGGCAGGCGCAGGCGCTCGCAGCGCTCGCGGCTCATCGGCAGGCAGATCAAACCACGGGCAAAGCGCGCCATGAAGTTGATGTCCTCGGGGCGCACGCACTCCGCGGCCATCACCAGGTCACCTTCGTTCTCGCGGTCCTCATCGTCCATGAGCACGACCATGCGGCCGAGGCGGATATCCTGGATCAGTTCTTCGATCGTATTGAGTGCCATGGGAATCTCTTCAGGGTTGTCGCAGCGGGGCCGGCATGCCGCCCCGCATCAGGAATGAAAGCCGTGCTCCGCCAGCCAGGCGGCACTGATCCCGGAGCCAGTCGCGGCGGGCTCCACACCGGACTGCAGCAAACGCTCGAGGTAGCGGGCGATGACGTCGACCTCGAGGTTGACCGTCTGCCCGGGGCGGTAGCCGGCGATAATGGTCCGCTCGGCGCTGTGGGGCACGATATTCAGCTCGAAGCAGGCCCCCGCCACGACGTTCACCGTGAGACTGACGCCATCGATGGCCACAGACCCCTTGCGCGCAATATACCGGGCCAGGGCCTCCGGCGCACGCAGGCGCAGGCGCAGGGAGCGCGCGTCGCGGCCACAGGCCTCGACCACGGCAACACCATCCACGTGCCCGCTGACCAGGTGACCGCCGAGGCGGTCGCTGGCGCGCAGCGCCTTCTCCAGGTTGACACGCTGGCCCGCGCGCCAGTGCTCCAGGGTGGTGTGGGCCAGGGTCTCGCGGGACACGTCGGCGCGGAAGCCGTCGCGCTCCAGCGCCGTGACGGTCAGGCAGACGCCGTTGGTGGCAATGCTGTCCCCCAGGGCGACATCGCCGAGATCCAGCGCCGCGCTGCGTACCCACAGGCGCAGATCACCCGCGACCGCCTCGACCCGGGCGACCTCACCGACGGTGGCGACGATGCCGGTAAACATGTCAGCGGCTCTCCTTTGATGGGGGCTGCCCGGCGCGGGGGCGGGCCTCGATACGCCAGTCCTCACCCACGGCCCGCACCGAGTCGATCACCAGCCCTTGCTGCTGTTGCATCGTCTGCAGTGGCAACGCCAGCAGAGGACGGGCCTCGCTGCCCAGCAGGGTCGGCGCCAGGTAGACGACCAGGCGATCCACCAGACCCGCCTGCCACAGGGACGCGGCAAGCCCCGCCCCGCACTCCGCCAGCACTTCGTTGCAGCCGCGCTGCGCCAGTTCCCGCAGCAAGGCCACGAGGTCGATGCGACCATCCGCACCCGGCAGGCTCAGCGTCTGCGCCCCCGCCTCCCGCAGCGCCA
>JBJHBY010000234.1:0-5294 GCA_050485745.1 Gammaproteobacteria bacterium | reverse complement strand
CGCAGCGCCCCGGCCGTGAAACGCGCAGCCGTAGGCTGGGTTAGCCGCGAAGCGGCGTAACCCAGCGTTCTCACCGTCGCTCCAACCCAGGTGCCATGGCAATTTGCGGAGCACCTGGTTGTGGAACACTGGGGAGCTGCGTGAGCAGGCCCGCGTCTCGCGTCCCCACTTCTCCCCCTTACCCCCCAGGCTTCTGGTCCGCGTTGGAGGCCGAGAGGAACGCCGGTTTCTCGCCGCCACCATGCACGGTCAGGGCGGCACCGCTGATGTAGCTGGCCATCGGGCTGGCGAGGAACAGGCAGGCGTCGCCGATGTCTTCGGGTACGGCCATGCGTCCCAGGGGAATGGTGTCGCCCACGGCCTGGATACCGGCCTCGTCGCCATAATGGAGGTGGGATTGCTCGGTGCGGATCAGCCCCGCGATCACCGCATTGATCCGTACTTTCGGGGCCCACTCTACAGCCAGTGACGTGCACAGATTTACCAGCCCGGCCTTGGCCGCGCCGTAGGCGGCGGTGCCGGGGGAGGGGCGGATGGCGCTGACGCTGGCGATATTGACGATGGCGCCGCCGCTGTCCTGGGTCTGCATCACGGCATTGGCCGCCTGGGCAAAATTCAGCGGGGCCAGCAGGTTGAGGCGAATGATCGATTCATGAAAGCGCGGCGAGGCGGTGGCGGCATCCGCCACCGGTGCGCCGCCGGCATTGTTGATCAGCACATCCACGCGGCCAAAGCGTTCCACGGCGAAGTCCACGCAGGCCTTCACCTGCTCCGCGTCGCGGACGTCCACACTGGTGAAGACCGCTTCGCGACCGCCCGCCGCGGGCATCTGCTCCGGTGCGTTGCGGCCACAGATCACCACATTGGCACCGGCAGCGAGAAAGCGTTCGGTGATGCCGCGCCCGACGCCCTTGCCGCCGCCGGTGACGATGACCACCTGGCCGCTGAAATCCAGTTGCTGGGTCATTGCTCTCAGTACTCCCCTGATTGGCTTGTCGTGAATGCTTGTTGTGTCACGGGTCTCCGCGCCGCCACCGGGCAGGCGCATCTGCTGAACCGGGCCGCCTTGCGCGGGTCGGGCCTTTTCCTCTAGGATTCGGAACCCGGGAAATCGAAACGCCGCGTATCGTAAATCATCGGGCCCGTATTGGCACGGTTCCGATTCATGATCCTCCGGCGGCGGTCCATTCTAGCGCGTCACAGCGTATAGCCTCACCCGTTTCATTACATCCAACACAGGAATCCGGTTTATGAGCGAAGCGCTTCCCACCCTGGCCATCCTTGGCGGCACCGGTGATCTTGGCACCGGCCTGGCCCGGCGCTGGGCCCAGGCAGGCTATCAAGTGATCATTGGTTCCCGCACCGCAGAGAAGGCCGAGGCCGCCGTGGCAGACCTGCAGAAGGTCATGGCCGAGCGCGGTGTCGACGCCATCGCCGTGCGTGGCACCGACAACCTCAGCGCCGCCCAGGCGGCGGATATCGTCACCCTGACCGTGCCCTTCAGTCACCAGGCCAGCACTCTGGAGCAGGTGCGTGACGCCCTGCAAGGCAAGATTCTGATCGACGTCACCGTGCCCCTGATGCCGCCCAAGGTGGCGCGGGTGCAACTGCCGGAGCAGGGCTCTGCCGGACAGATCGCCCAGGCACTGCTGGGTGAAGAGGTGCGCGTGGTCTCCGCATTCCAGAACGTTGCCGCCCACCACCTGCAGGAAGGGCATGCCCTGGATTGCGATGTGCTGGTCTGCGGTAACAGCAAGGAAGCCCGGCAGACCGTGATCGGGCTGATCGAGGCCGCCGGCATGCGCGGTTTCCACGCCGGCCCGATCGACAACGCCGCCGCGGCGGAGGCATTGACCTCGGTGCTGATTTTCATCAACAAACAGTACCAGTGTCATGCGGGGATCCGTATCACCGGCCTGCAGGACGACGCCCACTAGGGAGCCTCTTATGACGCAATGCTGGCAACGCAGGTAATTTTCAGAGGCTTCCTATGAACCGTTCCGAGTTGCGCCTTTGGGCGCTGCCCGGCATTCCCCTGGTCGAGCCCGGCGATGATCTCGCCGGGCTCGTCGTATCTGCACTGGAGCGCGCGGCGCTGGCCTTGCAGGCGGGGGACGTGCTGGTGGTTGCGCAGAAGATCATTTCCAAGGCCGAGGGTCGCTACGCCCATCTCAACCAGGTGCAGCCCTCCGCCGAGGCGGTCGAACTGGCCGCGGTGGCGGACAAGGACCCGCGCATCGTCGAACTCATGCTGCGGGAATCCCGGTCGGTACTGCGGCATCGTCCCGGTGCCATCATTGTTGAGCACCGCCTCGGCTACGTGCATGCCAACGCCGGCATTGACCGCTCCAACATCAGTAGCGATGACGACGCCGATCCGCGGGTGCTGTTGCTGCCGGAGGATCCTGACGCCAGTGCCGCGGCCCTGGCCGCTGCCCTTGGCGAGCGCATCGGGATCGCCCCCATGGTGATCATCAACGACAGCGCCGGCCGCGCCTGGCGCAATGGCACCTGCGGCTTTGCCCTGGGCACGGCCGGGTTTATCCCGCTGGAGGACCGTGTCGGCCAGCGCGACCTGTTCGGTCGGCCGCTGGAAATCACCCAGGTGGGGGTAGCGGATGAGCTTGCTGCCGCGGCATCCTTGCTCATGGGGCAGGCGGATGAGTCCGCGCCGGTGGTGCTGGTGCGCGGTGCCGCCCTGCAGCCCGCGGCCTGTGGCTCCCGCAGCCTGATCCGGGATGCGGCACAGGACATGTTCCGTTGAGGCAATGGGAGGGGCGGTGAAGGAGGTGAGTGTGACCCGTGTGCTGGCCCTGTCAGGGGGCGTCGGCGGCGCCAAGCTGGCACTGGGCCTGAGCCGCGTGCTGCCGGTCGAGGCGCTCACCGTGGTGGCCAACACCGGCGACGACTTCGAGCACCTGGGCCTGAGTATCTGCCCGGACCTCGACACCCTGCTGTACACCCTGTCCGGTCGCGCCGACCGCGAGCGTGGCTGGGGCCTGGCCGATGAACACTGGACGGTCATGGAGACCCTCGCACAGCTTGACGGGGAGAGCTGGTTCCGTCTCGGTGATCGCGACCTGGCCACCCATCTGCTGCGCAGCGCTGCGCTGCGCCGCGGCGAATCCCTGGGCGCTGTAACCACCGATCTGTGCCGACGCTTTGGCGTGCCCTGGCAGCTGCTGCCAATGACGGATGACCCGGTGCGCACCGTGGTATTGAGCGAGGAGGGCGAACTGCCCTTCCAGCATTACTTCGTGCGCCGCCAGTGCCAGCCCCGGGTCAGGGGCTTTCGCTTTGAGGGCATCGAGGCGGCTCGCCCCCACCCGGACTTTCTTGACGCTCTGTCTGACCCGGCACTGGCGGCGGTGGTGATCTGCCCCTCCAACCCCATGGTGTCGGTGGATCCGATTCTGGCGCTGCCCGGCGTGCGCCGGGCGCTGGCGGCCTGCGCCGCGCCCGTGATTGCGGTATCACCGATCATCGGCGGCGTCGCGGTCAAGGGCCCGGCGGCAAAGATGATGGCGGAGCTGGACATGCCGGTCACCGCAGCGGCGGTAGCGGCCCATTACGGTGGCCTGCTGGATGGCTTTGTACTGGACGCGGTGGATGCACAGCAGGCCACGGCGGTAGCACACAGCGGCGCGGCGGTTCACGTCTGCAATACCCTGATGCGCGACCTTGCCGACCGCGAGGCCCTGGCCCGCGAGGTGCTCGATTTTGCCCGCTCCCTGAGGGCTGACTGAGATGCACGCCCTGGTGCCCCTGCGCGGCTTTGCCAGCGCCAAGCAGCGCCTCGCCGGCCTGCTGGCGCCGGTGGAGCGCGAGCGCCTGGCCCAGGCGATGATCACCGACGTACTGGCCGCCCTGGCCTCGCACCCGCGCCTGGGTGACGTGGTGATCGTCTCCGACGACCCGGCGGCGGAGTGGCTGGCACGTTACTTCCACGTGGCTTTTCTGCCCGAGCGCAACCTCGGTGTACAGGGCCTGAACGCGGTGCTTCAGGCGGCACTGGTGCAACTGGCGGCGGCCGGTGTGCCGGCGGCGATGATCCTGCATGGCGACCTCCCGCTGCTGCACGCGGACGATATCGACACCCTGGTGACGGCCTTCGAAGGCGCCGGTGGCGACGCCCTGGTCTTGTCACCGGACCGGGTACGCCAGGGCAGCAATGCCCTGGTAACGCCCTTGCCGAGTCCGGTGCGGCTGCAGTACGGTAGTGACAGCTTTGCCCTGCACCAGGCCGAGGCCGCGGCCCGGGGCCTGCACTGCGTGATCTGCGACACCCCCGGGACACGCTTCGATATCGATACCGCGGAGGACCTGCTGGCGCTGCTGGCCGAGCCCCGGGTGGTGGGGCGCGGCCGCGCCACCCTGAAGTACCTCAGTGACAGCGGTGTCGCCGCACGCCTGCGTGCCATCGCCGCCGGCGAGGCCAACAAGGATCAGCCCATGGATACCGGATCATGACGCAGTTCTCCGATGTCTTTCCCGTCGATGCACAGGCCCGGGCCTCGGACCTGCCCGACGAGGTGGCCGCCCTGGCCCTCGCCGATAACAGCGATACGGCGGCGCTGATGGCGCGGGCCGCGATCCTGCGCGACCAGGGCTTTGCCGGTCTGGTCACTTATTCACGCAAGATCTTCGTGCCGCTGACCCACCTGTGCCGGGACGTCTGCCACTACTGCACCTTCGCGCGCACACCGCGCCATCTCGACAGCCCCTACATGAGTGTCGAACAGGTGCTGGAGAGCGTGCATCAGGGCCAGGCCATGGGTTGCAAGGAAGTCCTGTTTACCCTTGGTGAGAAGCCCGAGCTGCGCTACCGTGTGGCGCGGGAGGCGCTGGCGGAAATGGGTTTTTCCACCACCCTGGAATACGTCGCCCACGTCGCGCGCCGGGTCTTCGAGGACACCGGCCTGCTGCCGCATATCAATGCCGGCTGCATGACGGACAACGAGATCGCCATGCTGCGCCCGGTGTCCGCCTCCATGGGCATCATGCTGGAGTCGGCTTCCGAGCGCCTGTGCCAGAAGGGCATGCCGCACCACGGCTCCCCCGACAAGGTGCCGGCGGTGCGCCTGGCCACCATCGAGCGCGCCGGAGTCGCATCGGTGCCATTTACCTCCGGTATTCTCATCGGCATCGGCGAGACCCGGCGCGAGCGTATCGAGTCCCTGCTGGCCCTGCGCGCCAGCCACCTGCGCCACGGCCACCTGCAGGAAATCATCATCCAGAATTTCCGCGCCAAGCCTGAAACCCTGATGGCGCGGGCACCGGAACCGGATCTCGAG
>JBJHBY010000233.1:0-5295 GCA_050485745.1 Gammaproteobacteria bacterium | reverse complement strand
CCACGATGCCGGTCAGTACCAGAGCCTGGGGTACCGCATCCGGGCCGCGCTCCGCCTGGGCCATACCCACCAGCACCAGGAAGCAGCCACTGCCCATGATATTGAAGGCCAGGATGCGCCGCAGCAGATGCCGCAGGGCGACAAATCCAAACAGGCCGATGGCGGTCAGCCCGACCCCGGCCAGGGCGTAGGCAAGGTCAGGGCTCACCGCCGCCCTCCCGTCCCGGTGCCGGGGGCGCGCTGCCGAACAGGGCGAACAGGGTCAGGCCGATGGACAGGGTCAGTGCCACTTCCACCAGCACAATCAGTGTTCCCGCGGCGGCCAGCGGGTAGGTCAGCAGGGGTTGCCCGGCGGGCAGGGCCAGCACACCCACCCCCACGAATACCGCCAGGCCCAGGGTCAGCCCTGCCTTGAGCACAAGGCCGACCGCAAGCTGAGGCAGGCCGAGATCCGCCAGGCGCAGCAGAACTCCCGCAGCGGCGAGCAGGGCCGCTGCCTGGAAGGCGCCCCCCGGGCGGTGGCTACCGGCCCAGAGCACGTAGCCCGCGAGCAGCAGCAACAGTGGCACCAGGATGCGCACCAGGGCAGCGAGGAGCGCGCTGTCCGAACCGACGGCCTGGTGGCGGTCGGGCTGGGCATGGCGCAGCGCCAGCCCGGCGATCACCGCGACCAGCAGCACCGCCACTTCGAGCAGGGTATCGAAGCTGCGGAAGTTCAGCAGCACCGCGGTCACCGGGTGACTGACGCCGGCATCCGGCAGTGCCGCCTGCAGACGCACGGGCAGATCATCCACCGGGGCCGGCGCCGACAGCACCGCCCAACCCAGCAGCAGAACGAACACGGCGGACAGGGCCCCCGCCAGGCACAGGCGCATCATGGTTCATGCACCTCGGGAGGCGGGCGGTCCGGACCCCGGCGCAGATGCCCGACCGCATCGAGCAGCAAGACGCCGGTGAGGCCCGCGCCGATGGCCGCTTCGGCGAGGGCAATGTCCGGCGCCCGCAGGCGTACCCAGGCCAGTGCCAGCAACAGGCCGAAGGCAATGAACAACACGACCGCCCTGAACAGGTTGGCACTGGCCAGGCAGCCAATGGCCACCAGCCAGAGCATGGCGATGAGCACCAGGTCGAAGGCCATGAGCGTCATTGGCGCTCCTCTCCCGTCCCCCGGGATACGCTGCCAAGCGGGCGCACCCCGCGCTGGTGGGCGTTGTGGGCGACGAGATGCCCCACGGTCGCACCGGCGGCCAGCGCCGCCAGCCAGACCAGCAACAGGCGCACTGCTTCAGCGGCGGACCCGGCCCCAAGGAGCAGCCCGGCAACCACGAGGCCGAGGCCGAGATTGTCGACCTTGGTCAGGGCATGCAGGCGGGTGTATACGTCGGGCAGGCGCAGCAGGCCGAGGCTGCCCACCATGAAGAACAAGGCGCCACTGATCAGCAACAGCGCCTGCAGCCCTTCAAGCGCGGTCATCATCCACCTCCGCGCCGGGCTGCAGCGGCGCGCTGCGGCTGACGAACGCGGTCGCCGCCACCACCGCCAGCAGCGCCAGCACCAGGGCGACATCGCGCAGTGCCGGCTCACCCTGCCAACTGGCCAGTACCAGCAGCAGGGCCAGGCCGGTGGTGCCGAACAGCTGGGCGCTGAGCATGCGATCCGCCGCGCTGGGTCCGCGCCAGATACGCAGCAGGCCGGGCAGAAGGGTCAATAGCAGCAACAACGCCACGCCGGCGTAGACGGTGCTCATGATGCCCCCTCCAGGACAACGCCATACACCGCCGCGACATAGCGCTCCGCCCGACGTACCTCGACCACCACGTCCTGCTCCTGATCAAGGACGTGCAGCAACAGCTCGGGGCCATCGAGGCGCACACTCAGCGTGCCCGGCAGCAGGCTCAGGGTCTGTGCCAGCAGCCGCCGCGGCTGACCGGCGGGCAGGCGCAGTTCGATCTCACACAGGCCGGGAGCAACGCGCAGCCGCGGGTGCAGAATACGAAGGGCGACATCCAGTCCCGCGCGCAGGGACTGCCAGAGGAAAAAGACCGCGAAGTGGGTCAGCGCCACAGGCCGCAAGCGCCAGCGCGTCGCCGGCGCCAGCAGACACCCCGCCAGGGCACAGGCCGGCACCAGCAACAGGGCGAAGCCGAGCCCGGCGCCATCCGTAAGCAGCCACCACAGCAGGCCGAGCAGGACACACCAGCCGGCAAAGCCCCGCAGCTGCCACCAGGCGCTCATTGCCGTGGCTCGCCCTCCGGCTCCGGCCGGTACTCCGGCGGCGATTCCAGCACGTGGGTGTCGGGGTCGTAGCGCCCCCTGAGCTCGTCGCGCACCATGTTCGGCCACAGCGGCACGCCCACGAAATAGCCGGCACGACCAATAATGTGCGCGGCCACCGGCGCCGTGAGCATGATGAAGACCACAACCACAAAGGCCTGGGTCAGGACGCCGGCATCCCGGTAAAACACCGCGACCGCGAGCATGATCAGACCCGAACCCAGGGCACCGGCCTTGGTCGTGGCATGCATGCGCATCAACAGATCGGGCATGCGCAGCAGACCCAGTGCCGCCAGCAGCATGAACAGGGCGCCGGTCAACAGCAGCAGCGCGGTGATCAGCTCACTCATCGCGCAACCCCCCTTTTTCGAGATAGCGGGCGAAACCCACCGCCGCCAGGAACGCGGTCAGGGCGATGACCATGGCGACGTCCAGGAACGCGGTGACACCGCTGGCCACGGTATAGACGCCAATAAACCCCAGGGTCAGGGAGGCCAGAAGCTCCAGCGCCACCACGCGATCCGGCAGGGTCGGCCCACGCACCAGGCGCAGGAAGGCCAGCAGCAGCGCCAGGCTCAGGATCAGGTAGGCCAGCCAGGTGGCGGTTTGCAGCATTGCTCCGTTCCTCCTCAGCGAAGCAGCTCAAGCACGCGCGCTTCGAAATACTTGATCCGCTTCAGGACCTCTTCACGGTCATCCAGGTACATGACGTGGATGTACAGTACGCGGCGGTCAGCCGACACGTCCAGGCTCAGGGTACCGGGGGTCAGTGAAATCAGGTTGGCGACAATGGTGATCTCCGCGGCGGTGCGTGCATCCAGCGGCATGGCGATCACGGCGGGGCGCATGTAGTCGGTGGGCGTGATCACGTCATAGGCCACGCGCAGGTTCGACATGAACAGCTCGCGCACGAAGAAGCCGATGAAGCGGATCACGCGGATCACCTTGAGGGCATAGCCGGAAAAGCCCTCGACGTTGCGCAGGGTGAGACTGATGATGACGTACCCGAGCAGAAAACCGACCAGCAGGTTGGCCGCGCTGAAATTGGTGGTCACGCCCACCCAGATCAGGGCCAGCACGATATTCCAGGTGACTGCACTCATGGCTGCACCCCCGCCGGGGAACCCAACACGGCCTCGATATAGGCCTGGCTGTCCAGCAGCTGCTCAGCTGCGCGCTCCGCCATCAGGTAGACCGGCTGCGCGCCGAAGCCGATCATCAGGGTCAGCAGCGCCATGCCGGCAATGGTGCCGTACATCAGGGCGGTACCGTTATTGAAGCGACGCTCCCCCGCCCGGCTCGCATGGTCGGGCTGGGCCTTCCAGAAGACTTCGCCCCAGATCTTGACCATGGAATAGAGCGTCAGCAGGCCCACCACCAGTGAGACCCCGACCAGGGTCCAGGCCTCGACCTCGACCCCGGCGCGGATGACGATGAATTTGGCGAAGAAGCCGGACAGCGGCGGCAACCCGGCCAGGGACATCGCCGGAATCAGGAACAGCACGCCGAGCAGCGGATGGTCGCGGTACACGCCGCCGAGATCACGCAACTGATAACTGCCCTTGAGGCGGTACACCAGGCCGCTGATCAGGAACAGATTGGACTTCACGATGATGTGGTGGGTGATGTAGAACACCCCGCCCACCAGCGCCAGGGGGGTGAACAGGGCAAGTCCCAGGATCATGTAGCCAATCTGGCTGATGATATGAAAGGACAGGATGCGACGGAACTCGAACTGGGCAGCGGCACCCAGCACCCCGGTCAGCATGGTCAGGCCCGCGGCCCACAGCAGCAGGTCGCGGATGATGCCCTCCTCCAGAGGGAAGATCACCGTGAACGCCCGGTACAGGGCGTAGACACCCACCTTGGTCAGCAGCCCGGCAAACAGGGCCGACACCGCGACCCGCGGTGTGTGATAGGAGGCCGGCAGCCAGAAAAAGAACGGAAAGGCCGCCGCCTTGATGCCGAAGGACACCAGGAACAGCACCGACACGACCTCAACCATGCCGCGGTCTTCCAGGGCCGCGATCTTGACCGAGAGGTCGGCCATGTTCAGGGTACCGGTCATGCCGTAAAGCAGCCCCACCGCCGAAAGGAACAGGGCCGAGGACACCAGGTTGAGGGTGACATATTTGACCGCACCGTCCATCTGCGGACGCTCGCCACCCAGGGTGAGCAGGGCGAAGGATGCAACCAGCATCACCTCGAACCAGACATAGAGGTTGAAGATGTCGCCGGTGAGGAAAGCGCCATTGACGCCCGCCAGCAACAGGTGCATCAGCGGGTAGTAGCCAAAGTGCTCGTGGCGCTGACCGATGGTGGCCAGGGAATAGACTGCCGTGGAGAGGCCGGTGATGCCGGTCAGCAGCACCATGATTGCCGCCAGCATGTCCGCCACCAGGACGATACCAAAGGGCGCCTGCCAGCTGCCCATGTGCATGACCAGAATGCCGTCCTGCCAGACATCGCGCAGCAGCACCACACTGCTCAGCAACAGGGCCAGGGTACCGATGACGCCAATGCCACGCTGGGCCAGGCGCGAGCGCCAGAACGCCAGGGACAGGGATCCGGCCAGCAGCGGAATGAGGATCGGCAGGGCGATGACCCAGCTCATCGATCGGTGTCCTTCATCTGGTCCATATCATCCGCCTTGATCACTTCATAGGCGCGATGGATCAGCACCACGGCAAAGGCCAGTACCCCGAAACCGATCACGATCGCGGTCAGGATCAGCGCCTGCGCCAGGGGGTCGGCCACCAGCCCCTCGGGGCGCAACAGCCCCTCGGGCACCAGCGGCGGCGCCCCCCGGGTGAAACCCGCGGAGGTGAAGATCAGCAGGTTGGCCGCGTTCGACAGCAGCACCAGACCGATCACCAGCTTCACGATCGAGCGGCGCAGGATCATGTACACGGCACCGGCATAGAGCCCGCCGATCACAAAGGCCATGAGTGCTTCCATCAGTCCTCCGCCTCCGCCAGCGACAGCACAATGGTGAGAACGGAGCCGATCACCACCATGTAC
>JBJHBY010000232.1:0-5310 GCA_050485745.1 Gammaproteobacteria bacterium | reverse complement strand
CGTGCAGACGACGGCCGCGCCGATGCCGTCGACCGTGTCGGGCATGACGAACGAGCCGGCGTCCCCGGTGCCCGACGCCACGACGGCGTCACCGCTGTGCAGGCGCGCGCAGTGGACCTGGGCGACGGAGGCCGAGGCCAGCGGTGTATCCTCGAATTCGGCGAACAGTTCGGTGATCGGTGCGCCGAGGGCGGCCTCGATACGGGCACGGGCCTGCTCCGCGGGAAATGGTGGCACCCGGTCCTGCAACAGGGCCAGTTCGTCGGCGATGTCCGGGGGCAACAGGTCGCGCCGGGTGGACAACAGTTGCCCGAACTTGACGAAGATTGGACCCAGGGCCTCCAGCGCCAGGCGCAGGCGTTCGCCGCGGGGCTGCTGCGGTGTCGGCAACAGGCGGCGCAGGCCACGGGGTGTGCCGGTGAATGTATCGAGGCGATAGCGCAGGGCGACGCGCAGAATGCGCCCGAGGCGCAGCAGGGCCATCAGGACTGGCTCCCCGTGCCGTCCGCGCGGCGCCGCAGCGCGGCCAGGCTTGCGGCCAGGCGTTCGCTGCGCAGAGCCAGCGCGTCCACCTCATCGGCGAAGCTGGCGAGTTCTTCGTTGGCCGGAGTCCAGCCGCTTTCGTAACGCAGGAAATCGCCGCTCTGGCGCATCCAGCCAGACACGCTCTCCCGCATCTGCCGGTGCCCCTGGCGCAGGCCGCGGCCGATGGCGTGGGCACCGACATCGCCGAAAATCGCGGCCAGGGGAACCTCCCAGTCGGGCTCCAGGCTGGCCAGCAGCGCTTGCAGGTTCATCAGGGGTGCACTGTCACCGCTCAGCTGCAGTTCGCTGTTGATCAGCACGCCGGCGGGATCGGCGGCGCCGAGCAGGGCGATGAAGTCGCGCCCCGGGCCGCTCAGACGTGTGGTGACCGGGCCCTCGTGACCGGGGCTCAGGTACAGGCGACCGCGCTGCGCGCGGATGAACAGGCTCGCGTCGGGTGACGTGCAGTGCAAGTGCAGGGTATCGCCCTCGATGTCCGCCAGGTGGGCCGCGGCGGCGGGGTCCAGTTGCAGGAGCCGGTTGAGCGCGGCTTCCAGGGCGGTGCAGGCCAGGCGTCGCGCCGCATCGATCACGGCTTGACGCCCCGGTGCAGGGCCACGATGCCGCCGGTCAGGTTGTGGTAACGGCAGAGCTCGAAGCCCGCGGCCTCCATCATGCCCTGCAGCGTGTCCTGGTCCGGATGCATACGAATGCTCTCCGCCAGATAGCGGTAGCTGTCGGCGTCGTTGGCCACCAGGCGCCCGAGGCTGGGCAGAACATTGAATGAATAGGTGTCGTAGAGCTTGCCCAGCAGGGGCGAGACCGGTTTTGAAAACTCCAGCACCAGGCAGCGCCCACCTGGCTTGAGCACACGCAGCATGCTGGCCAGGGCGGCATGCTGGTCGGTGACATTGCGCAGGCCAAAGGCAATGCTGATGCAGTCGAAATGGTTGTCGGGGAACGGCAGGCACTGGGCATCGGCCTGCACCACGGACAGATTGCCGGCGATGCCGCGGTCGAGCAGGCGATCGCGCCCGACACGGAGCATGGACTCGTTGATATCCGCCAGGATCACCTGGCCACTGGCGCCGACCAGGCGGCTGAAATGGGCACTGAGATCACCCGTGCCGCCAGCGATGTCGAGCACGCGATGCCCCGGCCGCACCCCGGAGAGCTCGATGGCAAAGCGCTTCCACACGCGGTGAATGCCCGCCGACATGAGGTCGTTCATCAGGTCGTAGCGATCTGCCACGGAGCGGAACACCCCGGCCACCATCGAGGCCTTGTCCTGGACGGGAACCTGGCGGTAGCCAAAGTGCGTAGTGCGCTCGTCGGGCATGACGTCCTCGTTCACGGCGTTGCGGTGCGGAGGGGCATTGTACTGGCGGCTCCGGTCAGATGCCCAGCGTCTCACGCAGTGTGTGCAGGCGACGCTGCCCCTCCTCGCGGGACACGGGACGGGACACGCGCTCGGGAAGAGCCTCCGGCACCGGCGGGTCGAGATCCTCGCCGTCGAGCAGACGCTGTACCAGGATGTCGTAATTGCGGCGGAACACGGGCAGGGCCTCGCGCTCCGGTGCCGTGGCCAGCAGGAACCAGTCGGAAGCCTTGCCGGCGTGAAAGACGATGGGATGGCTCCAGCTCGCGCTGGCTTTCGGGCTGGGTGCGCGGCAGGCCTCGATGTAGGCGCTGTAGACGTCGGGCAGGCCGAGTTCCGCGGTGCCGGGGTTGCAGAAGCGACGCATCGCGGCGAGGTTGGGCACGAATTCCGAGTCGCGGATGGCGCGCCGCGCGCCGGCGCGAATGCGTTGCGGCGGCAGGTCGGCAAGGCTGTAAAGCCACAGCTGCTTGGCCATGTCCAGCTGGCGGCGATCCGGAAAGGCCCGGTGGAACTGGTTGTGATAGGCCAGCTCCAGCTGCACGAACAGCTCGTTGATGGCGTCGACGTGTGCCGCCGTGGGCCCCCTAGAGTCCTTCGACCAGTCCGCTTGCCCAGCTGCGGTCGGTGAGGCGCTCGAAGGGGGAGTCGCCGGCACTGCTTGCTTTTGATCCGCCATATCGGGTCCCCATCTGGTGGCGCACGGCCCACTGGTATTTGACGTGTTGCAGGAACTTGCTGTTCCAGGAGCGCATCGGTGTACCCGCATCCTGCCAGAACAGCACGAACTCCGGCACCAGTTCGCGGGCGAAGTCGAGATCGATGTTGGCCATGCGCAGGATATCGAACACATCCTCGCTGGGCTGCCAGTGGCTGCTGATCGGCGCCGGGTCGCGATCGTGTTCCAGGCTGGCGCTGAGTCGCGCCCACTGGCGCCGGATGTGGGCGATGAATTTGGAGTTCCAGGTGCTGCTGGCGGCGCCGCGCTCGCGCCAGTACAGCACGAACTCGGCCACCGCATCCTCGATGAAATTGCGATCGATACCCGCTCGCTGCAGGATCAGCAGGGCGTCCTCGCTGGGTGCCCAGTCATCGCCGATGGCGCTGGCCTGGTCGCGGGAAGCCTGGCGTGACTGTTCCTCGCGCCAGCGCCGCAGTACGTGCTGGCGGAAGCGGCTGGCCCAGGCATGGGTGGCTTCGCCGCGGTCGCGCCAGTACAACACGAAGGGCTCGATTTCGGCCATGGCAAAGTCCCGCGGGATGCCGTGGTTCAGTGCCAGCAGCTGCAACAGGTCCTCGTCCGGGCGCCACAGGGCGGACAGTGTGCGCGCCGGACCGGCGGCGCGACGCGGGCCGCTCCGGGCACTGCTGTCGAGACTGAAGCGCAGCGGTGTCTGTGCTCCGGGTGGAGGCCCGTCGAGCTGCAGTACGCCCTTTTCGCGCAGGTTCAGCGCGATACGGCGGATATCCTCGACCTGCCAGAAGGGCAGCCACTGCTGTAATTGCGCCAGGTCGACCTGTTGCCAGGTATCCCGTGTCTCGCCGGCGCGCAGGTCGCGCAGGTCGTTGAGCAGATGCAGCAGAATGGCCTCCTCCAGGCCGATAGTGGCGGCGAGGGTGGCGGAGAAAACCAGTGGGCGCTCTGGAATCAGGGATGACATGCTGCCGCTGCATCATTCGTCGGTATCATTGTGGCATTGTACGGGCTGCCCCTGCGGGCAGCCAGTGTCGTGCCAGGCCCCCTCTGATAGGATGTCGGGCCGCGCCGGGGCAGGCCAGCGCAATGATGTCGGGAACGGATCGATGGCAAAGACGAAGACCGCCTGGGTGTGCAGCGACTGTGGCGCGGAGTCGGGCAAGTGGCAGGGTCAGTGCGGCGAATGCGGCGCCTGGAACACCCTCACTGAATTCCGCGTACCCGCCGCCACAGCAGCCGCGCGCCGTGACCGGGGCTATGCCGGTGCCACCGGCAGTGGCGTGCAGCGCCTGGCAGATATCGCCAGCACCGAGACGCCGCGGATTGGCACGGGCATGGCGGAGTTTGATCGCGTCCTCGGCGGTGGCCTGGTGGCGGGTTCCGCCGTCCTCATTGGCGGTCAGCCGGGTGCCGGCAAGAGCACCCTGTTGCTGCAGACCCTGTGCGCGCTGGCCGCGCGGGTGCCAGCACTGTATGTCACCGGCGAGGAATCCCTCGACCAGGTCGCGATGCGTGCGCGGCGCTTGCAGCTGCCCGAGGATGCCCTGCAGCTGCTGGCCGAAACCCAGGTGGAACTCATTATTGCCGAGGCGGCGCGTCTGCAGCCGCGCATCCTCGTGGTGGATTCCATTCAGGTCGTACACAGCGATGCATTGAGCGCGGCACCGGGTTCCGTATCGCAGGTGCGTGAGTGTGCCGCGGAGCTGACCCGCTTTGCCAAGCGCACTGGCACCATCCTGATCCTGGTCGGCCATGTCACCAAGGACGGCAGCCTGGCCGGCCCCAAGGTACTGGAGCACATGATCGACTGTTCGCTGCTGCTGGAGGGGTCCAGTGACAGTCGCCTGCGCACCCTGCGCAGCCACAAGAATCGCTTCGGCGCGGTTAATGAGCTGGGGGTCTTCGCGATGACCGAGCAGGGGCTGCGCGAAGTACGCAACCCTTCGGCGATCTTCCTGTCCCGGGCGGCCGAGCCGGCCCCGGGCAGTGTGGTGATGGTGGTATGGGAAGGCACGCGACCGTTGCTGGTGGAGATTCAGGCACTGGTGGATGACTCCGGCCTCGGCCACCCGCGGCGCCTGGCGGTTGGCCTCGAACAGAACCGGCTGGGTATGTTGCTGGCGGTGCTGCACCGGCACGGCGGGCTGCAGGTGGGGGATCAGGACGTCTTCGTCAATGTCGTCGGCGGGGTCAAGGTACTGGAAACCAGTGCCGACCTGGCATTACTGCTGGCGATTGTCTCCAGTTTTCGCGACCAGACCCTGCCCCAGGAGCTGGTGGTCTTCGGTGAGGTAGGCCTGGCGGGTGAGATCCGCCCCGTGCCCAGCGGCCAGGAGCGTCTGGTCGAGGCCGCCAAGCACGGTTTTCGCCGCGCCATCGTGCCCAGGGCCAATGTGCCCCGCCAGCCGCCGCCGGGTATGGAGGTGGTTGGTGTGACCCGGCTGGCGGAGGCGCTGGAGGCGTTGTAATCGTGCCGCCCGACGCGCAGCAGATCGTAGACAGGCTCTCAGAAGATGTCGGCTTCGTCCAGGCGAGAGCCGCCATTGTACGGGTCCTGCGCCTCCCCCGAATCTGCACTGGCCTCGGGGGGCAGGTTGTCCTCACGGAACCATTCGAACAGGGTGTTGGCCTGCCCCGGGCGGGCCCGCACGCCGGTTTCCGGGTCGAAGCGCACCGTGACCACACCCTTGGGCTGGCGGGTGTGCTGCTC
>JBJHBY010000231.1:0-5331 GCA_050485745.1 Gammaproteobacteria bacterium | reverse complement strand
TCCCACCCCGACGCGGGCAAGACCACCATGACCGAGAAGCTGCTGCTGCTCGGCAACCTGATTCAGGTCGCGGGCATGGTCAAGGGCAAGAAGGGCGACCGCGCGGCGACCTCGGACTGGATGACCATGGAGCAGGAGCGCGGTATTTCCGTGACCTCCTCGGTGATGCAGTTCCCCTGGAAGGAGCGGGTGGTGAACCTGCTCGACACCCCCGGCCACGAGGATTTCTCGGAGGACACCTACCGCACCCTGACCGCAGTCGATTCCGCCTTGATGGTGATCGACGGCGCCAAGGGCGTGGAGGATCGCACCATCAAGCTGATGAACGTTTGCCGCCTGCGCGACACCCCGATCTTCAGCTTCGTCAACAAGATGGATCGGGACATCCGCGACCCTATCGAACTGCTGGACGAGATCGAATCCGTGCTCGGCATCCAGGCCGCCCCGGTCAACTGGCCCATCGGCATGGGGCGGGAATTCCGCGGCGTCTACGACCTGTATACCGACACCATTCATCTGTACACACCGGGGCAGGGGCATACCCTGCCCGAGGACCGGCGCATCCAGGGCATCGACAGCGCCGAGGCGCGGGCGCAGCTGGGCGAGGAGCTCGACGAACTGCGCGACCAGATCGAACTGGTGCGCGGCGCCAGCCACAGCTTTGACCTCGATGCCTACCTCGCCGGTCGGCTGACCCCGGTGTTCTTCGGCACCGCGCTGGGTAACTTCGGCGTGCGCGAGATGCTCGACCGCTTTGTCGAATGGGCCCCGACGCCGCTGCCCAGGGCCACGGACCTGCGCGTGGTCGACGCCCGTGAAGAACCGTTCACCGGCTTCGTGTTCAAGATCCAGGCGAACATGGACCCGCGCCACCGCGACCGCATTGCCTTCCTGCGCATCTGCTCCGGCACTTACCGCAGGGGCATGAAGCTGCGCCACGTGCGCATCGGCAAGGACGTCAAGATCGCCGATGCAGTGACCTTCCTCGCCGGCGAGCGCGAGCAGGTGGAGGAGGCCGTCTCCGGCGACATCATCGGCCTGCACAACCACGGCACCATCCAGATCGGCGATACCTTCACCGAGGGCGAGGCGCTCAAGTACACCGGCATCCCCCACTTTGCTCCGGAGCTGTTCCGCCGCATCCGCCTGCGCGACCCGATGAAGCTCAAGCAACTGCAGAAAGGCCTGCAGCAGCTCTCCGAGGAGGGCTCTACCCAGGTGTTCTTTCCCCTGCGCAACAACGACATCGTGGTGGGCGCGGTCGGGCAGCTGCAGTTCGAGGTGGTGGCCTATCGCCTGAAGGACGAGTACAAGGTCGAGGCGATCTACGAGCCGGTCAACGTCTACACCGCGCGCTGGGTGGAGGCGGAGACGCCGCGCAAGCTGGAGGAATTCCGCAACAAGGCCGAGGACAACCTGGCCCTGGACGGCGGCGGCCACCTCACCTACCTGGCGCCCACCCGGGCCAACCTGGTGCTGACCGAGGAGCGGCACCCCGATATCCGCTTCCGCGCCACCCGGGAACATTGAAGCGCCCGGCCCCGGAATGCGTGGAGAAGCGGGCGGGGCGGGGTGACCAAACGTGTCACAAATGACGCTATTTTGTCGGATTTTCCGGCTTCGGGGCGTCGTAAATCTGTCGTATTTTGCGTATCCCTTTGATTTTAAATCACTCTTCAGGCTGGCGTGGTTTGTGCGTTGCTGTAAGGACTCATCTTTACAGGCGTAACGCTCGTCATGCAGAACCAGGCTCCAGCAACATCAAAGCGCAGGGTGCGATGGCTGACCGGGGCGGCCCTGGCCGTGTTTGCCGGCGTGCTGTCCGTTTCCTTTCCCTTGCTCCTGAACGCCAGCCAGCAGGGCTCCGGAGCGGTCTCCGCTGTGGGTACGGCCGGTCAGAGCCGCGCAGGGCAGGGCGACTCCCCGGCAGCGCCCGGGGCCGCTGGTCCGCAGCAGATGCTGGCATCGGGTCGGGCGGCAGCGCCGGGCTCTGCCGCACCGGGCTCCGGCGGGGCGGGATCGCAAACCACCTTCTCCCAGGGTGAATTGCAGCCCCAGGCGGCCGGTGACGACCTGGAAGACGTGTTCAGCCGCAGCGCCCGCGGTGGGCTCGACACGGGCGCGGCCTTCAATGATGGTCGCGGTATGCCGCCGGGCCATGCCGGCGCCCCGGGAGGGCTTGGCCAGGGTGGCGCTGCCGGTGGCGGTGCCTCCGGTGGCGGCTTCGGGCTGGGGCGTGGCCTGGACGCGGCCGAAGATCTCGTCTGGCAGATCCAGTCTTCGCCCTCGATGGCGAAGGTCTCGGAACCGGGCACCCTGGCCCTGCTGCTGGTGGGCCTGGTGGCCGTGGCCACCCTGCGCCGCAGGGGCGGCAGCGACAGCGACCGCGACAGCTGACCCGGCGTTTGCTTGTGGCGGGCTCCCGCCCTGCCTGATCGTCGTTCCGTTTGATCATCGCCCGCCCTGCGATAAGCGCCCAGCCCTGCGATAATGGGGGCCTGTGATCCGAACAGGCCCCATCTCATGCCCGACCCGCAGTACTCCCGCCTCAGCTTTACCATGGACGACGGCGTTGCCATCGTCGCCGACGCCTGGGGCGACCCAGCCCATCCCCCCGTGCTGTTCGCCCACGGTGGCGGCCAGACCCGCCACTCCTGGGGCAACAGCGCCACTGAGGTGGCGCAGCGCGGCTGGTACGCCATCGCCTACGATCATCGCGGCCATGGCGACAGCGGCTGGTCCCCCAATGGTGCCTATCCCATCGAGCGCTTCGCCGCCGACCAGCGCGCCATCGCCCGGCAGCTGCCGCGTCCACCGGTACTGGTGGGCGCCTCCCTTGGCGGCCTCTCCGCCATGCTCGCCCAGGGCGAGCTCGACCCGGCGGTGTTCACCGCCGTGGTGCTGGTCGACATCACGCCGCGCATGAACCCGGCCGGTGCCCGCAACATCATCGGCTTCATGCGCGAGCACGTGGCGGAGGGCTTCGCCAGCCTGCAGGAGGCGGCAGACATCATCGCCGATTACACCGGCCGCCCGCGCCAGCGCAACCTCGAGGGCCTGCGCAAGAATCTGCGCGAGGGTGAGGATGGGCGCTACTACTGGCACTGGGACCCGAACTTCGTGCGCGCCCGCGGCGATGCCGTCGGTAACCCCGACAGACTGCTGCAGGCCACCCGCAACATCCGCGCCCCCATGCTGCTGGTGCGCGGACGCATGAGTGATCTCGTCACCGAGGAACTGGCCCGGGAGTTCCTCGAACTTGTCCCCGGCGCGCAGTACGTCGACGTGGAAAACGCCCGCCACATGGTCGCCGGCGACCGCAACGACATCTTCACCCGCGCCGTGGTCGACTTCCTCGATGGCCTGCCTGGCACAGGGCCCTGAGCCCTGCCTGATCCGGCAGCCCTGCTGCCCGGGTGGCGCCCGGGCATCTGTTGGCATCCACGGGTATACTGGAAAACAACAGCAACCGGCAGTGCCACCCCATGACCCCGGAACTATCCGCCATCAAGGATGTGCTCGACGCCCAGGCCCATGTGAGCCTGGCGTATGTGTATGGGTCGCTGGCGCGTGGAGAGGCCCGGCCCGAAAGCGACCTGGATATTGCCGTACAGAGCCGGGGGCTGCTCGACCCGTCGGCACGCATAGCCCTGGTCGATGCGCTGGCCCTTGCGACCGGGCGCGCGATTGACCTCGTCGACCTGCGCCTTGCGGGGGAACCCCTGCTCGGGGAGATCCTCCGCGATGGCATCCGCCTCAAGGGCTCTGTCGAGGACCACGCCCAGCTGATGGTCCGGCACATCTTCGACACGGAAGATTTTGTCCCCTATCAGCGGCGCATACTGCAGGAGCGTCGTCGCGCATGGACCGGCTAGTCATCGAACGCAAGCTGGACTCCCTGCAGCGTTGCATCAGCCGCATCCAGGACAAGGTGCCGGCTGACATGACGCGGTTTGCGGAGGACCTGGATGCCCAGGACGTTGTCGTTCTCAACCTGAGCCGTGCACAACTACAGCACCCTGGACATGGCCATTGTGCATGCCATCGCCACTCGTCATCTGGATGACTTCCGGCTGTTCGCCAGGGCCGTCGCGACCACGCTTTGAGCGGGGCTGCCGCTCCATCTTCGCTTGCGGGAAAGGGCGTCCTGGACTAGAACTGATAGTAATGCGTACCCCGCGACACTGACGCCGCCTGGGTACCCGCCAGGCCCTTGATGAGGGCTTGAGCTCCCCGCAGGCAATCGGATTGCGACGTCGCATGGCTACCCTCATCCCCACCCTCAACAGTTGCCGTCGGCGCATGACCAGCGGTGAGCGCCGTCTGGCGGAGCGCCTGGAAGCGAAGCTGGAGGATGACTATCTCCTCTGGTACGACGTCCCCATCGGCAACAGCGGTTTTCATCCCGATTTCATCGTTTTCCATCCACGCCGTGGCCTGCTGATTCTGGAGGTGAAGGACTGGCGCCTGGATACCATCCAGAGCATCGACAAACTGCGGGTGACATTGCTCACCAGCCGCGGTGCGAAGCAGGCGTTCAACCCCTTTGAGCAGGCGCGCATTTACGCTCATGCCATCGTTAACCTGCTGGAGCGGGATCCGGCGCTGATTCAGACGGAGCACCAGGGCCATGGCGGCAAGCTGCGTTTCCCCTGGAGCTATGGCGTGGTGCTGTCGAACATCACCCGGCGTCAATTCGAGAGCACGGATCTGGGCGAAGTGTTGCCAGCGCAGCGGGTGATCTGCCGCGACGAGATGACGGAAGACGTCGACGCCGAGGCCTTTCAGCAACGCCTGTGGGGGATGTTTCCCTGGAGTTTTGGCGGCGTGCTCAGCCTGCCGCAGATTGATCGCATCCGCTGGCATCTGTTTCCGGAAATCCGGATTGGCGAGCAGCAGAGCCTGTTCGATGACGACGCCAGCGAGACAGCACCCGCCGCGAGTATTCCCGACCTGCTGCGCATCATGGATCTGCAACAGGAGCAGCTGGCGCGCAGCCTGGGCGAGGGGCACCGGGTGATTCATGGCGTTGCCGGTTCCGGCAAGACCATGATCCTCGGCTATCGCTGCCTGCACCTCGCCCGAGTGTTGAAGCAGCCCATCCTGGTGTTGTGCTACAACGTCACCCTGGCGGCGCGGCTGGATGCGATGATTCGTGAAAAAGGCCTGGACGCCCAGGTGTCCGTGCGCAACTTCCATGCCTGGTGCTCGGATCAGCTTCGCAGCTACCAGGTGGACCGGCCCACCGGGCAGGGACAGGCCTTTTTCGATGCACTGGTGCAGGCTGTGATTGACGGTGTGGAACGAGGCCAGATTCCCGCCGGCCAGTAC
>JBJHBY010000230.1:0-5347 GCA_050485745.1 Gammaproteobacteria bacterium | reverse complement strand
CGTCCATGGCAGCGCGCCAGCCATCCATGTTCGCGTCTTCGATGGGGGTGAAATCACCGGGGTTGTAGGCGCTGTTGATCAGCGCGTCGATGCGGCCGAACTGCTTGATGGTCTGATCGATGAGGTTCTGGCACTGGGCCTTGTCGGCGATGTCGGTGGGCACCTTGAGCACCTGGGTACCGAGGCCGAGGGCGGCGATGTCCTTCTCGGACTTGTCCAGCTTGGAGGCGGTGCGTGCGGCAATCACCAGCCCCTTCGCCCCCTGCCTTGCGGCTTCCAGCGCGAGCTCCTGGCCCAGCCCCGGGCCGATGCCCGAAACGATCACGATCTTGTCTTTCAGCAGCATGGTGGACTCCTCTGCGGGTCTCTGGTTGGAATGCCGTCGACTGTAGCAGAGGTACGCTCGGGGAGCGCCATCTGATTGGGTGAGGTGCTGCATGGGCCCGGGTGGGAGTGCCCGATGTCGGGGAACGCTGGGTTACGCGCTTCGCGCTAACCCAGCCTACATGCAGCTCCGCGGGTGTTGAGGTGGGTGCTGCAGGTAAGAGGGGACGCTGGGTTACGCCGCTTGGCGGCTAACCCGGCCTACGGCACGGCTCGGGCACGGCGGATGCGGCTGCCTGGGCTTGGGCCGCAGGCCGGGTTAGCGGCAACGCCGCGTAACCCGGCGTTCTCACCTATTTGCCGGCATCCAGGGACTGGTAATAGTCCATCAGGATTTTCGCCACTTCGGGGCGGGAGAACTCCGGGGGCGGAGCGATGCCGTTGCCCAGCATCTCGCGCACCTTGGTGCCGGAGAGCAACACGAAGTCATCCTTGGTGTGGTCCGGCGCATCGCGCATCATCACCACGCGGCCGAGCTTCTTCGACCAGGCGGTGTGGTCGGCGCGGTAGATCTCGATATCGAGGGCACCGGCCGGCACCTTCTCATCGAAGATCGTCTGCGCATCAAAGGCGCCATAGTAGTCGCCCACACCGGCGTGGTCGCGGCCGACGATCAGGTGCGAACAGCCGCAGTTCTGACGGAACACCGCGTGCAGCACCGCCTCGCGGGGGCCGGCGTAGAGCATGTCGAAACCATAGCCGGTGATCATCACCGTATTCTTCGGGAAGTACAGCTCCACCATCTTGCGGATCGACGCATCGCGCACCGGCGCGGGGATGTCACCCGGCTTCAGCTGGCCCAGCAGCATGTGGATGAGGATGCCATCGGCACCGAGGTCATCCATTGCCATGCGGCACAGCTCCTCGTGGGCGCGGTGCATCGGGTTGCGGGTCTGGAAGGCGACGACCTTGCTCCAGCCACGCTCGGCGATCTCGTTGCGGATTTCCACCGCGGTGCGGAAGGTATCCGGGAAGTCAGTCTGGAAGTAGCTGAAGTTCAGCACCTCGATCGGGCCGGACACCAGCTGGCGCCCCTGGGCCTTGAAGGTGGCCACGCCCGGGTGCTGCGGGTCCAGGGTGCCGAACACCTGCTCCGCTACGGCATCGACCTGAGCCTCGCTGATGGTCTCGATAGCCTCGACATCCATCACCGCCAGCACCGGATTGCCCTCGACATTGGGGTCGCGCAGGGCAATGCGCTTCGCGCCCTGGATGGCGCTGGTATCGCTGGTCAGGTTGACGATCGGCACCGGCCAGAACAGACCGTCGGCGGTGTGCAGTTTCTCCGCCACGCTGAGGGTATCGGCCAGGTTCATGTAGCCGCTGAGCGGCGTAAAGTAACCGGCCCCCAGCATCACCGCGTTGGCGGCGGCGGCGGAGGACAGCAGCAGCGAGGGCAGCGACTCGGCCTCGCGGATCAGCGCGTGGTGGCGCTCGGTGTCGTAAACAAACAGCGGCTTCAGCTCAGTCGCGCCGTGGGGCTTGATCATGGGGATGGCTCCATTGTCGTTGAGCGCGGGACGGTGACGTCACCGCGGGGTGTTGGGTTGAGACGCGAGACGCGAGACGCGAGACGCGAGACGCGAGACGCGAGACGCGAGACGCGAGACGCGAGACGCGAGACGCGAGACGCGAATCAGCATGCGGCCCGCATTGGCCCTGTCAAGCTTTTCTCACTCAATTGATCCACAAAACTCTCCGCCCACTACTGCACTGTCCCGGCGTCTTGCGTCTCGCGTCTCGCCTTTTGCCTTTTGCCTTTTGCGTCTCTGCGTGTCGCGTTTTCCGCGTTTTCCTTCAAATAATCTCCCGCTCCTTGAGCAGTTTGATCAAGGCAGCAACTTCCTCATCCAGGGACATGTCCGCGCTGTTCAGGGTCAGTTCGGGGCTGTCCGGGGTTTCGTAGGGATCGTCGATGCCGGTGAAGAACTTGATCTCGCCGGCGCGGGCCTTTTTGTACAGACCCTTGGGATCGCGCTTCTCGGCTTCTTCCAGTGGGCAGTCGACGAACACTTCGATGAAGTCCATCCCCGCGGCATCGTGCAGCTTGCGCACGCCGTCGCGGTCTTCGCGGTAGGGGCTGATGAAGCTGGACAGCACGATCACACCCGCATCCACGAACAGCTTGGCAACCTCGCCGATGCGGCGGATGTTCTCGGTGCGGTCCTCGGCGGTGAAACCCAGGTTCTTGTTGATGCCCATGCGCACGTTGTCGCCGTCGAGGCGGTAGACCAGGCGACCCTGGTCGATCAGCGCCTTTTCCAGCGCCACGGCGACGGTGCTCTTGCCGCTGCCGGAAAGGCCGGTGAACCAGAGGGTGGCGCCCTTCTGGCCCAGCAGCCGGTTGCGGTCGGCACGGCTGACTTCGCCGTCGTGCCAGTGAACATTGGTGGCCTTCTGATCTGCCATGGTCGTCTCTCTCTGAATCAGCTGCGAGGAAATGATCGGGCGCCGTGGGCGCGGGCCGGCGGCCGCTGTCGGCGGGCCGGGAGGGAGTGCGCCGGTCCGGGCACTTCACGGCGCATCCTACGGAGGGTATTCTCTGACGTCAAATGCATTTTAATGAGGTCTTTGATGAATTCCGGGAATATAGACCTGCGCCGCCTGCGCCACGCCGTGGTCCTCGCCAACTGCGGCAGCTACATCAAGGCCGCGAAGCAGCTGAATCTGACCCAGTCCGCCCTCAGCCGCAGCATCCAGTCGCTGGAGGAGGACGCCGGCGTGCGCCTGTTCGACCGCGACCGCGCCGGGGTCAGCCCCACCGCGGTGGGGCGGGAGCTGGTGCGCCGCGCCCGCGAGCTGCTCAACGAGAGCAATGACCTGGGCCGCTGGCTGGGCAGTGTCGGGGAGGCCGAGAACGCGGAGGCGGCCTTTGGTATGTCACCCTCGGTGGCCTGCGCCTTTCTCTCGGAACTGCTCACCGATGTGCTCAACACCCGCCCCGACCTGCGCACCACCGTGGCGGTGCGCGGCGCCGAGAGCCTGATGAGCCTGCTGATCAACGACGATATCGAGTTCTTCGTCGCCGCCGACAACCAGTTCCAGGCGCCGGTACCGGTGGACACCCAGTCCCTGGGCCGCTTTCAGGTGGCCCTGCTGGTACGCCAGGGCCACCCCCTGCTGGAGCAGGACAAGCCCAGCATCGGCGATATCGAGAAGTACCCGCTGGTCAGCATCGGCGAAATCGGCTCGCGCCTGGGGCTGCAGGTATCGGAGTCGCTGCGTTCGCGCCTGTCGGTGCGGGTGATCACCGACGATTTCGCCACCCTCACCAACCTCACCCGCAACACGGACGCAATCTGGCTGACTTCCACCATCGGCGCCCTGAGCGTGATCGCGGACAACGCCCTGGTGCCCCTGCCCCAGCCCCGGGGCGCGCGCTTTGCCAGCTTCGAGCTGGTGGTGGTGAGCCGCCGCCGGCGCACCCTGTCGCCGGCGGCGGGCATTCTCATCGACAAACTGAAGACCCTGGTGGCCTCCAAGTGCCGGGTGGACTGATCCGGTCAGGCTGATCCGGTCAAGACCGGCCCGGGCAGACGGGGACAGGTCAGGTCAGCACCGCTTCGGCGGGCCCGGCGAGCTCAGTGGTTGAGAATGAAACGCTGGCGGTATTCATCAAACTGCTGTGCCAGCCCTTCCTCGGTAAACCCGAATTCCTCCAGGGTGTACTCGTGGGGCGGACGCAGTTCGCGCTTGTTGAATTCCTGCCAGGCGGCCATCTCACGGCGCGCCTCGTCGGTCAGATCCATGCCGATGAAGTCGTAGATCTTCTGGATCTCCTGCAGCGGCTGGCTGACGGTGTCCTTGAACCAGAGGTCGAGGAAGCGCTCGTCGCCCAATTGCTCGCGCACGCGCAGGGTCTTGCGCATGCCGTTGGCGAACTTGCGCGCCCACTGCTTGCCGGTCTCCTTCGGGTCCGCCGCATCGGAGTAGATCACCCAGCAGGCGTAGATCAGGCTGACCAGCGAGGGCAGGGTCTGCACCGGGTCGCGATGCGTCTGCACCACGCGGGCATCCGGAAACACCTTGAACACCAGGTCCATGAAGTGCAGGTGGTGCGGCGCCTTCAGTACCCAGCGCTGGGCACTCTGCCCGTTGCGCTTTTTCTGCCACTGCAGGAACTGGATCAGCAACTTCAGATATTCATAGCCCGGGGTGTGGTCCTGGGCCTCGATCCATTCGCTGAAGCTGGGCATGAACACCATGGCTTCGGTGTTGTAGGAATAGAAGCTCTGCTCCAGCAGCATGATGCATTCATCCGGCCCGACCGGATCCATGGGGTGGATCGAGATCAGGTCCGGGGAGCTCTCCAGCATCTGGTTCATCTCCGCGGTGGCGCGGGCGATGCGTGGATCCGGGCTCTTGAAATCCCAGTCGGCGTCGGGTGCGGGATAGCGTACCTCGTACCACAGCGGCGCAAAGATGCGCGGGTCCGCGGCGATGGTGCGGTGCAACATGGTGGTGCCGGTGCGCGGCAGGCCGGCAATGAACAGGGGCTGCTGAATCTGCTCGTCGCGAATCTCGGGGAAACGCCGGCAGAAATCCTCCACCCGCAACTGGCAGGAGAGGATATCCACCATGCGCTGGCGCATCAGCATGCGCCCGAGGGGGTTGAGCTGCGACTCGTGCTCCAGGGACCAGACCATGCGCTCCAGCGGCTCGCGATACCAGTCGCTGGCAAAGTGCTGCAGCCCGGTTGCGGCGCGGGCATCGCGGACGATGGCGTCCGCATCCAGGTCCACGTGGGGAATTGTCGCTTCGGTCATGGTCGGCTCAGCCCTCGAGTTCGGCGAGTTTCATCACCCGGGCGCTCGGGTGAACCTGTTCGTCGGCGCCGATCCAGCGGAAGCAGATGGTGCCGACACGATGGCCCGCGGTATCCAGCCAGTTCGGGTGCCCCGGGTCGCGACTGGCGATGACGATGCGCACACTGCCGTCGTCATTGTAGCGCGCGGTATGCTTG
>JBJHBY010000229.1:0-5356 GCA_050485745.1 Gammaproteobacteria bacterium | reverse complement strand
CCACCCCGAACCAGGTCATCAGCTGGGCGCCGGCCTGGGACATGCGATCCCAGGCTGCATCGCGGGTGATGGCGCTGAAGGTCCCCGAAGCGTCTGTCACCACAAAGACCTCGAAACCCTCCGCCAGGGCAGACAGCACCGGGAAGGCCACGCAGACTTCGGTGACAACCCCCGCGACGATGAGCTGTTTCCGGCCTGTCGCCTTAATTGCCTGGACGAAGTCGTCGTTGTCCCAGGCGTTGATCTGGCCGGGGCGGGCGATATAGGGCGCGTCGGGGAACAGTGCCTTGAGTTCCGGTACGAGCGGCCCGTTGGGGCCGTTTTCGAAGCTGGTGGTGAGGATGGTCGGCAGTTCGAAGTACTTCGCCAGGTCCGCCAGCGCCAGCACGTTGTTCTTGAAGGTGTCCGGGTTGATGTCCCTGACCAGCGACAAAAGCCCGGTTTGATGATCCACCAGCAGTACGGCTGCCTGGTCCTTGTCGAGACGTGAGTAGTCGGTCTTCATAAGTCACCTCGCGGTTTGCGCCCGGCTTCCCGGGCTGATTGGCACCATAAAGCCTATAACTGGAACAGTGGGTCGTGTAGTCTGCTAATTCGGGTTTCAGTGTCTCTTTGGTGGAACGATGGGTCAGGGGTGATGCAGGATCTCAACGACCTCTACTACTTTGTGCGGGCAGTCGAGTACGGCGGTTTTGCCCCGGCAGGGCGCGCCCTGGGTGTGCCGAAATCCAGGCTCAGCCGGCGCCTGGCACTGCTGGAGGAACGGCTCGGTGTACGCCTGATACAGCGTTCGACCCGCCATTTTGTACTGACGGATGTCGGTCAGCGCTACTACCGGCACTGTCGCGCCATGCTGGTGGAGGCCGAAGCCGCCCAGGAGGCGATTGACAGCCTGGCCGCGGAGCCGGGCGGAACCCTTCGGCTCACCTGCCCCATCGGCCTGCTCAACTTTCACGTCGGCGAGATGCTGGCCCGCTTCATGGCGCAATACCCCAGGGTCTCCATACAGCTGGAGGCGACCAATCGCCGGGTGGATGTGCTGGGTGAGGGGGTGGATCTCGCCATCCGGGTGCGCCCCCGGCCCTTTGAGGACAGCGACCTTGCGCTGCGGGTGTTATCCGACCGGGGCCAGTGCCTCGTCGCCAGTCCCGCGCTGGTGGAGCGAATGGGCTTGCCTGAGCGTCCGCAGGACCTCAGTGCCTGGCCGAGCCTGAGTCGCGCAGTTCCCCGGGAGCGCCATGTCTGGGTACTTGAAAACGAGACGGGCGAAAGTGTCACGGTGCCCCATTCGCCCCGCTTCATCACCACGGATATGTCAGCGTTGAAGTCGGCGGCTCTCGCCGGGGTGGGCGTCGTCCAGTTGCCCGTCCTGATGTTGCCGCGCGAGCTGGAAAGCGGCGCGCTGGTCAGCGTGATGAGCGGCTGGCAGCCACCCAGGGAGATCATCCACGTCGTGTTTCCCTCACGGCGCGGCATGTTGCCTTCGGTACGCGCCTTGATTGACTTTCTGGCCGAGTGCTATCGCGTATTGCAGGAGGATTAGTGAGTCCCTGATTCGGTAACCGCGGGCGATGCGAACTGGCCTGCGGCACGTCCCTGTGCCGCAGTGCATCGCCATGGCCAGACGTGATCAGGCCAGGTCGAAGGCGTTCATCACCTTGTTCCAGGCGGCGACGAAGTCCTTTACGAACTTCTTCTTCGCATCGCTCTGGGCGTAGACCTCGGCCACAGCCCGCAGCTGCGAGTTGGAACCGAAGATCAGGTCGACGCGGGTGCCGGTCCACTTCGGCTTGCCGCTAGTACGGTCGCGGCCCTCGTAGACGTCCTCATCCTTCGCGCTGGGTGACCAGACGGTGTCCATGTCCACCAGATTGACGAAGAAGTCATTGGTGAGGGTGCCCGGCTTTTTCGTGAACACGCCGTGCTTGCTCTTGCCGTGGTTGGCGCCGAGCACGCGCAGACCGCCCACCAGCACGGTCATCTCCGGTGCGCTCAGGCCCAGCAGCTGGGCCTTGTCCACCAGCATCTCCTCGTCGGAGACGGTGAACTTCGTGCGCCGGTAGTTGCGGAAGCCATCGGCCTCGGGCTTGAGCCACTCCACCGAGTCGACTTCGGTCTGCTCGGCGGTGGCATCGGTGCGGCCCGGAGCGAAGGGCACTTCGATGTTGTGGCCGGCATCCTTCGCCGCCTTCTCGATGGCGGCGGCGCCACCGAGCACGATCAGGTCTGCCAGGGAAACCCGCTTCTTCTTGCCCTCGTGGGCGCTGTTGAAGGCTTTTTGCACACCCTCGAGCAGCCCCAGCACCTTGCCGACCCGCTTGGGCTCGTTGGCTTCCCAGTTCTTCTGTGGTGCCAGGCGAATGCGCGCGCCATTGGCGCCGCCGCGCTTGTCGGAGTTGCGGAAGGTAGAGGCCGAGGCCCAGGCGGTGAACACCAGGTCGGCGACAGAGGCGCCGGTATCGAGGATCTGCTGCTTCAGCGCCTTGATGTCCTTGCCGCCGATCAACTTGTGATCCACCGGGGGCACCGGATCCTGCCAGATCAGGTCTTCCTTCGGCACTTCCGGGCCGAGGTAGCGCACCTTCGGGCCCATGTCGCGGTGGGTCAGCTTGAACCAGGCGCGGGCGAAGGCATCGGCGAACTCTTTCGGATTCTTGTGGAAGTGCTGGGAGATCTTGCGGTACTCCGGATCCTCGCGCATGGCGATGTCGGCGGTGGTCATCATGATGCCGACGCGCTGCTTCGGATCCTCGGCATCCGGGGCGTGATCCTTTTTCGCCAGGTTTTTCGCCGCCCACTGCCAGGCACCGGCGGGGCTCTTGGTCAGCTCCCACTCGTAGCCGAAGAGCACGTCGAAGTAGCTCATGTCCCACTGCGTCGGGGTCGGCGTCCAGGCGCCTTCCAGGCCGCTGGTGATGGTGTCGCGGCCCTTGCCGCTGCCGTGCTTGCTCTTCCAGCCAAAGCCCATTTCCTCGATCGGTGCCGCTTCCGGCTCGGGGCCGACCAGGGCTTCGTCCCCGGCGCCGTGGGTTTTGCCGAAGGTGTGGCCGCCGGCGGTGAGGGCGACGGTTTCGTAGTCATCCATCGCCATGCGCTTGAAGGTCTCGCGGATATCCTTCGCCGAGGCCAGCGGGTCCGGGTTGCCGTCCGGCCCCTGCGGGTTGACGTAGATCAGGCCCATCTGCACCGCGGCAAGAGGCGTCTCCAGATCGCGATCACCCGAATAGCGGCTGTTGGGCTTGTCGCTGGTGGCCAGCCATTCCTTCTCGGCGCCCCAATACACGTCTTCTTCCGGCGCCCAGATGTCCTCGCGCCCGCCGCCGAAGCCGAAGGTTTTGAAACCCATGGTCTCCAGTGCAACGTTGCCGGCGAGGATGTAAAGGTCAGCCCAGGACAGGCTGTTGCCGTATTTCTGCTTTACCGGCCACAGCAGGCGTCGCGCCTTGTCGAGGTTGCCGTTGTCCGGCCAGCTGTTGATCGGAGCGAAGCGCTGGTTGCCGGTGGATGCGCCACCGCGGCCATCCGCAACGCGGTAGGTACCCGCGGCGTGCCAGGCCATGCGGATCATCAGCGGGCCGTAGTGGCCGTAGTCCGCCGGCCACCAGTCCTTCGAATCGGTCATCACTTTGGCGAGATCTTTCTTCACCGCCTTGAGATCGAGTTTGCTGAATGCTTCGGCGTAATCGAAGCCCTCGTCCATCGGGTTGGCGCTTGCGCCGTGCTGGTGCAGGATGCCCAGGTTGAGCTGCTCCGGCCACCAGTCTTCGTTGCCCATGCCGCGACTGCTTACGGTGGTGCGGCTGCCGTGCATGACGGGGCACTTGCCGCTGTTGTTGCCATCATTTGCACCCATGTCTTGCCTCCATTGCCGTTGCGTTGGTTGAACGCTTGCGCGCCGGCGCCTGTGCCGGTGCGTTTCATCCCTACTATCCATCAGGGCCCGGGGGACTTCCAGTAAAAAATCCGAATCGGTCGCATAGCCCTGTTCAATACAGCCCGTTTAATACAGTGGCGTTACAGACTGTCGCGCGATGCGGCCGGATTCCATCCAGCCGCATTCGACGCCACGCTTTGTTGGGGGCGCACAGCGGGTGTGCGCAGTGGACCGGCGATGGCGCGCGCCTGCGGGCCTCAGCCCGCCGCGCGCTGCGGATTGCGCACCAGGCGCCCCGGCAGGGCTCCGGTGTGCTCGCCATGGCGATAGGTGATCACGCCGCTGACCAGGGTCATCTCGTAACCCTGCGCGCCCTGGGTGAGGCGGCGACCGCCCGCGGGGAGATCCTCGATCATGTGCGGGCGCTCCAGGTGCAGGCGCTCGTAATCGATGATGTTGATGTCCGCCTTCAGGCCCGGGGCGATCAGCCCGCGGTCGGTGAGGCCGATGGCCTCGGCGTTGCGCCGGGTCAGGGCGTGGATGGCCCAGGGCAGCGGCACCCGCGCACCCTCGCGGTCGCGGGTCCAGTAGGCGAGCAGGGTGGTGGAATAACTGCCGTCGCAGATCATGCCGTAGTGGGCGCCGCCGTCGCCGAGGCCGACCAGGGTATCGGGGTGGCCGAGCAGTTCGTGCACCGCATCCAGGGATTCGCCCAGGTAGTTCGCCGCGGGCAGCAGCAGGATATTGCGCCCCTCGTCCTGCAGCAGCAGGTCATAGAGCAGCTCCCGTGCGGGAATGCCCTGGCGCGCCGCGCGGGCACCGATGCTCTGCGCCGGGTCCGGCTCGTAGTTGGGCGGCGTGCCCAGCTCGAACAGGGCCTCCACCTGGCTGACGAAGTACAGGAAGATGGGGTTGCTGTGCTCGGGCTCCTCCGCCAGGAGCCGGGCGCGCATTGCCGGGTCGCGCATGGCGGCCACGCGCTCGGCCAGGGGCAGGTGCTCGATGGCGCGGTAGCTCGGGTGGAAGCGGAATGCGTGGAAGGACAGATCCAGCCCCAGCAGGATGCCCACCGGCCGCGGGAACACCTGGCCGCGAATCGGCAGGCCATCCGCGCGGGCGCGCTCCATGTGGGTGAGAAAATCCCGGTGCAGGTCGGGCATGTGGCCGCTGTTGAGCAGGGTGTAGGACAGCGGCCGCCCGCCCGAGGCCTCCACCAGCTGCCGCATCAGCACCATTTCATCCGCGGGCTGGGCGCTGCCCGCCACGGCGGCGGGAATCATCTGGAACACGCCGGAGCCGGCGCGCTTCAGGCCGCTGGCCAGGGCGATCAGCTCCGGGTCACCGGACTCCACCGAGGGGGCGAGGTCACCCGCGCTGGTGCGGTGCCCGAGGCTGCGCGACGTGGTCACGCCCAGGGCGCCGGCGCGCACGGCCTCTTCCACCAGCTCGCTCATGCGCGCCAGTTCGTCCTCGGTGGGGGCG
>JBJHBY010000228.1:0-5389 GCA_050485745.1 Gammaproteobacteria bacterium | reverse complement strand
GGTCAATGTGAAGCGCACACCAGCAAAGCAAGACCATTATGGCTGGCCAGCCGGCCTTGAACGACTCGATACTAAAGGCTAATGCTGATAATCCCGCCCATTTCTAATGGTCGGCAGAAGTAGCGCCTAGAGCGCGAAGGCCAACTTCTGTATAGGATAATGCCTCCTAAGGATATATACGGCCGCTCATGATTGTACATCCAGAGCCAGCGGATGACAAAGAGGCTTGGACCTCGGCAATGGACTCGAACAGGTGCTGCCCCGGCCAGTTGTAGCGTACCGTTCTGTTGTAACGATCGACGTAGGCATTCTGCTGTGACTTTCCAGACTGAATGTATTCGAGTCGGAGCCCCTTAGCTCAGCCCAGTTGAGCAGCGCTGTGCTGACGTATCCGGGCCATTATCGCAGCGGATCGCCAAGGGCTCGCCCGCCATTCGATGATCTGACCCAAGGCTCATAATCACCCGCTCTGCGGGCAGCGAGAAATCCACCTCAATACCCAGTCCCTCCCGGTTGTAATCATCGATCACGTTGAGTAGCCGGAATGCCCGATCATCCTCCAAGCGGTCATGCATGAAGTCCATCAACCAGACTTGGTTGATGGACTCAGGCACAGACAGCGATCCGGGCGTCTCTCAATATCAGCCATTTCTTCAGCCTGATGCGCAGCGTGGCTCCAAATCCCAGTAGATCCGAGGGAACCCCATTCATTTATGTCTGAATTATGACATTAATCCATAGGCCGATGAGGAGAATGATGACTCGTAATCTAATCCATGTGGAGAGACCCATGACCGGATTCAAACGACATGTCTTCGTTTGCCTCAATGAGCGGGATGCTGACGATCCCGTCGGGTGCTGTCTGCATCGTGGTTCCGAAAAAATCTTCAAGCTCCTCAAGGCCGGTCTCGTCAGACACGGCCTCAAGGGAATCGTACGAGTCAATCGTGCAGGATGTCTGGATCACTGCGAGTTCGGTCCCACGGTGGTGATATACCCCGAAGCCGTCTGGTATCGCGTCGCTACCGAGGAGGATGCGCGTGAAGTTCTCGAGCGTCATATCGTTTGCGGTGAAATCGTCGAGCGGCTGCTGATAGACAATCTTGCAGGTGAGCCGTGTGTGCCCGCGGTATAGACAGGGATCTGAAGAAATACTTATAGGGCGGATTCATAAAATAATCAAAGGGATCGATACGGGCGGGATCCGCAGCGCGGGCAAACACAGTTGGGCGGCAACATATACATGCAACTTGCATACACTTTTATCCTGCATCAGGAGTATCTTGTCAGGAATCCCCGGAACCCGGTCGGCTATCGAGGTATGTAACACGCAAGGTACCGCCCTAACGCCTGACAGCACCATAAAAATTCATCTCTGAAACAATTGCTCCGCGGAGGTCGTCATGGACATTCTTTCCAGACACTTTGGCAGCCAGTTCATCGCTGCAGCATGTGCAGCCCTCATGCTTGTCATCCCCATACAGGGTTCCGCCCAGTCCGGGCGAGACTACCCTGCGCGGCCTATCGAGATGATCGTCAACTTCGGGCCTGGAGGGAGCGCGGATCAGGCCGGCCGTGCGGTCGCACGTTTTCTGCCCCAGCATCTCGGCGTGCCCGTACCAGTCGTCAATGTGACAGGCGCATCTGGAAACACCGGCCTGACACGCGTGGCCTCGGCAAGACCGGATGGCTACACCATCGGAACATTCACGGGGATCGCCGTGACCACCATGGTAAGCGGTACCAGCCGCCTGAAAATGGACCAGTTCGAGTTTCTGGCCATTGCCGACGCTGGCACGTCCATGTTCTTCGTCGGCAAGGCCACTCCCTTTCAGGATTTCCAGGGGCTGCTGGATTACGCCAAGAAAAACCCCGGCAAGGTGCGTGTTGCAACCGCGGGCCTGGGCGCCCAGGACGACATAGCAGTCAAGGCACTGAACAAGGCGGGCTACGAAATCCGCAACGTCCCCATGGATCCCGGTGAAAGACATACAGCACCCATCGGCGGTCACGCCGAAGTCCTCTTCCAGCAGGTTGATGCAGTGGTCGGGCTGGTCCAGTCGGGCGATCTCAAACCGATCGTGGCGTTTGCTGACCAACGTCACAGCGATTTCCCGGATGTGCCGATTTCCAAGGAATTTGATCTCGATATCAACTTGCCCAACTGGAGAGGGCTGGTTGCCCCAGAGGGTACACCGAAGGAAGTAGTCGAGAAACTTCACGGCGCGATACGCATGGTGCTGGAAAGCGACGAGTACAAGGAAATTTGCGCACGCCAGTTCAAATGCGTCGAGCCCATGGATCGCACGGCAGTCCGCGAGTATGCAACGGGGTACTATGATCAGATAAACAAGCTAATGACTGATCTTGGACTCGTGAATTGATCCGGCGCGTCGTGACGATGATGCTGTATCTGGACAAGAAATTCCGCACAGACGAGCACCCGTGTGGCACCGGGCAGCGCAACACGATCTACAAGTTGCCTGCACCGGATCATACGGCCGGCCCATCGGACAACAATGTCACAAAACGCTACTGGCAGCGCATAAAAAAGACTAGACTCTGCGGACCTGTCATCGTCCTGCTCGGGACCACCTGGCTGCTCTACCACCTCCATACATCCCCTTTGTATTCCGGTGGCGCGGTCGTCACTCACCAGTTCGGCCCGCTGTCCTGGCCGGAGTATTCACTGACGTTGCTGCTCTTCGTGACAGGCCTGTTGTGCATCGGCCGGGCCTGGCGGTGCATATCAAGCCGCTCCAAAGGTGATACAGACCGCAAATCGGGAGCGGTCGCGCAAGGATGTGACAATCAACGGCTCGTGATCGGCGGGTGGATGGTCCTTCTTTACGGACTGGGCTTCGTCTATGTGGGGTTCCTGATCAGTACCATCGTGTTCCTGCTGGCCTGGATGATTCATGGAGGGGTGCGCAATCCCATCAAGCTGATCTCCATCAGCGTTGCAGGCACACTCGCGCCACTGTATCTGCTGGTCAAGGTTGCATACATGCCATTACCCCGGGGGATTGGTATCTTCGAAACCCTCACGACGCTTCTGTATGGATGGCTTTCGGTCTTCTGACCGTACCGTTCTGCCCATACCCGTAAGGTGCCGGGCATATATCTGTTTCAGACTGCGTCACTGAACGCGGCTAAACAGCACACAACACGTGCAAGAGGTCGCCCCAATGGAGATTCTCTCTCTACTCTCTGCAGGAATGGCCAATGTCTTTGGCTTCCACACGTTTCTGCTGCTGGTCCTGGGGATCTTCATTGGCGTAGTGGCGGGCGCCCTGCCGGGGATCAACTTCGTCAACGCCATGGTGCTCGCGCTACCGTTCACCTACGTGATGACGGCAGAGCAGGCCATGGTCTTCCTGGCCGGCCTGTATGTAGGCGGCATCTTCGGCGGATCGATCGCCTCGATTCTGATCAACATCCCCGGCTCCCCTGCATCCATACCGGCCACATGGGATGGCTACCCCATGACGAAGAAAGGCATGGCTGCCAAGGCATTGGGCATCGCCATCACCTGTTCTGCCGCGGGCGGCATCGCCAGCGCCCTGATCATGATATTCGTATCCCAACCCTTCGCCACCTTTGCGCTTCGATTCGGTTCGCCTGAATTCTTCGCCGCCACCCTGCTGGGCCTTATCTCGGTGGTAGCCATCGCCCGGGGGCAGTTCATGGTCAGCATGATCTCGCTGCTGTTCGGAGTTGCCGTCGGCGCAGTGGGACTCGACCCGATGTACGGTCAGCCAAGGCTGACTTTCGGCTCGGAAATACTCGAGAACGGCATCAACTTCGTCGTTGTGCTCGTGGGCATGTTCGCCATTGGCGAGGTGCTCTGGTGGCTGGGTGAGAAGGTCCGAACGAACTACAACGACATCAAATCGACACGAACCAGGTTGCCCACGGTCAGGGAACTGTTCAGGCTCAAGGGGCCCATCGCCAGGGGCTCCGTGATCGGTTGCATCATCGGCGCCATCCCCGGCTCCGGCGCGGTCATCGGGGCCATCCTGGCGTACGGTGTCGAACGCCAGACATCAAAGCGAGGACACGAATTCGGGACGGGAGTCGAGGAAGCCCTTGCCGCGCCGGAAACCGCCAAGAACGCCACCACGGGGACCGCCACGATCCCACTCCTGACGCTTGGCATCCCGGGCAGCGCGGCCACGGCCATCATGCTTGCCGCGCTGATGATCCAGGGAATCCAGCCTGGACCACAGCTCTTCACCACGAACGCAACCCTGGTCTACACGGTTTTCGCGGGTTATCTGGTCGCCAACCTGCTTATGATTTTCGCGGGCCTGATCGTCGCACGCGGCTTTGCCACATTGATGAAGATTCCCCAGCCGGTGCTGTTCGGATTCATCACCATACTATGTCTGGTGGGTGCATTCGGCGTGCGGAACAATATCTCGGACGTCTACATATGCCTGTTCTTCGGATTCATCAGCTACCTGTTCCGCCGAGCCAACATTCCGGTGGCACCGATGATCTTGGGTGTGATCCTCGGCCCCTTGGCGGAGAAGTACTTCCTCACATCCATGTACTCCTACGACAACAATCTCATGATCTTTTTCATGCGGCCGCTGAGCGCGACCATCCTGGCAATGGCCGCTGCATTCATGATCTGGTCCCTCTGGCCCGGAATCAGGGAGTCGCTGGGCCGGTGGCGACAAAAAAGAAACGCGCTGTACGAACAGTAGCGGACAGCCCGCCGGTATGAGCAGGCGGGCAGGATCCCACACAGGATTCACTTAGGCCGACCTTCCTATAATCTCACAGTGTATGCACCCGTACCGGATGGTACGGGTGCATCCGCGTCGGAACGAGGTTCGGCTTATTGGCGACGCACTGTTGTGCGCCGCCATACAGGGCAGAGTAGACGCCACATGTAACAGGGGAGATGAAGATGGAACTCGACTTCAACCCGTATCTTGCATTTGCTTGGTGTCTGCTGGCTGGTTTCATCATGTCCATGGGGGCCGGGGGTGGCGGCATCCTTGCGGGTATTGGCCACATCTCGATTCTCGGCATCGGTGACCCCAACATGATCAAGGTGGTCAACCAGATCCTCGAGGTTTCAAGCAGGATTTTCTCCGTGCCGATCTACTACCGACAGAAGCGCCTCCTGTGGCCACTCGCATTCACCTTCGGTATCGGCGCCCCCATCGGAGCCGTGGCCGGATCCTGGTTTTCGGCCAACTATCTCTCAGACATGGACGTCTACAAGCCGGTTTTCGGCATTCTTGTCGCTGGTGTCGCCGCACGCATGCTGTACGAGGGATGGGCGAAGCGGGCCATACGCAATGAACGTCTGCAAAAGGCTCACCGGGTTTCCGAGCGCCTTCGATCGACCTACAACCATAACCATTCCAAAGCG
>JBJHBY010000227.1:0-5471 GCA_050485745.1 Gammaproteobacteria bacterium | reverse complement strand
CCAGACTGGCGGCACCGTTTCCTGGCCACCATCACCGACCCGAACATCGCCTACATCCTGATGCTGATCGGGATCTACGGGCTGATCCTGGAGTTCTACAACCCCGGCGCGCTGGTTCCCGGCGTGGTCGGCGGGATCAGCCTGCTGGTGGCCCTCTACGCCTTCCAGATCATGCCCATCAGCTATGTCGGCCTGGCGCTGATCCTGCTGGGCATCGCCCTGATGATCGCCGAGGCCTTCATGCCCAGCTTCGGCATGCTCGGCATTGGCGGCGTGGTCGCCTTCGTGGTCGGCTCGATCATGCTCATGGACAGCGATGTACCGGGCTATGAAATCGCCCTGCCGCTGATTGTCTCCGTCGGCGTGGCCTCGGCCTTCCTCATGTTCGCCGTGGTCGGCGTGGCCCTGCGTGCCCGCCGCCAGGCCCAGGTCAGCGGTCAGTCGACGCTGATCGGCCAGGTCGCCGAGGCGGCCGAGGATTTCGAACAACACCGCGGTCGCGTGCGCCTGCACGGCGAGTGGTGGAATGCACGCAGCGCGACGCCAGTGACCCGGGGCCAGGCGGTGCGCGTGAACGATGTGGAGGGGCTGACCCTGCTGGTCGTGCCCATTTCATCAGAGGAGGAGTGAATCGTGATGACAGGCTATTTTGCGACAACCCTGCTGATCCTGATTGTCGGCATCCTGCTGAGCGCCTTTCGCGTTCTGCGCGAATACGAGCGCGCCGTGGTCTTCATGCTCGGGCGCTTCTACAAGGTGAAGGGGCCGGGTCTGATCCTGGTGATCCCGATCGTGCAGCAGGCGGTGCGCGTGGACCTGCGCACCATGGTGATGGATGTACCCAGCCAGGACATCATCTCCAAGGATAACGTTTCGGTGAAGGTGAACGCGGTAATCTACTACCGGGTGATCGATGCCCAGAAGGCCATCATCGCGGTTGAGGATTTTCACGAAGCCACCGCGCAACTGGCACAGACCACCCTGCGCTCCGTGGTGGGTCAGCATGAACTCGATCAGATGCTGGCCGGTCGCGACGAACTCAACTCCAGTATCCAGTCGATTCTCGACCAGCAGACCGATGCCTGGGGCATCAAGGTTGCGAACGTCGAAATCAAACACGTCGACCTCAACGAGTCGATGATCCGCGCCATCGCCAAGCAGGCCGAGGCCGAGCGGGAACGACGCGCCAAGGTCATCCACGCCATGGGCGAACTGGAGGCCTCGGAGAAGCTGGTGCAGGCGGCGGAAAAGCTCGCCACCGCACCCCAGGCCATCCAGCTGCGCTATCTGCAGACGCTGACAGAGATCGCCGGGGAGCAGAACTCCACCATCGTGTTCCCGCTGCCAATGGGGCTGATCGAAGCCATGGAAAAACTCGGTCGCTGAAATCCCGGAGGTATGAATGCGCCATGCTCTGGTGACCGGCGGCAGCGGCTGGATCGGCTCGCGTCTGGTCGACCGCCTGCTGCGGCATGGCTGGCGGGTGTCCGTGGTGAGCCGCGACCCGCGCAGGGTGAGTGCGCGCTGGGGCAATGCGGTGGCCGGCTTGCGGCTCGCCGATGTCGGCGCGCTGCGCGACGTGGACGCGGTGGTGAACCTGGCGGGTGCGCCGATTGCCGACCGCCCCTGGACCCGGGGCCGACGCGAGTTGCTGCGCAACAGCCGCATTGCCTTGACCGAAGAACTGATCGAGCGCATGGCGAAGTGGCCACACCCACCGGCGGTGTTTGTGAGCGCATCCGCCATTGGCTATTACGGTGACACCGGGGAAGCCCCCCAGGAGGAACACACTCCGGTCAGCGCCAATGATTTCGCCCACGCCCTGTGCCGGGACTGGGAGCAGGCCACGGAAGGTATACAGCGTGCCGGATGCCGCCTGTGTATCCTGCGTATCGGCCTGGTGATCGGGCCCGGGGGCGGCCTGCTGCAGCGCATGGCACTACCGTTCCGGCTGGGGCTGGGCGCGCGTCTGGGGAATGGCCGGCAGTGGATGTCCTGGGTGCATCTGGAGGATGTGCTTGGCATGCTGCAGCACGCCCTGGAGGACGAAAACTGGCACGGGGTCTACAACGCCACTGCGCCCAACCCGGTGCGCAATATCGACTTCACCCGGGCCCTGGCGCGAAGCCTTGGGCGCCCGGCCTTCCTCGCTGTGCCCGCCCCTCTGCTGAAACTGGCTCTGGGCGAGCTGTCGATCCTGCTGCTGGGCGGCCAGCGGGTGCTGCCGGCCAGGGCGCAGGCGGCAGGCTACAGCTTCCGCCACCCTGAACTCGCACCCGCGCTGGCCGCCATCAGGTCCGGCGACCCCGGCCCGGCGGCGTAGGCTGGGTTAGCGGCATCGCTCCTGACGTAGGCTGGGTTAGCGGCAACGCCGCGTAACCCAGCGTTACCCCCAACGCCTGACGTTCCCGGGAGTCTGCCACGAAGCCCGCCTGGGGATCACCCCGGAAACTACATCGGCGCGAGGTTCAATGACGGTGAGAGCGCCGGGTTACGCGGCTGCGCCGCTAACCCAGCCTACTTGTTGGCCTTTTCCATCAGCTTCCAGAGCAAGCCGGGTGCCATGCGACGAATCCAGGTCAGAATGGCCGCCTCACCCGGACGCACCACCCACTTGCCCTTCTCCAGGGCTGCCTCAATGGCATCGATGATTTTTGCCGGCGTGGACATACGCCCGGCCTTTTTCGAATCGAGCAGGCTCTTCGGCCCGCCTTCGAGGGCCTGATCGACCAGCGGCGTGTTCACCGCCGGCGGGCAGACCAGCAGAAAGCGGATGCCGCTGTCGAGATTCTCCCGCACCATGACCTCGACGAAGACATTGGTGGCCGCCTTGGTTGCGGCATAGGCACCCATGTTGTGGGTCAGCACGTCGCCCGCCATGGAGCCAAACACGATCATGTCACCGCTGCGTCGCTCCAGCATCGAGGGCAACAGAGCCTTGACCATGTTCACCGTGCCATTGAAATTGATGGTCATCAGGCGATTCATCTGGGCGGCGGGCATGTCCGCGATGGCGCCGGCAGGCATGATCGCCGCGGCGTGGGTGAGGCGATCGATGGGTCCCAGCTTCGCCTGGACCTCCGCCACCACTTGCTGCACCTGCTCTTCATTACTGACATCACAGGTGAACGGCGTGATGTTGGACGAGCGCGCGGCCGTTTCGGCCAGCCCCTTTTCATTCAGGTCGACGATGGCCACCTGGGCGCCCTGCTCCGCCAGACGCAGGGCCATCAACTGCCCCATGCCACTTGCCCCGCCCGTGACCAGGGCCACCTTGCCGTGAAACGCCATGCTCATATCCTCCCGATGTGCTCCCGCCGCGGGACAACCGCAGCAGGGTTCATGGAGCCACAGCTCCGCAGGAGGCCAACATGCCGACCGGCTATACGGGCGTCAAGTGAAAAAAACGTCGATCGACTGACCGGAACGATCAACCCGCCTGTTTAAGGCGCGGCCGTCCGCGGGGCCGCGGCCTCACCTTGAGGCCCGAGCGCCGGGCAATCTGGTCACGGAAGCTCTCGCTGCCATACACGCTGCCCTGGGTCACATTGACATTGATATCGCGCAGGATCTCCCGCGACAGCGGCTTGCTCAAACGCTCGGCATAGGCGGCGGCGCGTGCCTGCTCATCCGCACCGAGGGCGCGATAACTGTCGTGCTCGGCCAGCCAGCACGGCACCTGTCCGACATGCTGGCGCAGACTGCTCCAGGGGTAATCCGCGGGGTCGCTGACCACCCCGGTCTGGGCCGGCAGCGTGTCCACGTAATGATGGACCGACAGCAGCGGTTCGCCGGGCTCGATCAGGCAGGATTTGTAGCGGCCGTCCCAGAGCGTGCCACTGCGGGCGTAGCGACGATTGAAGTACTGCACGTAGCGTCGCCCCAGGGATTGCATCATCTGGGATACGCCGGTCGGCGTCGCCGGTGTCACCAGCAGCTGTACCCGGTTCGGCAGCAGCGCATAACCATGCAGCTGGCACTGGTACTGCTCCGCCGCCTGACGCAGGCTGTCGAGGTAGACGCGGAAGTCGTCGGGGTAATTGAAAGCCCGCTGCCAGCGATACGCTGCCTGCAAGATGCAGCGCGGCAGGCCGGCCTCGGTAAAACGGGTGGGTCTTGGCATGGTGCACTCCTGTGCCAAACGGCGCTGTCCGGTCGGGATACGGATGACGTCCAGCAAGGCGCTTGCCAACCCCGCACAACCCCCGCGTACCGGGGTGTCCGGCCAGCCCTGGGGCGCATTGCGCCACCCGGGCGCACAGTCTGCGGGCCAGGCGCACCAGATCGATGCACGCGACAGGGGGCGGACATTGTGTTGACGCACCCCGGGCAGCCCCTGGCGGTACAGCCCCGCGTACCGTTTCCCCCGGGTGCCCCGGGCGTCTTGCCGCCCGGCAGGCACTGGGCTATCGTCGGGCGATCCATCGCGGCCGACACTCCGCGCTTCAGCACCCCTGAGCCGCCCACTTCGCAAGACCATCACCACTCAGTGGGCTACCAAGACAATGACACAGGAGCTCCCATGGCAATGCGCTCCCCAATGGTTACCTGGTTCATCCGCCTCGGCATCCTCAGCCTGGTGCTGCTCCCGGTCGGCCCGCTCGCGACCCGGGCCGGCCTGATCCACTACAGCCTTGGCCTGCTGCTGCTGGCCTTGTCGATGCTACTGGCCCTGGTGGTCGCCGCCGCCGGCGCCTGGTCGATCTGGCCCAGCACCAGCGAGCCCAATCGCCGCGGACTCTGGCTGGCCTCGGCGCTGGCACTGCCCGCACTGCTGGTCGCAGCCCTGGCCATCACCAGCGGGCGCGGCGCACCGCCCATCCATGACATCACCACCAACCCGGACGACCCGCCAGCCTTTGTTGCCGCAGTCGCAGCACGCGGCGAGGACAGCAACTCGCTGGAGTACACCGCGGAAAAAGCCGCCGCCCAGCGCGAAGCCTACCCGGACCTGCAGCCGATCGAGGTACCGCTGGATTTCACCGCGGCCTATGCCCTGGCGCTGCATACCGCCGATGCCATCGGCTGGGAGATTCTCGAGGATGCGCCGGACCAGCTGCGTATCGAGGCCGTGGACACGACCTTCTGGTTCCGCTTCAGGGACGACATCGTGATCCGTATCCGGCCCCAGGGTGAGCGCGGTGTGGAGGCGGAAACCGCCATCGTCGACCTGCGCTCGGGAGATGTCGTGGCGTACGAGGCGCTGGCCCGATGGGTCCATCCGGAGCTCGGTCCCCAGCCGCCGTCGTCCTTCATGGAGGTCGCGACCGACGCGAACCTCGACGCTGCGCTCGGTGTCGCGGTGGTCTCGTCCGCATGCGCCACGATCGCTCGGCTGCGGGCGTTGCACGTCGCTCGCGGGCTGACAGGGCCCGTTCCGCGCCTCGCCGTCAACCTGTCGGTCGGTCAGCTGTCCGATCCGAACCTGGTCGGTGATCTGCGGCGGATGCTCGACGACGTCGGGATGACGC
>JBJHBY010000226.1:0-5527 GCA_050485745.1 Gammaproteobacteria bacterium | reverse complement strand
ACCGGCAGCAATCGCTACTAGGGTGGGGTAAACGTCGCCAGTTATCTGCTGTTCACACCGGGCTTCATCAATGAACTGATCGAACTCGGCTATGCGGATGCGATGGCCCAGGCCCAGGAGCTGAGTGACTTTATTGGTTGCTGCGGTAGTAACGCGCAGGCACGGGACGACGCCCCACCCGAGAAGCACAAACAACAACTGGCGGCTGACTGAAGCACTGCGACAGCCGGGTCAGAGCAGATCCACCAGGCGTTTGGCGGCGGCATAGGGCGTGGTTTCACCGTGCACTACCCTGCTCTCCAGGTCCGGCAGCAGGGCGCGCACCTGGGGGTTGCCGCGCAGACGTGCTTCCAGCATTTCCTTGATCAGACGCTGCATCCAGTCCCGCGCCTGGCGTGCGCGCTTGCCCTGGAAGCTGTCGTTTTTCAGTGCTTCGAAATAGTAATCGAGGATCATGCCCCAGATCGCGTCGATGCGCTGCTGCTTCAGGGCGGAGCAGGTCAGCACCCGGGGCGTCCAGAAACTGGTGTGGCGCAGCAGGTTCATGGCGTTCTGGTAGTGCCGGCGGCTCTGCTCCGCCATATTGCCACTCTCGCCATCCGCCTTGTTGATCACCAGGGCATCCGCCAGTTCCAGAATGCCCTTCTTGATGCCCTGCAGTTCATCCCCGGCATTGGGCAGCATCAGCACCATGAAGAAATCGACCATGCTGGCCACTTCATACTCGCTCTGACCGACCCCCACGGTTTCGACCAGGATTACATCATAGCCGGCGGCTTCGCACAGCAGCATGGTCTCGCGGGTGCGCAGGGCCACCCCGCCCAGGGCACCTTCCGAGGGAGACGGACGGATGAAGGCCTGCTCCGCCCTGGACAGCTCCTCCATGCGCGTCTTGTCACCCAGAATAGAGCCGCCGGCCACGGGCGAGGACGGGTCCACCGCAAGCACGGCCACGCGCTTGCCCAGGCCGATCAGGTAGAGCCCGAAGGCTTCGATGAAGGTGGACTTGCCCACCCCGGGAATACCGGTAATGCCAATGCGAATACTGTTACCGGTATCCGGCAGCAGCGACTCCAGCAGGCGCTGGGCCGCCTCGCGGTCCTGCTCGCGCTTGCTCTCGACCAGGGTAATCGCCTTCGCCAGAGCGCGGCGATTGCCCTGGCGAAGGGCGTCGAGGTCAATGGACATGGGGGGCTAAACGCTGCGAGGAAGATGCAAGACGCGAGACGCAAAACGCGAGGGACACGAGGGGCCGGTCCAGCGGGATAACGGCGCGTGTCCCGGCAGTCAGCAATACCCGCGCAGACTGCCATTCCCGCGTCTCGCGTCTTGCGTCTTGCACGTCATGTTTTGCCTCTGGCATGACGCTCAGCCTTTCTGCGCCGCGTTGATCGCGTCCAGAACGTCCCGTGCCGCCACCGGAATCTTGGTGCCCGGGCCGAAGATGCCTTTGACGCCAGCCTGGTAGAGGAAGTCGTAGTCCTGGCGCGGGATCACACCCCCGGCAACGACGATAATGTCATCGGCGCCCTGCTTGCGCAGCTCATCGATCAGCAGCGGCACCAGGGTCTTGTGCCCGGCCGCCTGGGAGGAGACACCGACCACGTGCACGTCGTTTTCGATGGCCTGGCGTGCGACTTCCTCCGGGGTGGAAAACATCGGCGACAGGTCGATATCGAAGCCGACGTCGGCAAAGGCGGTGGCAATCACCTTGGCGCCGCGATCGTGGCCATCCTGGCCCATCTTGCAGACCAGCATCCGCGGCCGGCGCCCGTGACGCTCCTGGAAAGCCTCGATGTCGGCGGCGATGCCCTGCCAGTCTTCGTCGCCCTGGAAGGCACTGCCGTACACGCCGGACACGGTCTGGGCCTGGGCATTGTAGCGACCGAACTCGCGTTCCATGGCAAACGAGATCTCCCCGACGGTGGCGCGTGCGCGGGTCGCCTTGACGCACAGGTCCAGCAGGTTCCCCTGTCCGCCACACGCGGCCTGGTAGATGGCCTCGAGGGCATCCTCGACGGCCTTTTCATCACGTCCGGCACGAATGCGCTCCAGTGCACGGATCTGTGCTTCCCTTACCTTGTTGTTGTCGATATCGAGTACGTCGACGCTATCTTCGGAGCCACTGATGTACTTGTTGACACCGACGATGACATCCTCGCCGCGATCGATACGGGCCTGCTTGCGCGCCGCGGATTCCTCGATGCGCAGTTTCGGCATGCCCGTCTCAATGGCCTTGGCCATGCCACCGCGGGACTCGATCTCCTCGATCAGCTCCCAGGCCTTGTCCGCAAGCTGCTGCGTCAGGCTCTCCATGAAGTAGGAGCCACCCCAGGGATCAATGACCTTGGTGACGTAAGTCTCTTCCTGGATGATCAGCTGGGTGTTGCGGGCAATGCGCGCGGAGAACTCGGTGGGCAGAGCGATCGCCTCGTCAAAGGCATTGGTGTGCAGTGATTGGGTGCCTCCGAACACCGCCGCCATCGCCTCGATGGTGGTGCGTACGATATTGTTGTAGGGGTCCTGCTCGGTCAGCGACCAGCCAGAGGTCTGGCAGTGGGTACGCAGCATCTTCGAGCGTTCGTTCTTTGGCTTGAACTCGGAGACAATACGGGTCCAGAGCAGGCGCGCGGCACGCAGCTTGGCCACCTCCATGTAAAAATTCATGCCAATGCCGAAGAAGAACGACAGGCGCCCGGCAAATTTGTCGATATCCAGGCCTGCCGCCAGCGCGGTACGGATGTACTCCTTGCCATCGGCGAGGGTATAGGCCAGCTCCAGCGCCGCGTCTGCACCGGCCTCCTGAATGTGGTAGCCGGAAATCGAAATGGTGTTGAACTTCGGCATGTGCTCGGAGCAGTAGGCGATGATGTCGCCGATGATGCGCATGCTGGGCTCGGGCGGGTAGATATAGGTATTGCGGACCATGAACTCCTTGAGGATATCGTTCTGGATGGTCCCGGACAGCTGGTCCTGGCCCACTCCCTGCTCCTCTGCCGCAACGATATAGCCGGCGAGAACCGGCAGCACGGCTCCGTTCATGGTCATCGATACCGAGACCTGATCCAGCGGAATGCCATTGAACAGGACCTTCATGTCCTCAACGGAGTCGATCGCTACGCCCGCCTTGCCGACGTCACCGGCAACCCGTGGATGATCGGAGTCGTAACCCCGGTGCGTGGCGAGATCGAAGGCCACCGATACGCCCTGTCCGCCTGCGGCCAACGCCTTGCGGTAGAAGGCATTGGACTCTTCCGCTGTAGAAAATCCCGCGTATTGACGGATGGTCCAGGGGCGGCCTGCGTACATTGTTGCCTGGGGACCCCTGACAAACGGCTCAAAACCCGGCAGGGTATCCGTGTGCCCGAGCGCATCCAGGTCGGCACGGGTGTACAGCGGTTTCACCTCAATGCCTTCGGCCGTGTGCCAGGTCAGGGCGTCACTGCCCTTGCCCTTGAGCTGCTTCTCGACCTGTGCCTCCCATTCGGCCAGGGTTTGGGGCTTGGGTGCGTAGCTGTTGTCGGACATGGGGTATCGTCTTCCGGCGTGAATCGGGGATCGGGTCGCCCGCTGGCGACCCGGAACGTTCAGTGGTCTGCGGGGGGCTGGCTCAGCTCGATGAGCACACCGTCGCAGGATTTCGGGTGAATGAAAATCACCTGGCAGTCGTGTGCTCCGGGTTGCGGGCCCTCGCTGAGGAACTGGTAGCCCTTGGCCTTGAGCCGGGCCACATCCTCTTCGATGTTGTCGGTGCGGAAGCAGATATGATGGATACCGCCGCCCTTTTTCTCGAGGTACTTGGCGATCGGACCTTCGCCGCGCAGGGGGTGGACCAGTTCGATCTGGGTTCCCTCGATGGGGAAGAACGCCGTGCTGGTTTTCGCCGGCTCAACGTCCTCAGTACCCTCGAAGCGGATGCCGAAATCCTCCATGAAGCGCTTGATGGCGCGCTCCAGGTCGGGTACAGCGATAGCGATGTGGTCCAGTGCAGTGATCATCGGGTGACCTCCGGTAATATCAGACCAGCCGGCCCATCAGGGCATCCGTTGCGGCACGCTTGCGCGCGCGGATTTCTTCGGGCGTCTCCACCACGATCTTCTCGTCCGGCGTGACCTTGAACAGGGGCTGCCCCTTCTTGATGATCACTCCGTCGCCATCGACCAGCACCTTGTCAATGGTACCGGAAAACGGCGCGTAGACCTTATTGAACATCTTCATCACTTCGACGATGTAGAGCGGATCACCCTGCTTGAAGTGGCCGCCTTCAGTGACATAAGCCTCCATGCCGGGCGCCTCGCGGGGATAGAACATGCCACCGCTGGCCGCCAGGATTTCGTCGGCCCTGGCCGCAGGCGGGGGCACCAGAACCTTGGCCATGGCGTCCTGAAGTTTCTTCTGCAGCAGGCGTTCCGGAATGGTGATGCTGAGGTCCGGGTTCACCGTGAGGTCGTAGAAACCGGTATCCAGCGCGATCAATGGCAGAATGGACAGGACTTCGCAGCCCGCCTGATAACCCGCATGGGCTGCGAGGGCGGCCTGCCACTCCGCCTCGTTGATATCCGCCGGGCACTTGCCGGCCAGCGCGGACTCGAGATCGGCGAAGCTGTCGACACCCAGGCGCTGGCGCAACGCGCCGTAGAAGCCGAGGGCATTCTCCAGCAGCACGTGATCGTGATCCCAGATCATGTAGGCCGCGGGCTTGCCCGGCTCGTAATCCATGTGCAGGAAGTGATAGAGATCCGACAGGACTTCCACCGGATTGCGCAGCCAGCGCACCTTGCCCTTCTCGACCAGGAACTGGTGGCGATTGAGGCTGAGCCAACCCGACAGCATATGGGGCTCGTCGAACAGTTTTTCCAGCGGACGCAGCAGCAGCGTCTGCTTGCGATCCAGCACGGCCGCCCAGTTGTTACGCTGTGCTTCGTCGGCCTGCTTCAGCGCGTGGCTGCGCAATTGGGCGTAGGCATGTTGCAGGTCGATCTGGTTCGCGGCCTGCTTCAGCTCACCGACCGCGGTCAGATAAGGCAGCATGAAGCGGGTCGTGGGACGCGCGTTGACATTCTGTCCGAGGAACCAGTTGACCAGGCCGTAGTGGAACTCCAGGTTGGTTGCGAGATCCTTGCCACGCAGCTCGGTACGGCGCAGGATCTCCGCAAGGCGCTGGTAGCTGTCGAGGCGGCTTTCGCCAACCGTCAGCAACAGGGCGATGTTGGAATCATAGGCCCCGGCCAGATGATACTTCATGAACACATCCGTATCCGGATTGTGCATGCTGATGCCCTGGTCGTCACGGATCTCACCTTCAACGGCATTTGACCAGTGCTCGATCATGCCGCCCGCATGGGGCTGCAGCGCCTGGTTGGTGGCGTTGAGGCGGGCCTCGACCGAGGAGCTCTCCCGTGGCAGGCGCTCCGGCCGCGGCAGGCGCTTGCCGTGACGTGCCAGCAGCACCATGGCCTCGACCAGCGCATCGACAATGAAGTAATCGGCGGGATTATCGGGGTTGGCGAACTTCAGCCGATAACAG
>JBJHBY010000225.1:0-5618 GCA_050485745.1 Gammaproteobacteria bacterium | reverse complement strand
CTCGAAGGCCAGCTCGCTGTAGGACAGGTGGCGCATGCGCTGCAGGTCGTCGGCGCTCCAGGCCGGCAGACTCTCCGGCACGTACAGGCCGCCATCAGGCGCGAGACCGGTGAGCAGGACATCCTCGAAAGACAGCGCGGGCGCCTGCCCGCGGGTGCTGATGTATTTCACGATTCGCCTCGTTGTCGGTTGCGGCTAGCCCGCCAGGGATTCCATGCGGATGCGGGTCACCCCGCCCTCGATACTGTCCAGGGCTTCGATCTGCTCGATGGCTGCCTGCATCTTCCGCTCCAGGGTGCGGTTGGTGAGCAGGATCATCGGCACGTGGTCCTGGCCGCCGGCGGGCTCCTTCTGGATCATCGCCTCGATACTGATGCCGGCCTCGGACAGGATCTGCGCGATGCTCGACAGCACGCCAGGGCGATCAAAGGCCGACAGGCGCAGATAGTACGCGGATTCCACCTCGCCGATGTCCAGCACCGGCATATCGCTCAGGGCGTGGGGCTGGAACGCCAGGTAGGGCACGCGCTGGCCGGGCTCGGCATTGAGGTTGCGCGCCACGTCCACGAGGTCGGCGATCACCGAGCTGGCGGTGGGCTCGCTGCCTGCACCGGGGCCGTAGTACAGGGTTGGCCCCACTGCATCGCCCTTCACCAGGATGGCGTTCATGACACCGTTGACGTTCGCGATCAGGCGCTTTTCCGGGATCAACGTGGGATGCACGCGCAGCTCGAAACCCTCCGCGCCGCGGCGTGCAATGCCGAGGTGCTTGATACGGTAGCCGAGTTCCTCGGCGTACTGCACATCAAGGGTGGAAATACCGGTGATGCCCTCAGTGTAGACGCGGGAAAACTGCAGCGGAATGCCAAAGGCAATGGAGGCCAGGATCACCAGCTTGTGCGCCGCGTCGATGCCCTCCACGTCGAAGGTGGGGTCGGCCTCGGCGTAACCCAGCACCTGCGCCTCCTTCAGCACCTCGGTGAAGGCGCGACCACGCTCGCGCATCTCCGTGAGGATAAAGTTGCCGGTGCCGTTGATGATCCCCGCCAGCCATTCGATGCGGTTTGCCGACAGGCCCTCGCGAATCGCCTTGATGATGGGGATGCCGCCGGCCACCGCCGCCTCGAAGGCCACGCTGACGCCGCGCTCGGCCGCGGCGGCAAAGATCTCATTGCCGTGCTCGGCGATCAGCGCCTTGTTGGCGGTAACCACATGCTTGCCGTTGGCGATGGCCTCGAGGATCAGGCTGCGCGCGGGCTCGATGCCCCCGATCAGCTCCACCAGGATGTGGATATCCGGGTTGCGCGCCACCTCGAAGATGTCGCGGGTCACGGCAATGCCGGAGACATCGCAGTTGGGGTTGTCGCGGCGCGCACCAATCTGCGCCACCACCAGTTCGCAGCCGGCGCGGGCGCTGATCTCGGCAAGATTGCGCCGCAGCACGTGCACCACGCCACTGCCGACGGTGCCCAGTCCACAGATACCCAGGTTGATCCGATCCAAGAGAACCCCCTCTACCGATTCACAACAGTGATGACATATACGTACACGCCGGAGCGCCGGCCGCTGTAACCCTGTGCGGCTCGGCGGCGAAACCCGGCATTCTATCAGGTTGTTGAACACCCCGCCCCGCAGCTCGGGCAGCTGAGGGGAAGCGCTCAGCTGATCACGCCGTCGCGGCGCATCATGCGGCGGATATTGCGGATCGCCTGGCGGGTGCGCTGTTCGTTTTCGATCAGGCCGAAGCGCAGGAAGCCCTCGCCATACTCGCCGAAGCCAATACCCGGGGACACCGCCACCTGGGCCTCCACCAGCAGCTTTTTGGCAAACTCCAGGGAGCCCATCTCGCGGTAGCACTCGGGCACCGGCGCCCACACGAACATGGTGGCGCGCGGCGGCTGGATGTTCCAGCCGAGCTCATTGAGGCCGCCGCAGAGCACGTCGCGGCGACGGCGATAGCGCTCGCAGATCTCCGTCACGCAGGACTGATCTCCCTCCAGGGCGGCGATGGCCGCAACCTGCACCGGGGTAAACATGCCGTAGTCGAGGTAGGATTTGATCCGCCCCAGGGCGTGGATCAGGGTCTCGTTGCCGACACAGAAGCCGATGCGCCAGCCCGGCATGTTGTAACTCTTCGACAGGGTGAAGAACTCCACGGCGATGTCCCGCGCGCCCGGCACCTGCAGGATCGAGGGCGCCCGGTAACCGTCGAAGACGATATCCGCATAGGCCAGGTCCTGTACCACCCAGATGCCGTACTCGCGCGCGATGGCCACCACCTGCTCGAAGAACGCGAGGTCGACGCAGTGGGTGGTGGGGTTGGCCGGAAAATTCAGCACCAGCATCTTCGGCGTCGGCCAGGTGGTCTTGATCGCCTTCTCGAGCTCGGCGAGAAAGCCCTCGTTGGACTGCATCGGCACGTGGCGGATATCCGCGCCGGCAATGACGAAGCCATAGGGGTGGATCGGGTAAGACGGGTTTGGCACCAGCACCGCGTCGCCGGGCCCGGTGCAGGCCAGGGCGAGATGGGCCAGGCCCTCCTTGGAACCGAGGGTGACAATGGCCTCGCGCTCGGGGTCGAGGTCGACGTCATAGCGGCGCTTGTACCAGTTGCAGACGGCGCGGCGCAGGCGTGGAATTCCCTTGGACTGGGAGTAGCGATGGGTGTCGCCGCGCTGCACCGTCTCCACCAGTTTTTCGACGATATGCGGGGGCGTGGGCTGGTCCGGGTTGCCCATGCCGAAATCGATCACGTCCTCGCCACGGGCCCGCGCCGCCCGCTTGAGCTCACCGATGATGTTGAACACGTAGGGGGGCAGGCGCTGGATGCGCTGGAATTCCTGTTGCACTGGGGTCGACTCCCGCAAGGGTGGATACCGGAACCGGAAAAGCCGCCCGCTGGCGGCATGAAATCACCCGGACGGCAGACCGCCCGGAAGGCTGTCAGCGCGCCGCGGCGGCGTCCGGCGCAATACCCAACACCCGGGCCAGGCGCTCCGCCGGCATGTAGCCGGGGATTATCTGGCCGTTTTCGGCAACGATCGCCGGTGTGCCCTGCACGCCCAGGGAGCGCGCCAGCTCGTACTGCGCCATCACCGGGTTGCCCCGGCACACGTTTTCGGGAATCGACTGCCGCGCCTTCAGGCGGTCCATGGCCTGCTGCCGATCCGGGGCACACCAGGCACTGGCCATCTTGCGGTAGGTGTCGGAGCCCGCGCCCGCACGCGGATAAGCCAGATAACGCACCTCGATACCCATGGCGTTGAGCTGTGCCATCTCGCGATGAAGCACCTGACAATAGCCACAGTCGACATCGGTGAACACATAGACCACCGCGGCGACCTCGCCCTCGGGTCCGAAGTTGATCGTGGTGGCAGGGTCGACGGCGGCCAGGGCCTGCGCACGGGGGCCTTCCTGGCGCCGCTCCCGCACATTCACCAGGCCGGCGCCGGGGCGCAGTTCGTAGGCATCGCCGACGAACATGTAGCGACCGTCAGCGGTGGCATACACCTGCGGGCCATCGGCAAATTGCACCACGTACATACCGGGAATATCACTGGCCTCGACGCTTTCGACGGCAAGATCCGGCCGGCTTTCGTTGAGCTTCTCGCGAATCCGCTGCTCTGCCTCCGCGGCCGCGACCAGCGGCAAGCCGAACAGGGTAAGACACATCGCGATGACTGCCAGTTGCTTCATTCAGGGTCTCCGCCGCGGCAGCGGCTACTGTTTCGATTCAGCCCGAGAGTGTACTCGATTTCAGCCGGCGGCTGGGGCCACCACAGGCTTGGACCACTATCCCCGCGGATGGTGCTGTGCGTGCAGGGTCTGCAGGCGCGCCCGCGCGACATGGGTGTAGATCTGCGTGGTACTGAGATCACTGTGGCCCAGCAGCATCTGCACCACGCGCAGGTCCGCGCCGTGGTTGAGCAGGTGCGTGGCAAAGGCGTGGCGCAGGGTGTGCGGCGACAGGGCTGCGGCGATTCCGGCCTGACGGGCGTGGTGCTTGATCCGGTACCAGAAAGTCTGGCGCGTCATCGGCTGACCACCGCGCCCGGGAAACAGCGCCTCTGACACAATACCGCCGAGCAGCAAGGGCCGCGCCTCGCGCTGGTAGCGCTGCAGCCAGTGGCCGGCCTCCTCACCAAAGGGCACCAGGCGCTCCTTGCTGCCCTTGCCCAGTACCCGCAGCACACCCTGGCTCATGTGGATCTGCCCCTGCTGCAGCCCGACCAGCTCGGACACGCGCAGACCGGTGGCATAGAGCAGTTCCAGCATGGCACGGTCGCGCAGGCCGATGGGCTCGGCCACGTCGGGGGCCTGCAGCAGGCGCTCCACATCCTCTTCCGCCAGGCTGCCGGGCAGCGGGCGGCCGAGGCGCGGGCTTTCGATATCGAGAGTGGGGTCGAGGGTGATGCGCCCCTCGCGCAGCAGGTAGCGGTAGAAGCCGCGCAGGCAGGACAACAATCGAGCCGCGGAGCGGTTGGACTTGCCCGCGCGCAACTGTGTGGCGAGGTAGTCCAGCAGGTCGCTGCGCTGCGCCCGCAGCAGGCCACCGCCGCCGCTCACCAGCCAGGCCGTGAAGGCGACGAGATCGCGGCGATAGGCATCGAGGCTGTGCTGGCTCAGGCCCTTCTCCAGCCACAGGGCGTCCAGCCAGGCCTGGATCAGCGCCTGCTCGGCGGCGGGCAGTGTGTGTTCAGCGGCCATGGTGATACGCACCACCGTCGCGGTATGTACCGTGACCACACACGCCCGGGCGAGCCACGGCGCCGAGCCACGGCGCAGGCATGGGCCTGGACGCAAAAGAGGCAGCCGAAGCTGCCTCTTGCGGGTCGCATCTGCCCGAAGGCATGGATCAGCCCAGCTTTTCCTTGATGCGGGCAGCCTTGCCGGACAGCTCGCGCAGGTAGTACAGCTTGGCCTGGCGCACGTCGCCTCGACGCTTGACCTGGACGCTGTCGATCAGCGGGCTGTGGGTCTGGAAGGTGCGCTCGACACCAACGCCGTGGGAAATCTTGCGCACGGTGAACGCGGAGTTCAGGCCACGATTGCGCTTGCCGATGACCACGCCTTCGAAGGCCTGCAGACGCTCGCGGTTGCCTTCCTTCACCTTGACCTGGACCACCACGGTGTCACCCGGGGCGAATGCCGGCACTTCCTGCTTGAGCTGCTCGGCCTCCAGCTCGGCGATAATCTTGTTGGTGCTCATGACCTGTTCCTCGTTGACCCAACCCATGCAAGACGCCCGTCTTGCCCTGTCCTGCTCACGATTCCGGCGTTGCGGAATCTCCCTGCGCCGCCACAAAGGCGCGCAACAGGGTGCGTTGCTCTGCATCCAGCTCGCGGCCCGTCAACAGCTCCGGGCGGCGTTGCCAGGTTCGCCCCAGGGCCTGCTGCAGGCGCCAGCGGCGAATCTCTTCATGGTTACCGGAGAGCAAGACCTCCGGCACCGGGCGGCCGGCGTACACCTCCGGCCGTGTGTAGTGCGGGCAATCCAGCAGCCCGGCACTGAATGAATCCTGCTGGGCCGACTGTTCGTCCCCCAGTGCCCCGGGCAGCATGCGCACCAGGGCGTCGATCAGCACCATCGCCGGCAGCTCACCGCCGCTCAGCACGTA
>JBJHBY010000224.1:0-5627 GCA_050485745.1 Gammaproteobacteria bacterium | reverse complement strand
GTGTTCCACGATGTCAGCCTCAGTAACGAGCAGATGCTCGACATCCTGGTGTTCACCCACATCATGCTGACCGGGTTGACCGTGGAGCGGGTGTTCGAGGAGCCGGGCCAGAATGAATCCCGCAACATCCGCCGCATCAAGACCATGATGCTGACCATGCTCACCACCTGGAGCTGAGGCAGCCGGTCCCCACGCCTGTTCGCTGGCGACCGCACCCCTGGTGGTTGCGGCACTGTTTCCCGGTACAGTTTCGCGGTACTTTTTCCTGGTACTAGGCAGGACCCCTGATCTGTGCAATACTGGTTTTATATACAGGTTCCGGTGGTTGGCCCGTTGCCCCCCGATCCTGCAAGCCGACCGCAACCCACAAGATCGAGGTGACCCATGGAAGATAACAGGCAGAAGGCACTCAGCGCGGCCCTGGCCCAGATCGAGCGACAGTTCGGCAAGGGCACGGTGATGCGCATGGGGGACCAGCAGGCCCAGGCCATCCCCAGTATTTCCACCGGCTCGCTCGGGCTGGATATCGCCCTCGGCATTGGTGGCCTGCCCAAGGGGCGCATTGTCGAGATCTACGGCCCCGAGTCCTCGGGCAAGACTACCCTGACCCTGTCGGTGATTGCCGAGGCGCAGAAGGCGGGCGGCACCGCCGCCTTTATCGATGCCGAGCACGCCCTCGATCCGCAATATGCCGAGAAGCTCGGGGTCAATATCTCGGACCTGATCGTGTCCCAGCCGGATACCGGCGAACAGGCCCTGGAAGTGGCAGACATGCTGGTGCGCTCCGGCGCCGTGGATGTGCTGGTGGTGGACTCCGTGGCGGCCCTGGTGCCGAAGGCGGAGATCGAGGGTGAGATGGGGGATTCCCACGTCGGCCTGCAGGCGCGGCTGCTGTCCCAGGCCATGCGCAAACTCACCGGAAGCATCAAGCAGGCCAACTGCCTGGTGGTGTTCATCAACCAGATCCGCATGAAGATCGGCGTCATGTTTGGCAATCCCGAGACCACCACGGGGGGCAACGCCCTCAAGTTCTACTCCTCGGTGCGCCTCGATATCCGCCGTATCGGTTCGGTCAAGGATGGCGATGAGGTGACCGGCAACGAGACCCGGGTCAAGGTGGTCAAGAACAAGGTATCGCCGCCGTTCCGCCAGGCCGAGTTCCAGATTCTCTACGGCAAGGGTATCTACCGCATGGGCGAGGTCATCGACCTCGGCGTCAAGCTTGGGTTGGTGGACAAATCCGGCGCCTGGTACGCCTATCAGGGCGACAAGATCGGTCAGGGTCGCGCCAATGCGGCGAAGTTCCTTGAAGATAATCCCGACATTGCCCGCACTATCGAGAACGAGATTCGGCGCCAGACCCTGAACGTGCCTGCCGCCAAGGGGGCTGCCAGCATCGACGAGCCTGCCGAGGCGGCGGAGTTGAGTGACTGAGCCCGGCGACCCCGCCATCCGCCGCGCCGCCATGGACCTGCTGGCGCGGCGGGAGCACAGCCGGCGCGAGTTGGTCGACAAACTGTCCCGTCGCTTTGGTGACGGGGCCGCCCTGGCGCTCGAACTCGATCGCCTGGCGGAGGAGGGCCTGCAGAGTGATCTGCGCTTTGCCTTCAGTCATGCCCGGCAGCGTGCGCTGTCCCGCCGTGGTCCCGCGCTGATTCGCGCCGAACTGCGCCAGCGTGGTGTCGGCGATGCCTTGGTCGCGCAGGCTTTGGCCGAGGTTGTGGCCGAGCAGGATATCGACTGGGTGCAGCAGGCTGCGTCCCTGGCGCGTGATCGCTTCGGTGAGATCGATCGGGTACGATTGGAACAGAGAGAATATGCGCGTCGGGCGCGCTTCCTGCAGTCCAGGGGCTTCAGCGGAGAACAGGTGCGCCGTGCCCTTGCTGCCTCTTCAGACTATTAACCCGTCGATTAACATTGCCCACGGTGGCGGCACGTGGATGTGCCGCCGCCGGGCGAAGCCCGGTCGCGAGCCCTTGAAAGACCAGCAATTCCACGCAATTGCGCCAGTATTTCAAGGGCGACAGTCAAACAGATCAGGACGATCTGTTTGACTAGGTTATAGTAGCTACCCCTCAGGCGAAGGCTATCCAGCTGTCCGCCCCCAGGCGCTGCCAGAACCAGATTGCCGCCACCGTGCCGATGATGCAGGCTGGCAGGTGCCTCGCCGGCCCCTGCCAGCTGAGCCCCGTGGCTGCGACCGAGCGCCAGGCCAGCAGAAAGGCCGCGATGATCAGCAATTGGCCGATCTCAATGCCGATGTTGAAGCTGGCCAGGGCCAGCGGGATTTCTCCTTTCGGCAGGCCCAGCCCGCTCAGTGCCGTCGCAAAGCCCATTCCATGCAGCAGGCCAAACAGGCCGGACATCAGCCAGGGGCGGCGCTTCAGGGGGCCATCACCACGCAGCAACTCCGCGGCAGCCACCACGATGCTGAAGGCGATCAGCGTCTCCACCACCGCTTCCGGCAACACCATCCAGCCCAGTACCGCCAGCGCCAGGGTCAGGGAGTGGCCGATGGTGAAAAAGGTCACCGCCCACACCAGCTTGCGTCCCCAGCCCATGAGCAGGGTCAGGGCCAGCACGAACAGGACGTGGTCGATACCGGTCACCAGGTGCTCGATACCGAGACTCAGGTAGTGCCAGGCCTGAGCTCCGCGGCCAGCCCTGGCGGGCAGGACGATGCGGGGCTCCTCGGCGCTGAGCATGTGGTGAAACAGGCCGCCATCGAGGCTGGCAACCCGCAGAAGGACGCCGGTCTCACCGGGCTGCAGACCGCGCACACCGAGCGTTGACCCGGTCAAGGCCGCGCTGCACTGCAGGGGCCAGCGCTGTACCACCCCGGTGCCCTCGACAAAGGCCTCCGGTGCCGCCTGCGCCCTGCAGTGCTCCGGTAGCTCGGGCTGCAGGGGGCGGTCGACGCGCTGCAGGGCCGGGCGCTTCCAGGTGACCTGATAGCGGTTATCGCCCAATTGCTCGATGTCCAGCAGGCCTGGCGCCAGGGGGTGGGCCAGCAAGGCGTCGCAGCCCGCCAGCAGCAGCCAGGCCAGCAGCCCGGACAGGCTCAGCAGATGGCGGGTTGACCTGGACATGACGGGCTGCGGAAACTCCGGCTGGGTGAGGGGCTGGACAGGATCTGGCCTGGCCGCGCGCCATTGCACCAGAATGCCCCGTGGCCTGACAAGCCCGCGGTGATGCCGGGTGGTTGCCGAATTACCGTTTGGTCATGAAGCGCCCGGCGGCTTGTCTGCCTCCGCGTGCTGGGCGAGACTCGCGGTCTTCCGCCTGCCGCACAGCACTGTGCCCATAACCCGTCATCAGCAAGCAGGAGCCCGACCCATGCAGGATACCGTTTCCCTTTTTGATGCTGCCCGCGCCCGCGCGGCCGAAGGCATGGAGATCGCGGCTGTGGCCGCCCGCGACCCGCGGCGCAGTGCCATCGTGTCTGCCCATGGCGACCGCAGCTTTGGTGAGCTCAATGCCCGCGCCAACCAGGTCGCACGCCTGTTGCGCGCTCAGGGTATCGGTCCCGGTGACTCCGTTGCCCTGCTCTGTGGCAACCGTCCCGAGTTTGCCGACGTGCGCTTCGCCGCCCATCGCTGTGGCGTGCGCCTGACCCCGGTGAACTGGCATCTGACCACCGAGGAGATTGCCTATATCGTCGAGGACTGCGAGGCCGTCGCCCTGTTTGCGGATATTCGCAGCCGCGATGTCGGCAACGCAGTGGCGGACAATCCGCGCCTGCGGCTCAAGCTGGCGATTGGCGGTGCCATTCCGGGCTTCGATGACTTTGAAGCAGCCCTGGCCGGGCAGGACCCCGCGGATATCGACGAACCCGCCCTCGGGCATGTCATGCAGTACACCTCGGGAACCACGGGGCGCCCCAAGGGCGTGCTGCGCCGCCAGCCGGACCCGGCCAAGGCGGCGGACTTGCAGGCCCTGCTGACAGCGGTATTCCAGTTCGAGCCGGAGAGTGGGAGTGACTGTGGCCTGGTCACCGGGCCGCTGTACCACTCCGGCCCTTTCAACCTCTGCCTGACCACCCCCCTCACCGCGGGGATTGGCGTGGTCATGATGGACAAGTGGGATGCGCAGGAAACCCTGGAGCTGATCCAGCGCTACCGCATCACCCACAGCTTCTTCGTGCCCACCATGTTCCAGCGCATGCTGGCGCTGCCCGAAGCCGTCCGCGAGGGCTACGATGTGTCCTCACTGCGCTTTGTCATCCACGGCGCCGCGCCCTGCCCGGTGGCGGTGAAGCAGCAGATGCTGGACTGGTTCGGACCGGTGATCTGGGAGATGTTCGCGGGCACCGAGGGCCCGGGCACCATTGTCAGCCCCCAGGAGTGGCTGGCGCATCCCGGCACGGTCGGGCGCGCAGCACCCGGGCAGGTGCGCATCCTCGACGATGATGGCCAGGAACTGCCCGTTGGCCAGGAGGGTCAGGTGTGGCTGGCCAGCCCGGAGGGCAGTGGTTTCGAATACTTCAAGGCACCGGAGAAGACCCGATCGGTGCAGCGGGAGGGCTATTTTACCGCGGGTGATATCGGCTATCTGGATGCCGATGGCTACCTGTTCCTGACCGGGCGCAGCGCAGAGACCATCATTGCCGGGGGCGTCAATATCTATCCGCAGGAGATCGACGACGTCCTGCTGCAGCACCCGGCGGTTGCCGATGTGGCCTGTGTCGGTGTGCCCAACGAGGAGTGGGGCGAAGAGGTGAAGGCGATGGTGCAACTGGCGCCGGGGTTTGAACCCGGCGAGAATCTGGAGCGCGAGCTGATCGCCCACTGTGAGCCGCACCTGGCGCGGCAGAAGTGGCCGCGCAGTGTGGGTTTCATTGACGAGATCCCGCGCAGTCCCGCGGGCAAGGTCTATCGGCGCAAGCTGCGCGACCCCTGGTGGCAGGGCCGCGAGCGGCGTATCTGAGGAGAAGCAGATGGACATCGGTTTGAGCGAGCGGCAACGCGAACTGCAGCAGACGGTGCGCGCCTATATGGCAGAGCGCATGACCCCGGCGCTGGCAGAGGAAATGCAGGATCCGGAGTTTCAGGAGGGCGGTGGACCCGAGTTCCGGCGCCAGTTTGCGCGCATGGGCGATGATGGCTGGATCGGGCTGAGCTGGCCGGAGGCCCTCGGCGGCAAGGCCTGGACGCCACTGGACCAGTACATCTTCACTGATGAAGTGGTGCGATCCGGTTTTCCCTATCCCTTTCTCACCACCGAAGCCATTGCACCGGTGATGGCGGAGTACGCGGACGAGTCGGTGCGCGAGGAGGTGGTGCGTGGTATCCAGCGCGGCCGCGTGGTGGTCGCGATCGGCTACTCCGAACCCTCCGCCGGCACCGACCTTGCCAGCCTGCGCACCCGCGCCGAACGTGACGGTGACCACTGGGTCATCAATGGCCAGAAGATCTGGACCAGCCTGGGCAACTTTGCCGACTACATCTGGCTGGCGGCACGCACCGATCCGGACCCCGCCAGGCGCCACCGTGGCCTCAGCCTGTTCCTGGTACCGACCAACAGCCCGGGTTTCTCCAGCACACCCATCTGGACGAGAGCGACAAGCCCCCTGCGGTCGGAGATGTAGAGGTAGGGGCCGGATTCCTCGAATCCCGGAACCGCCACCT
>JBJHBY010000223.1:0-5757 GCA_050485745.1 Gammaproteobacteria bacterium | reverse complement strand
GCCCCGGCCTGCGCTGCGGAACTCGACCAGAATCGCTGCGCGATTTTCGGGATTCAGGAACCGCGGCCTGCGGCCCCGGTTCCAACAGTCCTCGCGCCGGGACGGCCGGGGCGCTGCGCTTCTCGGCGCTCTCAAAGGGACGCGACGCCGGCCCTCCACCGGCCCCGCACGGATCGCAGGCCAGCCTCGGTGTGCGGAGCATCAAAACAGCGGCCCCAGGGCATCGGCGAGGCGGTCGACCTCCGCCGGGTCGAGGCTGGTCGGCGTCAGGATCAGCTCATCCGCACCCAGCTCGAAAATGCGCTGTACCCGCTCGCGCAACGCTGCGGCATCCCCGGCAAAACCGGTGTGGGGCAGCATTGCCTCCACCTCCGCCGCCGGCAGCCAGTTGAAATAGCGGCGCAGGTGCGCGGTGATCTGATCGCGGGCCCCATCGCCGAGACCGAACCAGAAACTGGTGATCAGGCGCGGTGGCCTCTCGCGTCCGGCCTCGGTCCAGGCGGCGCGCGCCTGCTCGAAACTGCTGCGAATCTCATCGACATCCGCCGCGAAACTGAAACCGGCCACCCCCTCGGCCCAGTGGCTGGCCGCGGCCAGCGCCTTTGGCCCCATGGCGCCGGCGAGCAGTTCCGGGCCACCCGGCTGCAACGGAAACGGCTCCACCGGTCGGCGCAGGCCATCGATCACGATCTCCCCGGCCCAGACCCGGCGCATCAGCGCGATGTCCTCGGCCAGCGCCTTCTGGCGGCGCCGCGACAGGTCGGCGGACACCGCCAGGTAATCCTCCTCGCGGCCACCCACCCCCAGCCCCACCGACAGCCGGCCCTCACTGAACAGATCAATGGTGGCCAGCTGCTTCGCCGCCATCACCGGGTTGTGCAGGGGCAGGACCATCACCGTGGCGACCAGGCGAATGCGTCGGGTCAGTACCGCGCTGGCACTCAGGGTGGCGATGAATTCCGGGTTCGGAAACGCCATGCGCTCGCCCATGGCCAGGCTTGAAAACGGCCCCTCATCGGCGCGCCGGCACCACTCCAGCAGGTGCTGGCGGGTCCAGCCGGGTTCGACCACGGGCAGGGTGATACCGATCTTCATACAGGGCTCCGGCAGTGCGCCGCATCCTGGAGGGATGGCGCGGGAATGCAGCGATGGTAGGCAGCGGCCGCCGTGCCGCTCAATCGTGGCGCAGTTTGATTCCGGCGCTGGTTCAAGTCAGTAGCCCGTCATCTCCAGATAGCCCTGGCCAAGCTGCGTGCCCGCATCATCGACCAGGTCCACGGCCCCCTCCCAGTAGCGCAGTGTGCCGCTGAACCACTGCGCCTCCATGGCGGCGCGCACCTTGCCGCGCAGCCCCGCCACCGGCACCTCGACCCGCCAGCGCACCGGGTAGCGGCGGCCATCCGGGGAGCGCCAGTGGGCCAGTGGCCGCAGGCTGAAATCATCCAGGCCCAGGACCTGGTTGTGGCCATCCGCGCTGATCAGCCCGCCACTGCCGTGGCTGGCGCTGCCATCGGCCCGGCGCAGCTGGAACAGCATCAGCGAACGGCCGTCGTCGAACTGCAGGGCGAACCAGTCCCAGCCCACCTGGTCCGCGGCCAGCACACTGGTGCTCCACTCGCGGTCGAGCCAGCTGAGGCCGCTGACGGCCAGGCGCTGGCCACTGTCCAGCACCAGCTCGCCCTCGCTGCGCAGGCGCGGCATGGAGTAGTAAAAGGATGCGTTGCCCGGCTCCGGGCTCTTGGCGCTGAGCCCGCGATCACCCTGGGGCACCGGGGGTGTCAGCGTCTCCAGTGCCAGGCTCAGCTGCAGTTCGCCGTGGCGGGCGTGCAGCCGCAGCGGGCTGAAGATGTCGCCCTCCGAGGCCAGTTCCCAGTCGTCGAGCCACACCCGAAACGGCTGCGCCCCGGCGCCGGCCACCGCTGCCCCGGGCCGTCCGAAGCGCTCGGCGTGATGGAAGCGCTGCGCATCGATCTCGCTGACGGCGAAGTGCGCCATGTACAGGTCCGGTGACAGCCAGGCATCAGCGTGGGCCGCGTCGTCGTCGGCCGGGGGAGTGTCGGGGTGCAACTGGTGACGGAAAAAGGTCAGCTGATAGCCGTAGCGGCGCCCGGCTTCATCGCGCAGGTTGCCGGTGACATACCACCACTCGTCGCGAAACCCCGGGTGTGGCCCGTGATCCTCCGGAAAGGTGAAAGGCCGCACTTGCGTGGCACGCTCGAATCCCTCGACATTGTCGCCCCCCAGCAGCGCGCTGACCTCCAGGCCCTGTTCCTCCGGTGGTTCACCGCCGCAGGCCATGACCAGTGTGGCCAGGAGCAGCACGGGCAGACCGCGGGCCGAGCGGTGGTACTCATTCACGGTACAGACCCTCCGCCAGCGGGCGACGCCGGTCCAGCCAGACGGGCAGCAGCAGGGCGAGAAAGCCCGCCGCCAGGGCCAGGGGCGGAGTCGTCAGGGTGGGGCCAGGTTGCCAGTGCAGGGGCATGCTCCAGCCAAAGGCGCGGGGGTTGACCACGTCCACCAGCAGCCAACCCAGGGCATAGCCCAGGGGGATGGCGAGCAGGCCCGCGACCAGGGCGATGCTCAGGGCCTGTGCGGCGAACCAGGCCTGTCCGCCACGGCGACTGGCGCCGAGGGCGCGCAGCGTGGCCAGCTGGCGCTGTTGCATCTGCTGTTGCACCAGCAGGCTGCCAACCACTGCCGCCAGGGCGATCAGCAGCACCAGGAGTCGCAGCCACTCGGTGATGGCGAAGGTCTGTTCGAACAGGGTATCGATCACTTCGCGCAGGGTGGCTGTCTCCGTGACCCGCCAGCCCTCGCCACGCAGGTGCGCCGCCATGGCGGTGGCGTCGTCCCCGGGGTGCAGATGCAGGCCGATGGCTGCGGCTGGCCGCCCCGGCCAGTGCTGCTCGACCCGCTCCCGGTGCAGCAACAGGCGACCCCCATCGGTGTTGTAGTCGCGCATGATGCCGGCGATGGTGACCTGTACCGGGCCCGCTTCCGAGGGCAGCGTCAGCGTCTGGCCCGGGGTCAGCCCCAGGCGTCGTGCCAGTGGCTCGCTGGCCAGGGCATCGCCCGCCCGCCAGCGCTGCAGGCAGTGCTTCACACAGCGCAGGATGGCGAGTCGTGCCACCGACTCGGGGCCGGGGTCCAGCCCCTGCACGGGGAGGCGGCCGTGCGCCGTGTCCAGCTGCAGTTGCAGGCTGCGTGAACTGGCGCTGGCCACACCCGTGTACAGCAGGGTGTCCGCGATTGCGTCGCCATCCTGCCAGGCCTGGGGGTACAGGTAGAGGTCCGCTTGCAACTGCCGTTCGAGCCAGCCACCGAGGGCATCGCGCAGGCTGCCCACCATCAGCGCCACACTGAGGCTGGCGGCCAGGGCCAGCACCAGGGCGGCGACGGCCAGGCACAGGCGCGGCGGCGCCCGGGCGACATCGGCCAGGGCAATACGCAGCAGCGGCGCGCGCCGGCCTGCCAGGCAGCGGCCCAGGCCTGCCAGCAGGCGCAGGCATTCGGGCAGGCACAACAGGCTGGCCAGCGCCAGCATCGCCATCGCGGCAAAGGCGCCGAACAGCCCGGACGGCAACAGTACCAGCAGCAGGCTGGCGAGCAGGCCCGCGGCGGCGAGGCCGCGGCGCAGGGCCAGGCTGGAGCGGGTGGCGGCGGCGGAAACGTCCGGGGCGTCATCCGCCTGGGGCCAGTGCCGCAACAGCACGGCGGTGCAGGCAGCGGTCAGGCCCAGCGCCAGGGCGGCGGTCTTGATCCAGCTCAGTGGTCCCGGTGGCATCAGTACGGGGCCGGCGCCGCCCAGTCCGGTGGCGGAGAGGGGCAGCAGGGCGCGCCCCAGCCAGCCACCGATCAGCCAGCCCAGCAGCAGCCCCGCGGCCCCCAGCAGCAGCGACTCCAGCAGCAGCATGCGCCGCAGCTGCGAAGCCGGCACCCCGGCCAGCCACAGTTGCCGCATCAGGCCACGGCGCTGGCAAAACAGATCGTCCGCCATGCTGATCACCAGAAAGGCACCGACTGCCAAGGCCAGCAGGCTCAGCGCCGACAGATTGAACTGCACCGCGTCCAGCAGCGCCTGGTCGCCGGAGTCGCCGATCTCCGACCAGTGCAGGCCTGGTGGCAGCCGGGCGCTGAGCGTCTGTGCCAGGGCAGGGTCGGGAAGGCTGACCTGAAGGTGGCTGAGGTAGGACGCATCGGCACCGAGCAGGGCCTGCGCCGTGCCGATGTCGGCGATCAGCCAGCCGCGCAACAGCTCTGCGTGGCGGCCCTCCAGCACGCCCGCCACCCGCAGCGCGACGCGGCCACCGGCGGCGTCCAGCTCCAGCGTGTCGCCGCGGGCCAGCCCCAGGCGGTGTGCGTCCGCCGACGACAGCAGCACGGCCCTGCGCCCGATCAGCGTATCGACGGCGGCGTCCGTGGCCTCGGCCTGGCGCAGTTCGCCGAGCAAGGCACTGCCCAGCGGGTCGATGCCCAGCAGCTGCCAGTGGCGCTCCTTCTGCCACAGGCGACCCTCGATGCGGGGTTGCAGTTGCAGCCCCGGCCAGCGCGACAGCCAGTCCCGGCGCAGTGCCGCGTAGTCCGCCGCGGAGACACCGGCCACGCCCTGGATGCGGGCATCCGCCCCCGCGCCGAGCAGGCCACGGACTTGCTGCAGGCTGTGGCGGGCGCTGGCGTTGGCGAGGTCGGTGGCGTGAATCACCGCCACACCCAGGGCGACACCCAGCACCAGCAGCCCGCTGAGCAGGCGGTGGCGCCAGAGGAAGCGGCCCTGGGCACGCCAGACCAGCCGGGTGGTGGGGTGTCGGTTCATGGCCGCATGGTAACCCGGTCAGGGTTTGCTGCGGAGCAGGGGGTCAGCAATTGCGGCCCGCGGCCGATACACTGTGGAGTGTTTGATGCTTGTTTGGTGCTGGAGGGCAGGCGCGATGGTGTTTTACATCTCGGACCAGGGAGCGCGGGTCAGCACTCCGCTGGGGGAACTGCTGCGCCCCCGCGGCGTGACGCAAACCAGCCAGACCGCCGCCAGCGCTCCGGTGCGTGGCCACGAGGATCGCCCCGGCGAGGTCGAAGGGCAGGCCGCAGGCGCCTACCGGCGGGCGCAGTCGCAGGCGCGGCAGCCGGCGGTGTTTGCCGAGCAGATCATGAGCCGGCCGCCACTCACCCTGCCGGCGCATGCCCAGGTCAGTGAGGCCTGGGCCCTGTTCCGGCAGCGTCGCATCCATCACCTGCCACTCGTCGATGGCGAGGCCGCCCTGGTGGGTATCGTCTCCGATCGCGACCTGCTGCGCGCCGGGCTGAACGACACACAGATCGCGGTACGCCCGCTGGAACTGGTGATGACGCGGCGCGTGGTGTCCGCCGGGCCGGACGCGGAGATCCGCGCCCTGGCCGAGGTGATGGTGGCGCAGCGTATCGGCGCCGTGCCCATCGTCGACCCGGACCAGGCCGTGCTCGGACTGGTGACCCGTTCCGACATCCTGCGCGCCCTGGTGCATCAGGCGCCCCTGGAGATGTGGGTGTAGGCTGGGTTAGCGGCAACGCCGCGTAACCCAGCGTCACCCAAATTCATTTGAGGCCATGTTCGGAGCACCCCGGAGCGTTGTAAGCGGGCGCGATGGGGCCCATGCCTTGGGTGGTGGTGTGGCTTGGTGGAGTGGTGGGGTGGTGGAATGGTGGAATGGTGGAAAAGGCTGTGCCGTTTTCCACCCTACGGCCCGGGAACGTAGGGTGGAAAACGGCGCAGCCTTTTCC
>JBJHBY010000222.1:0-5767 GCA_050485745.1 Gammaproteobacteria bacterium | reverse complement strand
GTGCCGCAACCGGGGGCGTTATTCAGGGGCTTCCTGGTCCGCGGGCTCGGGCAGGGGGTCCCCCGGGCGGGGCAACCCGGTATCCGGGTCCGGCCGTGCCACCAGCCGTAGTCTCACCAGCAGGCCCAGGCGCGGGTGATCGAGGTAGTGCAGCTCCTCGCCGCGCATGCGCCGGCTCTCCTGGAGCCGCCATGTAGCGACTGGACTGTAGGTCGTGCTGGCCCAGGGTAGCGCCATGTGCTCTCCCCAGGCGCGCCAGTCCTCCCAGGACTCCTGGCCGCCCTCCGGTTCATCGAACAGGCCGGCCAGGGGCAGGGTGATGGATTCAGGTACCCGCGGCAACTGGTACCAGACCGGCTCGTCAAGTGCGTGGCTCGGTGCGAAACGGCTCAGCCAGAGGTCGGCGCGCAGGTGTAGAAAGCGTTCGATACCAACGCTGACATGCCCCTCCAGTTCGTGGTGATCACCGAAGCGCTCCCCACCCTGAACCAGTACGCTGTCGGCCCGCTCGCGATCGTGCAGCGGCTGTTGCCAGCTGCCCTGGAACAGCAGGCGGTAGTTGCGGTTGCGCTGCAGGCGTGCGGCGGCGGTGGCGAGGCTGTTCCCGGCGTTCGGGAGCAGCGTGTAGGCCGGTATGGCGGGAGGTTTCAGAGCGGCGTTCCGCTCGGTCAGTTCGTCCGGGTCGGGGTCGTCACCTGGTTGTGCATCGGGGAGCGCTTCCTGCAGGCGCACCAGTCGCTGGGGATAGGACAGCCCCTGAGGCTGCCGCCAGAGTTCCTCCTCCTCGGCAGCCGGGTCCAGGCGTTCAAAGACCAGAAGGTCGATCTGGTACCAGGGGGCACTGTCCCGGGCCTGTGTGGCCGGAATCATACCGAGCAGGGCGAGGCCGAAGGCCGCCAGTGTTGCTCGGTGGCGGCGCGTGGGAATACGGGAACGGGGCATGGGCAAGGCTCGTCGACTGCGGATCAGGCTGCGCACTGATTGTGGCCCTGTGGCGCCAACCTGTGCAACAGGGCTTCTACCTCGGCGAAACGCTGCCCGGGCTCGGCCATCGGCAGGGTGAAGCCCAGGGTTGTGGCGCCAGTGAGACGGTACTGGTCGGGTTGGGTCTGCACCAGCTTGACCAGTTGTATTGGTTCGACCCGCGTGCGTTCGTTGAATTCCAGACGACCGCTGCCGGCGCTGGCCTCGATCTTGCGGATGCCCAGGTGCTCGGCGCGAAGCTTCAGTGCGGTGATCCTGAACAGGTTCTGCAAGGGTTCCGGCAGCAGGCCGAAGCGGTCGATCATTTCCACCTGCAGTTCGCGCAGGGCGTCATCACTCACGGCGTTGGCGATGCGCTTGTAAAGGATCAGGCGGGTGTGGACATCCGGCAGGTAGTCATCGGGGATCAGCGCCGGTAGACGCAGGTTGATTTCGGCAACCTGCGCCTGGAGGTCCGCATCAGCGTCGGGGATATGGCCGGAGCGGAGTGACTCTACGGCACGTTCCAGCATCTCCGAGTACAGGGTAAAACCGATGCTCTCGATCTGGCCGCTCTGTTCGTCTCCCAGCAACTCTCCGGCGCCGCGGATTTCCAGGTCGTGCCTCGCCAGGTTGAAGCCCGAGCCGAGGTCATCCGCTTCGCTGATCGCCTCGAGGCGCTTGACGGCATCGGCGGTGAGCTGGCGCCGGTCCGGTGTCAGCAGGTAGGCGTAGGCCTGGTGGTGGGAACGGCCGACGCGGCCGCGCAGCTGGTGCAACTGCGCCAGGCCAAACTTGTCGGCGCGTTCGATAATGATGGTGTTGGCGTTGGGGACATCGATGCCGGTCTCGATGATGGTCGAGCACAGCAGCACGTTGTAGCGACGGTGATAGAAATCCGACATCACCTGTTCCAGCTCGCGCTCGCGGATCTGGCCGTGGCCGACACCGATACGCAGTTCCTCCGGCAGCAGCTCCGTCAGCTCCCGGGCCATGCGCTCGATGCTTTTGACGTCGTTGTGCAGGTAATACACCTGGCCACCGCGCAGGATCTCGCGCAGGATCGCTTCCTTGATCAGCCCGGGGTCGCGCTCGCGCACGAAGGTCTTGACCGAAAGGCGCCGCGCCGGCGGTGTGGCGATAATCGACAGATCCCGGAGCCCGGACAGCGACAGGTTCAGGGTGCGCGGGATCGGCGTCGCCGTCAGTGTCAGAATGTCGACCTCGGCGCGCAGGGCCTTGAGCTGGTCTTTCTGGCGCACGCCAAAGCGGTGCTCCTCGTCAATGATCAGCAGGCCCAGGTCTCGGTATTTCACCGAGGGCTGCAGCAGTTTGTGGGTACCGATCAGGATATCGACCTTGCCCGCGGCCACGTCCGCCAGCACCTGCTCCTGTTCGGCGCTGCTGCGGAAGCGCGACAGGACCTCGATGCGCACCGGCCAGTCGGCGAAGCGGTCGCGGAAGGATGTGTAGTGCTGCTGGGCGAGCAGGGTGGTGGGCACCAGCATGGCCACCTGGGTGTTGTTCTGCACCGCGGTGAAGGCGGCGCGCATGGCCACTTCCGTCTTGCCGAAGCCAACGTCGCCGCAGACCAGCCGGTCCATGGTGCGCGCCGCGGTCATGTCCGCCAGCACCGCGTCGATAGCGGCCTGCTGGTCGGGTGTTTCCTCGAAGGGGAAGCCCGCGGCGAAAGCGGCATGGGCCTGTTGGTCGAGTTCGAAGGCGCGTCCGCTGCGGGCGGCACGACGTGCGTAGATGTCGAGCAGCTCGGCGGCGACGTCGCGGACCTTCTCGGCGGCCTTGCGCCGGGCCTTTTGCCATTGATCGCTGCCGAGGCGGTGCAGCGGGGCGTGGTCTTCCTCGGCACCTGTGTAACGGCTGATCAGATGCAGCGATATCACCGGTACATACAGCTTTGCACCCTCGGCGTATTCGAGGGTCAGAAACTCCATGGCCTGGCCGTCGACATCGAGGTGTTGCAGGCCCTGGTAGCGACCGACACCGTGGTCAATGTGGACCACCGGCGCGCCGATACGCAGTTCACTGAGGTTGCGCACGGCGTTGTCGACGCGTTCGTCACTGCGGCGCCTGCGCCGGCTCTGCATGACGCGCTGGCCAAACAGTTGCGCTTCGGTCACCACCGCCACGCCATCAGCGGGGCTGACCAGGCCGCGCTCCAGGGGCGCCACGGTGATGGCCCGCTGGATGTCGTCGTTGAGGAAGGCCTGCCAGCCGTCGATGCTGTCGATGGGCAGCTGGTGTTGGCGCAGCAGCTCCAGCAGGCTCTCACGACGACCGGCGCTCTCCGCCACCAGCAGCACCTTCAACCCACCCTCGATGAAGCTGCGCAGCGCGGCCAGTGGATCCCCCGCCCTGGCGTCGATGGACAGCTCGGGTGGCTGCAGCGTGCCGAGGTCCTCTCCCTGTGCCCGGGTATCCGGGTCGTTGCCGCCGAAGGGCAGCAGGCGCTGGTAGCCACCCAGTTGCCGGAACAGGCCCTCTACCGGAGTGAATACCTGGGCGGGGGGCAGCAGGGGGCGCTCCAGATTGCCACCGTAATCGCGGTAACGACGTTGCACTTCCTGCCAGAAATGTTCCGCGGCCTGCTCCAGGCCCGGTTCCGTGATGACCAGCGCCAGCTCCGGCAGATAGTCGAACAGACTGGCGCAATCCCCGAAAAACAGGGGCAGGAAGTATTCCGCCCCGGCGCTGGCGATGCCGGCGCTGATATCCTGATAGACCGGGCAGCGGCGGTGGTCGACGTCGAAGGCCGCGTGCCAGCGGTCACGAAAAGCGCGCACCGCGGCATCGTCCAGGGGGTATTCCCGTCCTGGCAGGAGGCGGATGCTGTCCACTTGCTCGAGGGTGCGCTGGGTTTCCGGGTCGAAGGTGCGCAGGGTATCGACCTCGTCATCCATCAGGTCGATGCGGAAGGGATGGCGACTGCCCATGGGAAACAGGTCGAGGATGGCGCCGCGCAGGGCAAACTCGCCGTGCTCATAGACGGTGTTGACCGCGCGGTAGCCGCTTTCCGCCAGGCGCTCCCGCATCGCCGTCAGGTCAAGACGCTGGCCGCGATCGATCACCAGACTGTTGCGCTGCAGGTAGGCCGGTGGCGCGAGACGGTGCATCAGGGTTGCGACCGGGACCACCAGGACCCCGCGGCGGGTCTGGGGCAGCTGGTACAGGGTGGTCAGGCGCTCCGAGACGATGTCCTGGTGTGGCGAGAAGCTGTCATAGGGCAGGGTTTCCCAATCCGGGAAGTGCAGCACCGGCAGCTCCGGCGCATAGAAGGAAAGCTCTTGCTCCACCTGCCTCGCAGCGTTGCTGTCGCGGGTGATCCACAGGACCGGCTGCTCGCGCTGTGCCGCCAGCTGGCTGATGGCCAGGGCCGTGGCGCTGCCGTTAAGGCCACGCCAGTAAACGCGCTGATCGGGGGCCGGGCGTCTGGCGCCGGAGGGCGCGGGCAGGGGCGGGGACAGCGGGGAGGGCATGGGGCTCCGGTCGGGCAGGTGTCGGGGAACGGCATTGTAGCGTGGCGGGGCGGGAAAAACACCGCCGCGGCGGGCTCAGGGCGGGGGTGCCCAAGTTGCGCTAGACTGGTCGAGCACAGATAATACGCGCTTATTTTTTCCGGCTCCGGGCCCGAGGGCACGGGGTCAGACCGGACTTCCAACCCCAGACATTTTCAACCCTAAAGGTGCCCGACGTGACGGAGCAGAGAAAGCGGGAGCGTCCCGACGACTATTTCAAAGACTGGAAACAGCGCGAGGCGCTGGCCGAAGGGATGATCCCGCTGGTCGGCAAGCTGTACCGGGAAAACAACGTCAAGACCTACATTTATGGCCAGAGCCTGGTCAACCTGTCCCCGCTGGATATCATGCAGGCCCACCGCTTCGTGCGCCAGGTCGAGCAGAACGAGCTCTCCGAGTTCGAGACCTTCCCCGTGATCCAGGCCATGGCGGCCCTGGATCTCGGCACCGCCCATGTCGACGCCGGCCGCCTGGCGGTGGCCTACGAGACCGAGGGCAAGCCCTCCGGTGCCAGTGTGGCCGATTTCGTGCGGCAGCAACTGGCCGACCTGATCGGCACCGAGGCCAAGCCGGTGGAGCGCCCGCGCGATGTGGTGCTGTATGGCTTTGGTCGCATCGGTCGCCTGATGGCGCGCCTGCTGATCGAGAAGACCGGTGGCGGCGACACCCTGCGCCTGCGCGCCATCGTGGTGCGCAAGGGCAGCAGCGACGACCTGATCAAGCGTGCCAGCCTGCTGCAACGCGACTCGGTGCACGGGCCGTTCAACGGCACTATCCGGGTCGACGAGGAACGCAGCTCCTTCGTCGCCAACGGCAATGAAATCAAGGTGATCTACGCCGACTCCCCGGATACCATCGACTACACGGAGTTTGGCATCAGCAATGCCATCGTGGTGGACAACACCGGCAAGTGGCGGGATCGCGAGGGTCTGTCCCTGCACTTGCGCGCCACCGGCGTGTCCCAGGTGCTGCTCACCGCCCCGGGCAAGGGCGACCTCAAGAATATTGTGTTCGGTATCAATGACGACGAGATCACGCCGGACGACACCATTGTTACCGCCGCCAGCTGTACCACCAACGCCATCGCCCCACCGCTGAAAGTTCTCGATGATCACTTCGGCCTGGTCAGTGGCCACCTGGAGACGGTGCATTCCTACACCAACGACCAGAATCTGATCGACAACTTCCACAAGGCCAAGCGCCGCGGTCGCAGTGCCGCCCTGAACATGGTCATCACCGAAACCGGGGCCGCCAAGGCTGTGGGCAAGGTA
>JBJHBY010000221.1:0-5786 GCA_050485745.1 Gammaproteobacteria bacterium | reverse complement strand
CAGGGGGTCACCAGGAGGAAAACGCCCTGCTGCAGCGCCTGCGCCGCGTGCTGTCCCTGCCGGTACGGCTGGAGGGGCAGTCCTGGCATGTGGGTGCGCAGTTCGGTGTCGCCACGCTGGAGGCCGGTGTCGCCGGGGAGGAGATCCTGCGCACGACCGCTGCGGCCCTGCGCCGCGCGCAGCGCGAGCAGCTCGAGATCCACGTCTACGATGCGGCCTTTGACGCCCAGTGGCGCCAGCAGATCCTGATCGAGCAGGAGCTGCGCACGGCCCTGGCGGAGAACCAGTTCTTCCTGCTGTTCCAGCCCAAGTGGGATGTGCAGCGCGAGCGCGTCTGCGGCTTCGAGGCTCTGTTGCGCTGGCGCCGTCCCGGCCGTCGGCAACCGGAGCCGCCGGATCGCTTCATTCCTGTACTGGAGGCCACGGGGCTGATCCAGCCAGTGGGGCGCTGGGTGATCGAGGAGGGCCTGCGTACCCTGGCGGGCGTGTTGTCCGGGCCGGGTTTTGAACACCTGACGCTCGCTGTGAACGTGTCGCCGGTGCAACTGCGCTCCGAGAGCTTCCAGCGCCACCTCGAGGACTGCTGTGCCCGCCACGGCATCCTGCCGGGGCGCCTGGAGCTTGAGATCACCGAGGGTATCGCCATGGACCGCTCCAGGGACAACCTCGACACCCTGCGGGCGCTGCGTACGGCCGGCTTTCATCTGGCTATTGATGATTTCGGCACGGGCTATTCCTCACTGGCCTACCTGCGCGACTTCCCCATGCACAGCCTGAAGATCGATCGTGCCTTCGTCGACAGCGTGGACCGGGATCGCACCGCGGCGGACCTGGTGCGGCTGATGGTCGATATCGGCCATACCCTTCACTACCAGCTGGTGGCGGAGGGTGTGGAGACGGTCGCGCAGCTCGAGGTGCTCAGCCGTCTGGGCGTCGATCAGGTCCAGGGCTTCTGGCTGGCGCCGCCGTTGCCCGCGGAAGAGCTGCCGGCGTTTGTTATCGCGGGGGCGCCACGGCGCAAGGTTGAGGGATTGTAACTATACGGCTGTAGAGTGGCGGCGGTATGATCGGGGCACATGCCCTGACTGGAGGCCACCATGCTGTCCCCGATGGATGACTACCCCCTGCACCAGATTGCCGATGTGATGCGGCACGTCTACACTTCGGACCGCAATTTCTACGACCGCTACTATTTCAACCTGCATGCATCCAGTGATGACCTGTTCATGGTCATGGGCATGGGGCAATACCCCACCCTCGGCGTGCAGGATGCCTTTGTGGTGGTGCGCCGCGGCGGCAAGCACCATGTTGTGCGTGGCTCCCGCGAGCTGGGCGACAACCGCATGGACACCTCCGTGGGCCCGATCCGCATCGAGGTGATCAAGGGCCTGGAGACGGTGCGCTTCATCGTCGAGGACAGCCCGGAGCGGCCCATCGCCATGGACGTCACCTGGAACGGTGCCATTCCCGCGCACCTCGAGCCACGGCATTACATCCGCAAGCATGGCCGCGTGCTGTTCGACAGCATGCGCTTTGCCCAGACCGGCTGCTGGAGCGGCACCCTGCGTGTCGGTGACGAGACCTTCACGGTGACGCCGGATCGCTGGAAAGGCAGCCGTGACCGCTCCTGGGGCATTCGCCCGGTGGGTGAGTTCGAGCCCCCGGGTATCCACGAGGGCACGCCGATCATGGAGGGCATGTGGAACTATGCCCCCATGCAGTTCGACGAGTTCTCCATCCTCTACATCGTCAACGAGCACAACGACGGCCAGCGTGTGCTGGAGGAGGCGGTGCGGGTGTGGAAAGACCCGGCGCGCGAGGCGGAGTGGCTGGGACGGCCCGAGCACGAGCACAAGCTCGCCATCGCCAAGCCGTATCAGTCCTACATCGAATCCTCGACGCTGCGTTTTCCCGACGCCCCTGGCGGCCCGCTGGAGGTGAAGGTGACGCCGATGACCCATGTCTGGGTGATGGTGGGCACCGGCTATGGCCTGGAGCCGGACTGGAAGCACGGCATGTACAAGGGCCCCTATGTCTTCGAGCACTTCAGCCTGGACATGGAAAAGGACAAGGACCGCATGTTCGGCCTGGTGGACAACTCCGCCCGCTTCGAGCTCAGTACCGGTGAGGTCGGCTACGGCCTGTTCGAGTACTGCTTCTTCGGCAACTTCGACCGCTACGGAGTGGCCTGATGAGCAGCGGGATCCGGGTGGTGCTGTTCGACTTTGGCGGTGTCTTTACCGACAGCCCGTTCACTGCCTTCGAGGCGATGGCGGCGGAGATCGGCGCCGCCCCGGGGCAGATCAACGAACTGATGTTCGGCAGCTATGCCGAGGACGGCGATCACCCCTGGCACCGCCTGGAGCGCGGCGAGATCAGCCTGCAGGCGGCGCGCGATGCGATTCTGGAAGAAGCGCAGCGGCGCCACGGGCTGGAGCTGGACATCTACCAGCTGTTCGCACGCATGCCCCGCGACGGCGGCCTGCGCCAGGCCATGGTCGACGAGGTGCGGCGAGTGCGTGATGCCGGCCTCGGCACCGCCATCATCACCAACAATGTGCGCGAGTTCAGCGACGGCTGGCGCGGCCTGCTGCCGGTGGATGAACTGTTCGATCTGGTGGTCGACTCCTGTGTCGAAGGGGTGCGCAAGCCGGGGCAGGAGATCTTCCTCCGCGCCCTGGAGCGCTCCGGCGGCCTGCGGCCGGAGCAGGCGGTGTTCCTGGACGACCACCCGGCGAACGTGCGTACCGCCGAGAGCCTCGGCATGCGCGGTATTCGCGTTGATCACGATGTGCAGCCGGCCATCGACGTGCTGCGGCGTTTGCTGGCATCCTGAGCACTCCATGATCCGGGGGCGGGTACGCTGACTGGCCCGTCCCGCAAGGAGGCAATGCATGACGAGTGAGTCCAGCCATGCGCAGGCACCAACACAGGCACAGGCACAGCACATCGAGACGTTCAATATCCGCGTCAATGGCGTGGATCTGCAGTGTCGTGCCATGGGGCAGGGGCCGCTGGTTCTGTGCCTGCACGGTTTTCCCGATTCCGCGCACAGTTACGACGACCTGCTGCCGGTGCTGGCCAATGCCGGCTTCCGCGCCGTTGCCCCGTTCCTGCGGGGTTATCATCCCAGCGGTCTGGCGGCCGACGGGGATTACTCCATGCTTGCCGTCGCCGGGGATGTGCTGGGCCTGATCGATGCGCTGGGGGAGGGTCAGGCCGATGTGATCGGCCACGACTGGGGTGGCTTCGCCGCCTACACGGCGGCCAATCTGCGTCCGCAGGCCTTCCGCCGCCTGGTGGTAATGGCGATTCCGCACATGGCAAAGCCCGGCTTCAGCTGGGCGCAGATGCGCCGCTCCTGGTATGTGTGGTTTTTCCAGTTGCCGCGCCTGCCCGAGCGCCGGGTGCCGCGGGACAACTTCCGTTTCATCGATAAGCTGTACCGGGACTGGTCGCCTTCCTGGGCTGTGTCGGAGTATGACCTGACGCCGGTGAAGCAGGCGCTGGGACGACCCGAGAACCTGCGCGCGGCCATCGGTTACTACCGGGCCATGATTCGCGGCGCCACCCGGGAGCAGCGCGAGGTCATGAGCCGCCGCACCCAGGTGCCCTGCCTGTGGCTGGCGGGGGAGGAGGACGGCAGCGTCGGGCTGGAGCAGTTCCGGCAAATCGACGAGGCGGTGGATGCACCGCTGTCGTTCCATGTGATCCGCGGCGCCGGGCATTTCGTGCACCGGGAGGCACCGCAGCAGGTGTTTCCGCTGATTCTGGATTTTCTTGCAGCGGAGCACTGAAGTGCGGCGGGTTTCGGGACCGCATCCATTCAGACCGCCGCCGTCGCCGGGTTAGCGACGCCGCCGCGTCAGGTAGGCTGGGTTAGCGCGAACGCGCGTAACCCAGCGTCACCCCCAAGCGATCAGGTTCCAGGAAACCTCTCTCGAAGCTCCCGCAGGGTGGCGCTCAGCCTGGGTGCTCTGATAACGGCCCGGCATCGGCTGCAGCCACCCGAGACACGCCGTGAATACGTCCCTGTAGGCTCGCCGCCGACATCCCTGTCGGCGGACGGTCCCGGGTGACCGCAACCGACACTGGACCTCGCTGACGGAGTCCGTCCAGGGCTGGAATCTGGCATAGCGTGGAGGGGGGCGTCGTGCGGGTATCGGCCCCATCAGAGCCGGTGCCGAGAAGCGCAGCGCCCCGGCCGTCCCGGCGCGAGGACTGTTGGAACCGGGGCCGTAGGCCTCGGTTCCCGAGTCCCGTAGCGGCGCAGCCGCGAAGGTCGAGTTCCGCAGCGCAGGCCGGGGCGCGAGCATCGCAGGGGATCGCCCGGCGCAGCGCGCCGGGCGACACCGGGCTCAGGGGCCGGTACCCGCACGACGCCCCCGGGGGACGGTGCTAACGGGCCACCACCAATGCAAGCCTGGCCGTCGTTTGAATGCGGTCCCGAAACCCGCCGTCCTGTCTCAACGCTTGTCGAAGCGGATCCTGCCGTCCTCCAGGTGGCCGTGGATCACATCCCCCGGACCGAAACGGCCCTGCAGGATATCCTGCGCCAGCGGATTCTCCAGATACTGCTGGATCGCCCGCTTCAGCGGTCGCGCACCATAGACCGGATCAAAACCCACCTCCGCCAACTGCTCCAGCACCGCATCGTCCAGCTCCAGGCCCAGCTCCCGCTCCTTCAGGCGCTTGCGCAGCCCCGCCAGCTGGATGTCGGCAATACCGCGGATCTGGTCGCGGGCCAGCGGATGGAACACCACCGTCTCATCAATGCGGTTGATGAACTCCGGGCGGAAGTGGCTGCCCACCACCTCCATCACCGCGCCCTTCATCCGCTCGTAATTCTCCTCCCCGGCCAGCTGCTGGATCACATCCGAACCCAGGTTCGACGTCATCACCACCACCGTATTGCGGAAATCCACCGTGCGGCCCTGGCCATCCGTCAGGCGGCCATCCTCCAGCACCTGCAACAGGATGTTGAACACATCCGGGTGCGCCTTCTCCACCTCATCCAGCAACAGCAGTGAATACGGGCGCCGCCGCACCGCCTCGGTCAGGTAACCTCCCTCCTCATAGCCCACATAGCCGGGCGGGGCGCCGATCAGTCGGGCCACCGAGTGCTTCTCCATGAACTCGCTCATGTCGATGCGCACCATCGCCTGTTCGCTGTCGAACAAAAACTCCGCCAGCGACTTGCACAGCTCCGTCTTGCCCACGCCCGTGGGGCCGAGGAACAGGAACGAACCGTTCGGCCGGTTCGGATCGGACAGCCCCGCCCGGGAACGGCGCACCGCGTTGGCTACGGCGTGCACGGCCTCATCCTGCCCGACCACGCGCCGGTGCAGGCTGTCTTCCATGCGCAGCAGCTTGTCGCGCTCGCCCTCCAGCATCTTGCTCACCGGGATACCGGTCCAGCGCGACACCACCTCGGCCACCTCCTCGTCGGTGACCTTGTTGCGCAGCAGCTTCATGTCGCTCATCTCCGCCTGGGTCGCCATGTCCAGGCGCTTTTCCAGCTCGGGGATGATGCCGTACTGCAGCTCGGACATCCGCGTCAGGTCGCTGGCGCGGCGAGCCGCCTCCAGTTCCAGGCGCGCCTGCTCCAGGTCTTCCTTCACCTTCTGCGAGCCATGCAGGGCAGCTTTCTCCGCCTTCCAGATTTCCTCCAGGTCGGCGTATTCGCGGCCGACCTTGTCGATGTCCTTGTCCAGCAGCTCGAGCTGCTTTTTCGACGATTCGTCCGTATCCTTCTTCACCGCCTCGCGCTGGATCTTGAGCTGGAT